>JAUCPZ010000111.1 GCA_030372995.1 Dehalococcoidia bacterium
CTCGTGGGCTCGGAGATGTGTATAAGAGACAGGCTCAAGCCCCTGGAGGAGAAGCTCGAGCTCTACCTCAAGAGGATCGACTTCGCTGGCCGGCTGGCCGAGGAGCGCCTGGTGGAGGCCAACCTGAGGCTGGTGGTCAGCGTGGCCAAGAAGTACGCCGAGAGGGGCATGTCCTTCCTGGACGTCATTCAGGAGGGCAACATCGGGCTGCTGCGCGCCGTGGAGAAGTTCGACTACCGCCGGGGCTACAAGTTCAGCACCTATGCCACGTGGTGGATCCGCCAGTCGATCACCCGCGCTATCGCGGACCAGGCGCGCACGATCCGGATCCCGGTGCACATGGTAGAGACGATAACGAAGCTCTACCGCACCAGCCGCCGCCTGGCCCAGGAGTTCGGCCGCGAACCTACCATCGAGGAAATCAGCCAGGAGATGGAAATGCCTCCGGAGAAGGTCGAGGAGATCATGAAGATCTCTCAGGAACCGATATCACTGGAGACACCGATCGGCGAAGAAGAGGACAGCCATCTGGGTGACTTCATCGAGGACCGCAAGATCATGTCCCCGGTCGATACCGCTTCCTACGAACTTCTGAAGGACCAGATAAGCGATGTGCTCGGCACGCTCACGCCGCGTGAGCAGAGGGTGCTTCGGCTGAGGTTTGGGCTAGAGGATGGCCGCAGCCGCACGCTGGAGGAGGTTGGCAAGGAGTTCAAGGTTACCCGCGAGCGCATCCGCCAGATCGAGGCCAAGGCACTGCGTAAACTGCGCCACCCGACGCGGAGCCGGAAACTGAAGGACTATCTGGAGTAGCGGCCTCAAAGCTCGAAATCCCAAGTCCGAACCCCGGATCGGGGTGCGCAGAGTGGCGGAGCCCGTCTGCCTTCTTCTTGTTCACCCACGAGTGGAGGTGGGGGGTTGAGAACGAGCCTTGAGAAGGCGAAAGTGGTTTTTCTCTCGGTGCGGTGGGGCGTGGGTTCCCACCTTCGCGGGAATGACAGAAGCGGGTACTACTTCATACCCTGCATCAGGCGCTTGGCCTTTCCGGTGTCCAACTGCTTCATCAGCTTCTGGACCTGCCGGAACTGGTTCAGGAGCTGGTTAACGTCCTGAGAAGTGGTCCCGCTGCCCTTGGCGATCCGCCTGCGGCGGGAACCGTCGATGATATCCGGGTGCAAGCGCTCCTCTTTGGTCATGGAGCGGACGATGGCCTCCACCTTCTTCAGTTGCTTCTCGTCCATGCCTTCAGGCAACTTTTTCGCAACTGACCCCATGCCCGGGATCATCTCCAGCAGGTGTCCTATGGATCCCATCTTCTTGACCTGTTGAAGCTGCTCCAGGAAGTCCTCGAAGGTGAAGCTGGCCGTGCGGATCTTCTTCTCCATCTCCTTGGCCCACTTCTCATCGACCACCTTCTCAGCCTTCTCGATGAGCGTGAGCATATCGCCCATACCCAGAATGCGGGAGGCCATGCGGTCGGGGTAGTAGGCCTCCAGAGCGTCCGTCTTCTCACCCGTGCCGACGAACTTGATGGGAACGCCGGTAACGGACTTGATCGAGAGCGCCGCGCCGCCCCTGGCGTCGCCATCCATCTTGGTGAGGATGAGGCCGGTCAGGCCCACCTTCGTGTGGAACTCCTCGGCCACGCGGACGGCCTCTTGCCCGGTCATGGCGTCGACCACCAGCAGGACCTCGGTGGGCTGCAGAACCTTCTTGACGTCCTGCAGTTCCTTCATGAGTGCCTCGTCGATGTGAAGGCGTCCCTGAGTATCGACGATGACCCAGGTAGAAGCCGTTTCCCGGGCACGCTGCAGGGCATGGGCGCAAATATCGGTCGGCTTGGCCTTCTGGTCCTCAGCATAGACGGGAAGATTGAGCTGCTTGCCCAGAATGACGAGTTGCTCGATAGCCGCTGGGCGCCGCGTATCGGCGGCCACCAGCAGCGGGTTCTGCCCGGAGCGCCTCATGTGCAGCGCCAGTTTGGCCGCCGTGGTAGTCTTGCCACTTCCCTGAAGGCCGACCAGCATCATGACCGATGGCGGCCGCCCCGCTGGTATCAGGGTGCTCTGTCCGCCCCCCAGGATGGCGGTCAGCTCTTCATGGACGATCTTCACCACATGCTGGGTCGGGGTCAGGCTCTTGAGGACTTCCTGCGTCAGCACGCGTTCGCGCACCCGGGCGGTGAAGTCCTTCACCACCTTCAGGTTGACGTCGGCTTCCAGCAGCGCCAGCCTCACTTGGCGCAGTGCCTCGTCAACATCCTTCTCGGTGAGCCCGCCCTTGCCGCTCAGCTTCTTG
>JAUCPZ010000112.1 GCA_030372995.1 Dehalococcoidia bacterium
GCCTTCATGAGCTGGGAAGGATACAACTTCGAAGACGCCATAGTGATCTCCGAGAAACTTGTTCAGGAGGACAAGTTCACTTCGATCCATATTGAGCGTTACGAGGTGGAGGCCAGGGAAACCAAGCTGGGCGCGGAAGAGATCACGAGAGACATCCCCAACGTGGGTGAAGAGAGTCTGCGCAAGCCGGACGACGAAGGGATCGTCCAAGTCGGTGCCGACGTCGAGTCCGGGGACATTCTGGTAGGCAAGATCACTCCGAAGGGAGAAACTGAGCTCAGTGCCGAAGAGAAACTGCTTCGGGTGATATTCGGAGAGAAAGCGCGCGAAGTGAAAGATACCTCCCTCAGGGTGCCTCACGGAGAGAGAGGCCTAGTGATCGCGGTGCGCGTGTTCACTAACCGCGACGAACTCCCCGAAGGAGTTAGCAAGCTGGTTCGTGTCTGGGTGGCGCAGAAACGCAAGGCGTCTGAGGGGGACAAGCTGGCTGGGCGTCACGGCAACAAGGGCGTTATTTCCCGAATCCTGCCTGTCGAAGATATGCCATTCCTGCCAGACGGAACGCCCATAGACATCGTCCTGAATCCCATCGGCGTACCTTCCCGCATGAACCTGGGACAGATATTTGAGACGCACCTGGGATGGGCCGCCCAGGAACTGGGTTTCAAGGCAGATTGCCCGGTGTTCGAGAGCGCCAACACCGAAGTGGTCGAGGATGCGCTGGCCAGAGCCTGGATAGTCAGGCAGGCCAACGTCGGTACGGGTAATACAACGGCAGAAAGCAGGTTGGAGCGAGCCAGAGAATGGCTTCGAGAGCGGGGATACAATCCGGAGGTCATACTCAGCGAAGACTACAATAGTGAGTCCAAACGCGCCTGCCTGCGACTCTGGCTTAATGACTTTGGCGTCGACACGGAGGGACTCACTGACCAGCAGATACAGAAGGAGGTAGAGAGGGTCAGTAGAGAGGCATCTGTTTCCCCGCCCATCTACGGCAAGACGATACTGTACGACGGCCGCACCGGTGAGCCGTTCGATCAGCCGGTGACCGTGGGCGTCGTCTATATGATGAAGCTGATCCACCTTGTGGAGGACAAGGTCCACGCCCGCTCCACGGGGCCATACACTCTGATCACGCAGCAACCCCTGGGTGGCAAGGCACAGTTCGGCGGGCAGCGTTTCGGAGAGATGGAGGTCTGGGCTCTGGAGGCATACGGAGCAGCTCATACGCTGCAGGAGCTTCTGACCATCAAGTCCGACGACATTGCCGGCCGGGCCAAAGCATACGAGGCCATCACCAAGGGTGAAGACGTGCATCCTCCTGGTCTGCCGGAATCGTTCAATGTCCTCGTCCGCGAACTGCAGAGTCTGGGCCTCTCCATAGAGTTGTTCGTGAGCGAGGGCGGCAGCCCCAACCCCAAGAGTGAATAGAAGCCAATCTCCAAGGAGGAACGCCTGTGCTTAGTGCTGACAGCCTTAGCGGAATAAGGATTTCACTCGCCTCCCCGGAGCAGATCAAGAGCTGGTCATGGGGTGAGGTGACCAAGCCGGAAACCATCAACTACCGCAGCCTCAAACCGGAGAGGGACGGCCTTTTCTGCGAAAGGATATTTGGTCCTACCAAGGATTTTGAGTGTTACTGCGGCAAGTACAAGAAGATACGGTACAAGGGCATACGTTGCGACAGGTGCGGCGTCGAGGTGACGCTCTCCAAGGTTCGCCGGGAGCGCATGGGCCATATCGACCTCGCGGCGCCCGTGGCTCACAGTTGGTTCGTTAAGGGGATCCCCAGCCGCATCGGTCTGCTGCTTGACCTATCTCCACGCAGCTTGGAGAGAGTGATCTACTTCGCGCAGTACATGATCATCAACGTCGATGAAGCCGCCAGGGATCGCATGCTGGCGGAACTCAGACAAGAGCGCGATGCACTGGCTGACAGGGATGACCTCAGTGTCGAGGACCGGATGGCGGCGGAAAAGGAGATTGAGGATAAGATCACCGACGTAGAGGATCTCTGCCCACTCAAGCTCCTTACTGACAACCGATACCGGGAGATGCGCGCCAAGTATGGGCATATGTTCGAAGCCGACACGGGCGCCCAGGCTATCCTGACGGTGCTGCAGAAGCTCAACCTCGATGAACTTCATGCCAAGCTCCACGAGGAGATCAACTCGGCCTCCGGACAGCGCCGCAAGAAAGCCATCAAGAGGCTGCAGGTGGTGGAGGCGTTCCGGCGGAGCGGCAACAAGCCGGAATGGATGATACTCACCGTGCTTCCGGTTCTGCCGCCGGACCTCAGGCCGATCGTGCAACTGGACGGCCGGCGGTTTGCCACCAGCGACCTTAATGACCTCTACCGCCGCGTGATCAACCGCAACAACCGTCTCAGACGGTTGCTCGACGTCGGCGCGCCGGAGATCATCATTCATAACGAGAAGAGGATGCTGCAGGAAGCAGTGGACTCTCTGATCGATAACGGCCGGCAGCGGAGAGCCATTACCGGTGTTGGCAACCGGCCATTGCAGTCCCGGTCCGATGTCCTGCGTGGCAAGCAGGGGCGGTTCCGGCAGAACCTGCTGGGTAAGCGGGTCGACTACAGCGGCCGGTCGGTGATCGTGGTCGGGCCAGATCTGGAGCTGCACCAGTGTGGCTTACCTAAGCGCATGGCGCTGGAGCTGTTCAAGCCCTTCTTGATGTATCGGCTGGTCCAGCAGGGCATCGCCACCAATATCAAGAGCGCCAAGAGGATGGTGGAGAGGGCCAGACCGGAAATATGGGGCATCCTCGAGGAAGTAGTGAAGGAACGGCCGGTGCTGTTGAACCGGGCGCCAACTTTGCACCGCATGAGTATCCAGGCCTTTGAGCCCGTGCTGATCGAAGGGAGCGCCATTCAGCTTCATCCGCTGGTATGCACGGCCTTCAATGCCGACTTCGACGGTGACCAGATGGCTGTCCATGTACCGCTGTCGAAGGCAGCGGTGATGGAGGCCAGGAAAGCGATGCTGAGCACGCACAACATGGTGCTGCCAAGCAACGGCGAACCGGTCGTGGCGCCCACTCTGGACATGGTCCTTGGCTGCTACTACCTGACGTCACTCAGGAGTGGCGCCAAGGGCGAGGGGTGCGTGTTCGGGTCCTTCGTCGAAGCAGAACTGGCGTACAACCTCGGTACCGTCGCTCTGGGCGCGGAGATAGAAGCCAGGCATCCGGACACAGGAGAGCGGCTGAAGACCACGGTGGGCCGCATCATATTCAACTCCGTCTTGCCCAAAGAGATCGGCTTCGTCAACGAGACGGTCGACAAAGGCATGCTGAAGAAGCTCATCGCGCAGTCTCTGAAGCTGAGCGGACAAGAAGCGACGGCCAACATGGTCGACAAGATGAAGAATCTCGGATTCAGGTATGCCACCAAGTCCGGCACCACCATCAGTGTCAGCGATGTCAAGGTGCCGGAGGAGAAGTACAAGGTCCTCAAGGAAGCCGAGAAGATAGTGGCCCGCATCGAGGATCAGCATTACCGCGGCCTCATCACCGACGATGAGCGCTATACCGGAATCGTGGATGTCTGGACGGAGACCACGGACAAGGTGACCGAACTCGTGTCCCAGTCAATGGACCGCTTCGGGAGTGTGTACATGATGGCCACGTCAGGGGCCAAAGGTAATATCTCCCAGATCAGGCAGATGGCTGGCATGCGCGGACTTATGACCGATCCATCAGGCAAGATCATCGACTTCCCAATTCGGTCGAGCTTCAACGAAGGTCTTTCCGTGCTGGAATACTTCATCTCCACCCACGGAGCCCGCAAAGGCCTGGCGGATACGGCTCTGAGAACATCCGACGCCGGCTATCTCACCAGAAGACTGGTTGACATCGTTCAGGACATGATAGTGCTCGAGAGGGACTGCGGAACCACCGAAGGCATATGGTGCACGGAATCCAAGGACAGCTTCCTGCCATCGCTACAGGAGCGCATCATGTGGCGCGTGGCCGCCGCCAAAGTAGTTCATCCGAAGACCCACAAGACGATCGTGGATCAGAACGAAGAGATCGACGAAGACAAGGCAAAGGAGATCGTCGCTGCCGGCATCACCCAGGTCTACGTTAGGTCGCCGCTCACCTGCCAATCGAGGCAAGGTGTGTGTCAGGCCTGCTACGGCATGGACCTTTCCAAGGGCCGGCTGGTTGACCTCTATACGACCGTAGGCATTATTGCTGCACAGAGCATCGGGGAACCGGGAACACAGTTGACCCTGCGCACCTTCCACACAGGCGGGGTCATGGGGCTGGACATTACCACCGGCTTGCCGCGCGTGGAAGAGTTGTTCGAAGCCAGGATACCGAAAGGCCAGGCTGTTCTTTCCGAGATAGACGGGATTGCTGACATCATACCATCCGACGAGGGTTACCGGATCAAGATCACCAATACCGAGTCATACCGCAACGAGTATCCCATACCGGCGAAGTCGGAACTGATGGTGCGGGACGGTGACAGAGTTGAGGTCGGCACTGTGCTAGCCGTCAAGGCCGGGGAGGAAGAGACCAAGGCAAAGGGCAAGGGCAAAGACAAGGATTCCACCGCTCCCGTACCCGTACTCCTGGCACCCGTTACCGGCACGGTCAGCATTGAAGGGAAGAACCTGGTGATCAGCTATGAGGAGAAGGAGGAGGAGGAATACGTCGTTCCCTTCACCGCAAGCATCCGCATCGAGAAAGGCGCCCATGTGAAAGCCGGCGACCAGCTTACTGAGGGCCATGTCAATCCGCAGGACATCTTGCGAATCAAGGGACGTGAAGCGGCTCAGCGCTACCTGGTGGATGAGATACAGAAGGTATACCGCTCTCAGGGCGTGAACATCAACGACAAGCATATTGAGGTCATAGCCCGCCGTATGCTTCAGAAAGTCAGGGTGGACACTCCAGGCGACACCGAGCTGCTGCCGGGCGATCTTGTGGACAGGTTCGCCTTCGAAGAAATCAACGCCAGAGTGGTCGCGGAAGGCGGTGAAGCTGCCACAGCTCAGACAGCACTGCTGGGCATAACCAAGGCTGCGCTGAATGCAGATAGCTGGCTGGCAGCAGCCTCGTTCCAGGAGACCACACGGGTTCTGACCGAGGCAGCCATCAACGGCAAGATCGACAGGCTGGTCGGACTGAAGGAGAACGTGATTATCGGCAGGCTGATCCCGGCGCAATGCCTCACTCCCGAGGAACTGGAGCTGACGAAGCCACCTCAGAAGGACCTGATCACCCAGATTGTGGACGCCGGGCTCGCCATTGACAGCCGAACCGAAGAGCCTGCGGCACAGATCCGGCCTGACGCCGAGATCGTGGCAGAAATGGAGCGGGCCGAGGGGGCCGAGGACGCCAGTGAGGATGATGAGCCAGAGGACACAGAGGAAGGTGCCGACGCACGGGATGCGGAGGACCAGGATGATGAGGAGTCCGACGCCGAAGGCGATTCCGAGGCAGAGTAAGCCAAAGATCTTCGGGGCAGAGATGACATCGCCAGCCGGGCACCCGGCTGGCGATTCTGTTTTCGGCGCCTGGTCGTTAGAGAGCCAAGTAGCGTTAAGACAGGCACTTCTACCTGGCTTTGCTGTCCAGGAGGATTGTGACTGGCCCGTCGTTGTGGATTTCCACGAGCATGTGCGCCTGGAAACGGCCGGTTTCCACCATGATGCCAGTGTTGCGTGCCAGGTCAACGAATCGGTTGAACAGGGCTTCGGCTTCTCCGGGTGCGGCAGCTTCGATGAAGCTGGGACGCCGTCCCTTCCGCGTATCGGCAATGAGGGTGAACTGGCTCACCAGGAGCAGCGCCCCGCCCACATCCAACAGTGAACGGTTGAACTTTCCCACGCCGTCAGGGAATATGCGCAGGCCGATGGTCTTGTCCACAAGGTAGCGCGCGTCTTCCTCGGTGTCGCCCTGCGCCACCCCTACCAGCCCCACCAGCCCCAAGCCAATCCGCCCTACCACTTCCCCATCCACGGTCACCGAGGCCCGGCTGACGCGTTGCAGCAGCACTTTCATTGGCTACTTCTTGGCGAAGGTTAAGCCTTCTGCATTGGCATCCGCCAGGATGGTGTCACCTTCCACGTATGCCCCGTCCAGAATACCCTTTGATATCGGGTTCTCCACATAGCGCTGTATGGCCCGCCGCAGAGGCCTTGCGCCGAAGGCGGGATCGTACCCTTCCTTCAGCAGCCAATTCTTCGCCGCTTCGGTCAATTCCACGGCGATCTTGTGCTCGGACAGCCGCTTCCGCAACTCGCCGATGAGAAGATCGACTATCTGCTGCAGTTGCTGCTGGTTCAAAGAGTCGAAGATGATGATTTCATCGATGCGGTTGATCAACTCCGGCCGGAAGGCCTGCTTCAGTGCGTTCTTGATCGTCTGGCGCAGCTTCTCCTGGTCAAGCTCCTTTTCCTGGCGGAAACCGATGCTCTGCTTCTGTACTTCCTGCGTTCCCAGGTTGCTTGTCATTATGACAACTACGTTCTTGAAGTCTACGACCCGTCCGTGGCCGTCAGTAAGCCGGCCGTCTTCAAGTATCTGCAGCAGGATGTTGAACACATCCGGATGCGCCTTCTCGATTTCGTCGAACAGAATCACGCGGAACGGGCGACGCCGCACCATCTCAGTGAGCTGACCGCCCTCGTCATAGCCCACATAGCCCGGCGGCGCGCCGATGAGCCGCGACACCGTATGCTTCTCCATATACTCCGACATATCCACGCGCACCAGCGCGTTCTCATCGTCGAACAGGAAGGCCGCCAGTGCCTTGGCCAGCTCCGTCTTGCCGACACCGGTGGGGCCAAGAAACATGAAACTGCCGATAGGCCGCTTGGGATCCTTGAGGCCGGCTCTGGCGCGGCGAATGGCCTCAGAAACTGCCACCACCGCCTTCTCCTGGTTGACTATCCTCTTGTGGATCTCCTCCTTCATGTTGACCAGTCTCTTGGACTCGCTCTCCAGCATTCTGCTCACCGGTATGCCAGTCCACTTGGAAACCAGCTCGGCAATGTCATTCTCGTCCACTACGCGGTCGATCTTCTTCTCGCTGAGCCAGGCGTTCTTGGCCGCCTTGTACTCCTCCTCCTTCCGCAGCATCTCCGCCTTCAGTTCCGCAGCGCGCTGATAGTCGCCGCGCTGCGAGGCTGACTCCTCCTCGTTAGCCAGACGCTTGACCTCACGCTCCAACTCCTTCACGGCCGGCGGCGCGCTCTCGAGATCGATCCGAAGCTTGCTCGCTGCCTCGTCGATAAGATCGATAGCCTTGTCCGGGAGGAACCGGTCGGTAATGTATCGATTCGAAAGCCTAGCCGCTGCTTCCAGAGCGGAGTCGGTGATCTCGATCTTGTGATGAGCCTCGTAGCGGGGCTTCAGCCCCTTGAGCATCTGTACAGTGGCCTCTACACTTGGCTGCTCAATGAAGACCGGCTGTAGCCGGCGCTCCAGCGCCTTGTCCTTTTCGATGTGCTTGCGGTATTCATCAAGAGTGGTGGCGCCGATGCACTGCATCTCGCCCCGCGCGAGCGCCGGTTTGAGGATATTGCTGGCATCGATAGCCCCCTCCGCCGCCCCCGCACCAACCACCGTGTGGAACTCATCGATGAAAAGAATGATCTCACCCTGCGACTGGCGGACCTCATCAATGACAGCCTTCAGCCTGTCTTCGAACTCGCCCCGGAACTTGGCGCCAGCAACCAGAGAGGTCATGTTCAGCGCCACCATTCTCTTGTTCTTCAGCGAGTCAGGAACATCATCAGCTACAATCTTCTCTGCCAAGCCTTCGGCGATGGCCGTCTTGCCCACGCCAGCTTCGCCAATAATGATGGGGTTGTTCTTGGTGCGGCGGGACAGTATTTGCATCACGCGCCGTATTTCTTCGTCCCGGCCTATAACCGGGTCCAGCTTGCCATTCCTGGCCGCCGCAGTGAGGTCAATGCCGTATTTCTCCAGGCTCCGGTACCTGCTCTCAGCTTGCCTGTCCATAACCCTGTGGCCTCCTCGGATCTTCTGCAAGGCTCTATAGATGCCCTCCTGGTCCACGCCGTTGGCCCGCAGGATGCGGGCAGCATCTCCCTGCTGCTCACCAGCCATGGCAATCAAGATGTGTTCCACACCAACAAACTCATCCTTGAGCCGGTCGGCCTCTGCCGCCGCGGAGTTCATGAGACTCGGTATCCGGGGCGTAACGAAGATCTGCGCCCCTTGGTGGGCGATCTTGGGCACCTTCTCCAGCACCATCTCCACCTGCTGCTTGACGACCTGATCGTCTACGCCGAGCTCTTTCAATACCTCGCGCGCCAGGCTGTTTTCCTGCTCCAACAGCGCCATCAGGATGTGTTCCACATCCCACTGGCTGTGCCGGTATCTCATCACCAGCTGTTGGGAAGCAGCCATCGCTTCCTGTGCCTGCTCAGTTAGCCTTTCCGGCCCCATCGACACCATGTTTCAGACTCAGTAGATGATTACGGACTCAGCAAAGCAGGCGAAAGCGCCGCCCGCCCCCTCTAAAGGAATGCCGGCGGCGCGTTTCTCACGCACGCAGCTCCGCCAAGTGTACCTAGATTCTATCACACGCCCCGCTGCGCCAGCATGTGACAGGCGTCACGCCGGGGAGTCAAGAGTCGGGGCTTTCTTGATGGGCCGCCGGAGGACGTAGCGGCTCCGCACCAGTTCCCATTTCGAGCCGGTCATCATGAAGTATCTCTTCAGGTCCTTCTGCCCCGGATGCACCGAGAAGGCGTACAGCAGGTTGGGGTTCCAATTGTCCACCCCGTAGATCCCGATCCGGTTGATGGTCATGCGCTCCTGATGACGTAGAATCCAACGTTCCTCCGCCAGTAAAGGCACTCCCAGCGTCTCCTGAAAAGCAGGAATCACCAGCCCGTAGTCATGGTCCACACCGTGCTTCCCTCGCAGCGCTATCAGCTTCTCTGCCTTGACCAGGGCCAGATCGTCGCAGCGTGCAGCTAGCTCCACGAAGAAGCGGCGGCCTGCCTTCTCAAAGCACAGGTCCACATCGTCGCACTGAATCGTGGTGTACCCCTTGTCCTTCACCAGGTGCGTCACGGCTTCAGCCAGATAAGCGACAGCAGCCTCCTCGTTTTCGAAGCCCTCTTGCGAGCGAAGCGGCAGGAGCTCAGCCAGCGGGGGCTGTTCGATATCGGGGGCCGCTGCCCTCCTCTTCCTTTCCTCAGACTCTACGGCGCCTTCGCAATGGAAGAGTTCTGAGACCTCCTCACCTTTGTCGTTGATGAACCGCACGCTCAGCAGGAGCGCCACTCCTCCCGGTATCTTCTTACGTTCGAGAATCTGCAGGCTCCGCACCAAGTAATCGGTGGGAAGGGGCAACTGGACGTGCACCCCCTTCTCGGCGAAGGTGCTGTTGACCTCACCGACGGTAAGCATCTTGGCCGGGGGCTTGTTCATCGTGGAGCCATTATAGCAGAACGTTCGTGCTCACGCGCGAAGGGCGGGCCATCACGGGAGAAACCGAACCGCGGCATCCTCTCTCAGCTGCTTCTTTGCCGGCAACGGCACAGTCGGCATCAACGCAGCTTGCCATGCCGAACCGGACAACCGAAAGGCCGAGAGGTAATGCGCCGCGGCGAGTGCGGCAGATGGGTGCGGCGCCCTACTCTCCAGACGCAGAAGCAATGGTGAGTTGGTCGCCAATACCGACGACGTCCTCCAGGAATTGCATTATCCTGGTGGAGACCGCAGGGTAATCCCACCAGTAGTCATGGCCGGGTGCCTTGAGGTACTTCAATATGGTTCCCCGGTCGTTCAGCGTCTTGGACCCGTCCAGCAGGTCAGAGAGATTGGCCTTCAGGATGGTGAACACGTCTCCGCGGCTAAAGGAATCGGCTGCTTTTCCATTGTCCGCGAGCACCAGCTTCTGGCGCGTTGACTGGTGGGGATACCAGCATGGCGGACCGATCTCTATGCCGAACACGCGGGGGATACCTGCCAGAATATTCATCGCCTCATTGCCGATCTGAGCCCCCGTACTCTCCCCGATGATGACTACCTTTAACCCAGGGCTATGCTCGGCCAGGAAGCGGACTCTCCAGGCCAGAACCTTGGCCTTGGACGGATAGGCCCGCAGTATCTGGGTGAACTCCTCAAAGCAGCCCATGAACCCGTATGTGCTGCGCTGATAGGTCAGAATCAGCGAATTGACGCTGTACTCTGACAAACGCGATCGAATTCCTTCGAGGATGCTACCCCAGGGCCTTCCCAAGTCCATAGGCCCCGACCCCCACCCACCCGGGCTGAAGAAGATGACCAGGTCCTTCCCCTGCGACCGCACGTAGGTGGCCAGCAGCTCATCCACGAACGAACAGCGCTTGTCTCTGTTTCTGCCGAAAAGGCGGGCAGCCAGTGAGGCGGCATCGTCTGCAACAGATTGGGGCACTGCTGACAAGTCCGCACTCGTACACAATGGCCTTCCTTCGGCTCCCATCTCCGAGACTACGCCAACCGATGTCGCTGGCAGGTTCAACACCAGGATTAGACCAAGAAGCGCAATGAAGGCCAGCAGTATCTGGTCCCTCTTCCGCAGCCGGTAATTGACCATACTGACTATGTCAGCATGATCACTTCGTCCCCCTCGGTGTGTGAGCGTCCGCCGGAACATCGCCCGTTCTCCACAAGGTCTGACCGCAGCGACACCAACCGCAGCAGCACCAGCCCACGGGAGCGTCTACCTAAGAGCCAGACCACTACGACCTATCACACTCCTAGGAGTGTATATCATAAAACCTAGCCGATTCCAACCGTCGCCCGCCCGATAATGGACGCCCCTTCTGCTCATGACCATTGAACATGGGCAGTACCACGTGGTGCGAGGGCGGCACTGATTGCACGCCGTCTGTACCGACTGGGATCTTACGCACATCATGATCGGGCCAGCAGGAAACAGTCTTCCTTCCTCACCTGCTTCCCTTGTCCCGATTCACTCCAAAGTCCGACCCCGGGGACGCGATCACGGGATTCGGAGGAGTCGTCTAGATCTGGCAGCCGACAGCCGCACCCTCGTGTATCGCCTCTCTGATTCCCCGCGGAGCGACGGCGTCGCCGACGAGATACACTGGGAATTCGTTGGCAAGGGCCTGGAACAGCTCAGAATTAGCCCTCGCGCCTGCAGCCAGAACCACTGAGTCCGCAGATATGGTCTCTTCCCTGCCATCCGGCAACCCGATCTCTACGCCCTCGTCCGTGATCCTTCTGTAGGTCACTCCGGTCAGCAACCTGACACCCTTGTGCTTCAGCCTCTCTATCATCGCCCATCGGCGGGAGCTCTCCATCCTGGTGGCCATCTCCGGCCCTCTTCTCATGACAGTCACCGACCTGCCCTGCTGCACCAGGAATTCCGCCACCTCACAGCCTACGAGTTCACCGCCGATGATAGCCACCCTCTTCCCAGGATCCACCTCCCCACCCAGCACCTGAAACGCGCTGAGTACCCTGCCGGTCGCTACGCCGGGGATATACGGTACTACCGGCGTGGCGCCGGCAGCCAGCACCACGCTATCAGGCTCAATCTGGCGCACCGATTGCAGAGTGGCTTCTTTGCCCGTCTCCGCCCTGACACCAGCCTGCTGCACCTGCCTCACGAGATACTCAAGGAGCGGTAGCAGAGTCTGTTTGTAGGGAGGAATCGCCGCATAGAAGAGCTGGCCGCCGAGTCGCTGTCCTCTTTCCCACAGGGTCACCTCGTGGCCTCGCCTCGCCGCCATTATGGCGGCCTCGAGGCCAGCCGGCCCTCCGCCGATCACCAGAACGCGCTTCGGTCCCTTCGCCGGGACGAGGACGAACTCCTGCTCCTTCAGAACAGCGGGGTTGACCGTGCATTCCAGGGATGTGCCGCCAGCCTGTCCGGGCTTCAGGACATCGGTACAGTGATTGCAGACGATGCAAGGGACAACGTCGCTGCCCCGTCCTTCGCGCACCTTGTTGGGCAGCTCCGGATCCGCAATCAGGGCCCGGCCAATCGCTATGAGATCTGCCTTTCCTTCACGCAGGACTGACTCCCCCAGTTCGGCGTCGATCCTGGTGGAAGCAATAACAGGCACCTTCACCGCTTTCTTGATCGGCTCGATCAGTGGCAGAAGCGCCCCGCGGGGCGTGGCCGAAGGGGGGCGGCGCTGCCTCCGCTCCGCGAACGAGGCTACGTGGATAGCGTAGGCCCCAGCCTTCTCGGCCATGACGGACACCGCAATGGCATCCTCAGGGGTGTAGCCCGGGTCCTCGTCGGCGACCATGCAGTTCAGTCTTGGCCAGAAGGGGAAGTGGGGCCCCACCACCTCCCGTACAGCCCGCAGGACATCCATCAGGAAACGGGCGCGTTTCTCCAGGCTGCCGCCATAGTCATCAAGCCGCTTGTTCCACTTTGCAGACAGAAACTGGTAGAGCAGGTAGTTCGAGGCCGAATGTAGCTCCACAGCATCGAAGCCGCTTTGCTTGGCGCGATATGCACACTGCGCGAAGCGGGCAACAAGCTCGCGGATCTCCAGCAACGTCAGCTCTCTGGCTAGAGACCCGTCGGCTGCCGGCAGAGCTGATGGTGCCACGGGCTCGTGCCCGATCACGTCCCGGCTGGTAGCCCGGCCCGCATGATGGAGCTGTATAGCAGCCTTTGCCCCTCCCCTGTGGATCGCATCAGCGAGAAGCCTGAGCCCGGGGAGGTATCGGTCGTCGTCTATGCCAAGCGGATGCTGAACAGCTTTGCCGTGGGCCTGATCAATGCAGACGCCTTCGACGATGATCAGGCCAACGCCGCCCCGCGCTCTGGCCTCATAGTAGCCCAGCACCGCAGGGGTAATGTAGCCGTCATTATCAGCCGCATTCGTACCCATCGGTGGCAAGACCAGCCTGTTCCGCAGGCTCATCGGGCCCAACTGAAAAGGCTGAAAAAGCATGTCACCATCTCGTACCCCGGTCATGATTCATCACCCTTTCTTGCTGGAACTGGCCACCGACGCAAGCAGTCGTTTGCCCTGCCACCGGATCGAAGCGCCTTTATTGTTGCCAGTCCCATCCTATACAATTATGCCAGGATACCAGACAGCTTGTCGGGATTGCAGCTTGAAGATTGACCTGCACGTACATACCATTCCACTATCACCCGATAGTCTCATGAGCGCTGAGGAAGCCATCCAAACAGCCAGGGAGATCGGACTGGACGGCATTTGCTTCACTGAGCACGACCGCGCCTGGCAGCCATCTGAGATTCGCGTCCTGCGGGAGAAGTATGAGTTTCCTGTCTTCACGGGCGTCGAGGTCATGCTGCAGGGCGGCATTGAGATGCTCGCATTCGGTCTGAATGTCGACTTCACCAGTTTGCTTCATCTCCGCGAACTGAGGAGGATGGTAACTGCAGCCGACGGATTCATGATCTACGCACACCCATTTCGAGGGCTGCCGGAATCGACAATCAGTGACCCCGACGCTGCCATGAGGACTGCGCTTGGCAAGGTAGACATCGCCGCAATCGATGCTGTGGAAGCGCACAACGGCCGCCACAGGGAGACCTACAATCAACCGGCCCTGCAGATGGCAGCCAGACACAACTTGAGGACCACAGGCGGCAGTGATGCTCACTCACCAGATGAAATCGGCACGTGTGTCACGGTCTTCGAAACCACTGTCACCACAGATGGAGAGCTGCTGCAGGAATTGAAGGCTGGCAGGTTCAGCAGCGCGCCTTTCAGATTCAGGGAGAGATGGTCATGGCAGCAGGCGCCGAAGTCATAGAGTCTCGCGGACCGGGGCTCAAATTGACAAGCCGCATCGCGATGGCATAGCATTTATCTTGACCCTTGGTCAACAGATGGGCTACCGCACTCTTACGCAGAAGAAGCCAAGTCCGCCGGGCCTTGCCCTCTATCACGCAACGTCTCGCCTCAATCCCCCCGCGCTGAGTGTTGCCGACGTCCCACTGAAAATACGGAAATAGGAGGTATGTAGCAAGAGATGGCAAAAAGACTGGAAGGCAAAGTGGCAGTAGTCACCGGTGCTGGCCGCGGAATCGGGGCCGCGCACGCCATGGCACTGGCGATGCATGGAGCGAAGGTCGTGGTCAATGACCCCGGTGTGAATCGCGACGGGACCGGTTCCTCCAATGTGGCTGACGACACAGTCGCCGCCATCAAGAAGGCCGGCGGAGTCGCGGTAGCCAACTATGACAGCGTGTCCACTCCCGAAGGTGGCGAGGCCATAATCAAGTGCGCTGTCGAGAAGCTTGGTGGAATCCACATACTGGTCAACAACGCGGGTTTCCTGCGGGACAAGACGTGTTGGACCATGACTCCCGAGGACTTTGACGCAGTGGTCAAGGTACACCTGTATGGGCACTTCAACACCATCAGGGCGGCGGCACCCATTATGAGGCAGCAGCGATGGGGCAGGATCATCAACACGTCCTCTGAGGCAGGAGCTATCGGCAACTTCGGGCAGGCCAACTACTCCGCCGCCAAGGAGGGCATCATCGGCCTGACCAGGACGGTGGGCCGGGAGCTGGGCAAGTACGGCGTGACCTGCAATGCGATCAGGCCGCAGGCGGCCACCCGCATGACCATGAACGAAGATACGCTGAAGAATATCGCCAACATGATGGGGCTCAAGGACCTGAAAGAGGCCGAGAAACTGATCCTGGCACAGATCGGCGGGCCTGAGCTCATTTCTCCGTTCATTGTGTTCCTGTGCACCGACGAAGCGGCCAATGTCAACGCCCGTGTGTTCAACGTCGGCGGCGGCAGGTTCGGACTCTACAACGAGCCGGAAGTGATTGCCTCTGTGGAAAAGCCTGGCCAGGTCTGGGACGTTGAAGAGCTGATCAGGGAAATGGTCGCCAAGGTGACCGGCAAGCTGGTCAACGTGGCCCCTCCCCAGCCAAAGTAGACCGAGGAACGGTCCGCGCAAGTAAAGCGGCTGCAGGTCTCTCGGACCTGCAGTCGCTCTTGTTCTCCCGTTGGCCCAAGCCGTGCTCGCATTGTATACTCTAGCCTAGGAGGCTCATATGATTGAGGGACTGCGGGAGACCATCCTGAAATCCGCCGCCGAGGGCAAGGATATGCTCTCGGTCATCGTCGGACAAGAGGATGCCAAGAAGAAGATACTGGCCTCGCTGCTGGCCGGCCATCACGTGCTCATTGAAGGGCCGCCCGGCGTGGGCAAGACCACGCTGGCTAAGCACGTGGCAGCGGCCCTGCCGGCCATCTCCGCCGTGAAGGATTGCCCCTATCACTGCAACCCGGAAGCACCCGTCTGCCCGCAGTGCAAGGCCAGGAAGGCGGCAGGCACGAAGCTCGAAGCCATCACCATCCGCGGCGAGCAGCGGTTCGTCAGGCTACAAGGCTCCCCCGACCTCACCGCCGAGGACCTCCTGGGGGACATCGACCCGACGCAGGCCTTCAAGTACGGGCCTCAGGATTACCGGGCGTTTGTGCCGGGCAAGCTGTTGAAGGGGAACCGGGGCGTGGTCTTCTTCGACGAACTGAACCGCGTCACCGAGAAGCTGCAGAACGCCCTGCTGCAGGTCCTTGAGGAAGGCATCGCCACCATCGGGCCGTACGACGTGGACTATCCGGCGGATTTCGTCATGATCGCCACGATGAACCCTCGCGAGCGCGCCGGTGTCGAGGAACTCTCCGACGTCCTTCTGGACCGCTTCGACGTGGTCAAGATGTCCTACCCGGAGACTCCCGAGCGGGAGAAGGAGATCCTGCTCAAGCATGGCTTGAAGATGGACAACGTCAACGTCCCGGACAAGATCATCGACAGCATCGTCTCCCTGGTCAGGGCCACGCGCGAGGAACCCTGGGTCAAGGAGATGGACCAGGCCGCCAGCGTGCGCGCCACGCTCTCCCTCTACGAGAAGGTTCAGGCGGTCGCCCTCCTCGAAAAACGCAATGAGGCCACCGTCGATGACATCCGTAAGATGGCCCCATCTTCGCTGGGCAGCCGCCTCAAGCCTTCCCCCGAGTCCAAGTACTACGACTCGCAACTGAACCTGATTCAGGAGCTGCTGGACAGTGTCCTCGAGGGCAAGAAGAAGTGAGCGCCAAAGGACTCACCATCGCTCTCTCGGGGAAAGGCGGGGTGGGCAAGACCTTCATCGCCAGTGTGCTGGTCAAGCGTCTCGCCGAGCACGGGAGCGTGCTGGCCATCGACGCGGACCCTGACTCAAATCTCCCTCAGGCTCTGGGCATCAATGTGACCAAGACCGTCGGCCAGTCCCGCGAGGACATCATCAATGCCCCCATGCGCAGTCCGGTCACCGATGCCAAACAGGAGTACCTCGAGCAGGCCATCCACGAGTCGATAGAGGAGTTCCCCGATTTCAGCATCATCGTCATGGGCCGCTCCGAAGGAGAGGGCTGCTACTGCGCCGTCAACCATGTCATCCGCGGTGTGATTGACACCAGGGCCAGGGGCTATGATTTCACCGTGATTGACTGCCATGCCGGATTGGAGCACCTGAGCCGCCGCACTACGCGTGACGTTGACATCATGCTGGTGGTGGTCGAGCCCACCAAGAATTCAGTGCAGACCGCAAAGCGGGTGATGGAGATCGCCAAGGAGCTGCACATTCAGTTCGGCGCCGTGTACGTCGTGGCCAACCGCGTCACACCGGAGAACCGGCCGCGTGTGGACGAATTGGCCAGGGAGATCGGGGTGAAGATCGCGGCGTACGTGCCCTTCGAGCCCCTCGTGCAGGCGTATGACGCGATGGGCAAACCGGTGAGCGACCTGCCTAAGGACTCTCCCGCCTCCAAAGCCATAGACGAGATCTGCCAAAAGATACTCAGCCACGCTTGACCAGGACGCGACATGTTGCTCAGGCAGGAGATTATCAGAACACTCTACCGGCTTGGTCCGGAAGCGCTGGGGCAGGCCGTGTTCCGCGATCTCGAACTGGAGGACAGCGAGAAGCAGGCACTGCTGAGCAGCATCTGCAGCGGCCATCACTTGATGATCCTCGGTCCGCCGGGGAGCGGCAAGACCAGCGTGGCCAACAACCTCTGGGCTGTTC
>JAUCPZ010000113.1 GCA_030372995.1 Dehalococcoidia bacterium
CCTGGTAACGCTTCCCTCTGAGGAGGATATGAGATCACCAGACGTGGGCGAGTGGGTGAAGAAGTATTTCAAAGGTAGGGACGACGTCCCAACGGAGAACAGGATGCGTATCCTCCGGCTCATCGAAAACATAACTCTCGGTACTGCAGCGGTAGGATATCTCGCTGAATCCATGCACGGTGCAGGCTCACCGCAGGCGCAGCGCATCATGATTTCCCGCTTGGCCAACATGAGCGACAAGCAGAAGGCAGCGAAGCGCTTGGCCGGCATCAAAGAGGAAGAACAAGGGAGGGGAGAGACCCGTTAGCCAGACTTGGCCTTCAAATGCTGCGGCATTTGCCGGGGTAGGGGGCGGTCCCGGCCCTTGGTGTCGGGTCAGTTCTTCCGGCAACCTTCGTAGCGCCAGCAGAAGTGAGTCTCCAAGACATAGCCAGTCAAGTGTATAGGAGGTTTCGACGTGCCGGACAAAGGGAGAGCAGCAGTCTACAAGGCGACAGGACAACCCATGGAGATCAGGGAGTACCCCGTACCTGATCCTGAACCAGGCGCCATTGTTGTCAAGATCTCGGTGGCCAACATTTGTGGCTCCGATATGCACATGTGGCGCGGAGATGTGAACCTAACGATGCTGGGTGCACCTTTGCCCACCATTCTGGGCCACGAGGCGACAGGCACGGTCGTCAAACTGGGTGCTGGGGTGTCAACCGATTCCGCAGGTCAACCGCTGAAGGAGGGCGATCGCGTCACGTGGATGTACTACTACCCTTGTGGCCGCTGCCCTGCCTGTCTCAAGGGGCGCCATGCTGAATGCCCCATGAACGCCTTCTTCATGGGACTCTGCGACGTTCCGCCTCACTTCGTGGGGGTCTATGCCGACTACTACTACGTGAAGCCGAATCACACCATATTCAAAGTCCCCGACGGACTCAGCGACAAGATGGTCGCCCCGGCGAATTGCGCGCTCTCGGAGATCATCTACGGCCTGGAGAGGGTGAGCTTCCGGTTCGGGGAAACCATCGCCGTGCAGGGAGCCGGCGGCTTGGGCATATATGCGACAGCCGTAGCCAGAGAGATGGGAGCCAGCAAAGTGATTGTCATCGACGGGATTACACAGCGGCTGGAACTGGCCAAAGCTTTCGGTGCCGATGAGGTGATCGACATGAAACAGTTCAAGACGCCCCAGGAACGTGCCGCCCGCGTCAAGGAACTGACCGGAGGGTGGGGAGTCGATGTGGCGGCCGAATTGGTGGGCATCCCCCAGGCAATCTCAGAAGGTCTGGATATGCTTGGTTATGGCGGCCGCGTGATGGAGATCGGAAACATCAGCCTCATGCACGGGAACTTCGAGACCGATCCGGCCTTCATGGTGACTTGCTCAAAGTCGATCATCGCCGTCGTGATGTACGGACGTGACACTCTAAAGAAGGCCCTCGACTTCTTGGTGCACACCAAGAACAAGTATCCCTACGAGAAGATACTCTCGCATTCCTACAAGCTGGAGGATATCAACAAGGCCTTCGAGGACCAGGAGAAGGGCCTGGTATCAAGGGCTGCCATAGTGATGTAAGTCCGTGGACAGCGTAATGGGACGGCGCCGACGTCCGGTTTGCCGACAACCCGTAGTCACGGAGACTACCTCCCAAAGGAAGCTCCGGCGAAGGAATCCCTCAAATTGCGGGCGTCTTGCGCCAAATCCTGCTATAATTCACCTCATCGTCTCGTGTTGACTACTGCCGCAGCGACAGACCATTCGCCGCACTTCGAGGGGGGTCAGCCTACGAACAGCCCATTCACAGAAAGGAGAGACGCGTGAGCGCAAGGAAGGCCACCGCTGGCGACGTCAAGGACCCATCTCTAGCCTCGGAAGGGAGACTCAGAATAGAGTGGGCATCGCGCGAGATGCCAGTGCTGCGACTGATCCGCGAGAGGTTCTCCAAAGAGAAGCCTCTCAGGGGTGCTAGGATCTCCGCCTGCCTGCACATTACCACTGAGACAGCGAACCTGGCCGCCACTCTCAAGGCAGGCGGCGCGGAAATAGCACTTTGCGCTTCCAACCCACTCAGCACCCAGGATGACGTGGCGGCGGCCATGCTGGCGGACGGGATTCCAACGTTCGCCATCAAGGGGGAGGACAGCAAGACCTACTACCGGCATATCGCGGGCGCGCTGGCCCACAAGCCGCACATTACCCTCGATGACGGCGCTGACCTGGTCACTACCCTCCACCAGAACAGGACCGAGCTGGCGAAATTCGTAGTTGGAGGGATGGAAGAGACTACTACCGGTGTCATCAGGCTGCGCAGCATGGCGCAGGACAGGAAGCTGAAATACCCCATCATCGCCGTGAATGATGCCGAGACCAAGCACTTCTTCGACAACCGCTATGGCACAGGACAGAGCACTGTTGACGGTATCACCCGCGCGACGAATATCCTGTGGGCCGGCAAGAACGTCGTGGTCTGCGGATATGGTTGGTGCGGCCGCGGGATAGCAATGCGTGCCCGGGGCATGGGGGCACAGGTCATCGTGGCTGAAGTAAACCCCATCCGTGCCATCGAAGCCGTCATGGACGGCTACCAGGTCATGCCGCTTCTCAAAGCGGCACGCATCGGCGACGTCTTCATCACCATCACCGGGGGCTTGAACATCATCGACAAGGCGCACCTCCAGATCATGAAGGACGGCGCTATCCTGGCCAACAGCGGCCATTTCAACGTGGAGATCAACATCCCTGCACTGGAAAGCCTTTCCAAGCGGAATAGGCGCTTGCGGCCTTTTGTCCAGGAATTCACCCTCAAGGACGGGCGCCGCCTGTTCCTTCTAGCCGATGGGCGGCTGATCAATCTCGCTGCGGCGGAAGGCCATCCGGCCAGTGTGATGGACATGAGCTTCGCCAACCAGGCTCTCTGTGCCGAATACATGTTCAACCTCAAGAAGCCCCTAGCACCCGGCGTCTATCCAGTGCCCAAGGTGATTGATCAAGAGGTAGGGCGTCTCAAGCTTCAGTCGATGGGGATCAGAATTGACAAACTCACTCGTGAACAGAGAAAATACCTGAACAGTTGGGAGATGGGCACGTAGGGCACAAGGACCCATCTCAATAGAGGGAAGGAAGAGATGACTTTGAATTTCATGCGGGCAAGTTCGTACCTTCTGACGTCCGAGTCAGTCACCGAGGGACATCCGGACAAGATGTGTGATTTGATCTCGGATGCCGTCTTGGATGCCATACTGGCCAAGGATCCTATGGCCAGGGTCGCCTGCGAGACTTCAGTCACCACCGGGTTAGTGGTGGTGATGGGTGAGATAACCACCAGCTGCTACGTCGAGATTCCGCAGATAGTCCGCGAAACGGTGTGGGAAATCGGGTATACCCGCGCCAAGTACGGCTTCGATGGCGAAACGTGCGGCGTCATCACCGCCATCAAAGAGCAGTCGTCGGACATCGCCATGGGCGTCGATCGGTCCCTGGAGACGAGAGAGAAGTCCAACAACTCGAACGACAAAGAGAGCCTGGGCGCAGGCGACCAGGGCATGATGATTGGTTTTGCCTGCACCGAAACCCCGGAGCTCATGCCTATGCCCATCATGCTCTCTCACAAGCTGTGCCGCCGTCTTGCCGAAGTCAGGAAGGACGGCACGCTTCCGTACCTCCGGCCCGATGGCAAGTCTCAGGTCACTGTGGAATACGAATACGGGGTACCCAAGCGGATCGAGGCCGTTGTCATCGGTGCACAGCACAGTGAGACCGTGAGCAATGATGTCATCCACCGCGACATCCGCGAGGTCGTGATCAACAAGGTCATCCCGGCCAAGCTACTTGACAAGCGAACGAAGATCTACGTCAACGCCACAGGCCGCTTCGTGATTGGTGGCCCGATGGGGGACACCGGCCTGACCGGGCGCAAGATCCTTGTCGACACCTACGGAGGGGTCGCCCGCCATGGCGGCGGCGCCTTCTCCGGCAAAGACCCGACTAAGGTAGACCGCTCCGCCGCGTACTTCGCACGCTATGCCGCCAAGAATATTGTCGCTGCGGGGCTGGCCGATCGGCTAGAGATTCAGGTTGCCTACGCCATCGGGATAGCTCACCCCCTGTCGATCTCGATTGAGACATTTGGCACCGCCAAGGTGGAGGAAGAGATCATCCTGAAGCTCATAAACAAGCACTTCGATTTCCGTCCGGGCGCCATTATTGAGACCCTCAATCTGCGCCGGCCCATCTACAAGCAGACAGCAGCATACGGCCACTTCGGACGGGATGACCTGGACCTGCCCTGGGAGAAGACGGACAAGGCAGCGGCAATACGGTCTGATGCCGGACTTTCCAAGAGCCCAGGGACCCAGCGAAAACGATGACCCCCAAGATAAAGTTCGGCACGGACGGCTGGCGCGGTATCATCGCTGACGACTTCACTTTTGCCAATGTCAGGTATTGCGCCCAGGCCGTGGCTGAACACCTCCGAGACCAGAACCTCGCGCCCCGGGGTATGGTGGTTGGCTACGACACCCGGTTCGCCTCCGAGCGTTTCGCTGCGGCTGTAGCTGAGGTGTTCGCCGGCAACGGGATCAAGACGCTTCTCTGTCAGCAAGCCACCCCAACCCCCATCGTGAGCTACGGGGTGACGCACGAGAAAGCCGCGGGAGCGGTGATCATCACCGCGAGCCACAATCCCGGACAGTGGAACGGCTTCAAGATCAAATCGCCGGATGGATCAAGCGCGCCCACCCAGGTAGAGGCTGACGTCGAGTCACGGCTACCACAGATCATTGCCCAGGACCGTGTCAAGCGTCTGGAACTGGAAGAGTGTCTCTCCAAGGGCATCATCCGCTACGTTGATCTCTCTACGGCATACTTCGACCACATCTCCGGTCTTGTCGACCTCCAGAGCCTGCGCCAGTCTGGGCTCAGAATAGCCGTCGATTCCATGTTCGGTGCTGGCTCCGGCTACTTCAAGAGGGCACTTGGTGGCGGCAACACGGAAGTGATTGAGATCAACGGCGAAAGGAACCCGATCTTCCCGGGCATCCAACCCGAACCAATCGCCCGTCACCTCAAGAAGCTCTCTGTGACTGTCCAGGACACGGGCGCCTCGATAGGGCTGGCCACTGATGGAGATGCCGACCGCATCGGCGCAGTGGACGAGAAAGGTCAGCCCCTGACGCCATTGCAGATATTTGCCTTGCTTGCGCTCTACTTCTTCGAGGTGCGTGGAGAACGCGGGCCGATAGTCAGGACGATAACCACCACCTCCATGCTCGACCGGTTGGGCAAGATCTATGGGGTGCCGGTATACGAGACCAAGGTGGGCTTCAAGTACGTGGCACCGGTCATGATGTCTGAGAATGCCCTGATCGGAGGCGAGGAGAGTAGCGGGTTCGGCTTCAGAGGACATATACCGGAACGCGATGGCATTCTGGCAGGCCTGTATCTGCTGGACTTCATGAACAGACTCAAGAAGTTCCCGTCACAACTGATCGATTATCTCTACAGCAAGGTCGGTCCACACCACTACAATCGTGTTGACCTGGAATTCCCTCCTGCTGACCGGGAGAAGATCATCGCCCGAATCGCTGGCAAGACGCCCGCGGAAATCGGCGGCGCAAGGGTCGTCAAGGTGAATACAGCCGATGGTTTCCACTTCGCTCTCGCAGACGGCTCCTGGTTGCTGGTTCGTTTCTCGGGGACCGAGCCAATTCTGCGCATCTATGCCGAGGCCAGCACCCTCGAGAGAGCGAATTTGATCATTGCCGAAGGAAAGAGACTGCTGGGGGTGTGAGCAAATGAGCATACTGGAGAGCCCGGAGACCTACCGACTCCTGGATCAATCGGGCATGATCAGGCACCTCCTGCAATTCCCCGAGGAGTGCCAGCGGGCCTGGCACAACGCCACCAGTTTCAACTACCCCAGGGATTACCTCAAGGTGGACAAGGTGGTCATTGCAGGCATGGGCGGATCGGCCATTGGCGGCGACTTTGTCCGCCGCCTGGCCATGTTGGAGAATACCCTCCCGGTATGGGTCCACCGCGACTACGGGCTTCCACCATTTGTTGACCGCAACACCCTTATCATCTTCTCAAGTTACTCGGGCAACACCGAAGAAACCTTGTCCTGTTTCAACGAGTCCCTCCGGACACAGGCAAAGAAGATGGTCCTCACCTCCGGCGGCAAGCTCAAGTCCCTCGCGGAGAAGGAGCGCATACCCGTGCTGACCATCGACTATGAGGCGCCTCCGAGAGCAGCCTTCTCCCACAGTTTCTTGTCCCTTCTCGGCATCTTTCACGCCCTGCGTCTTCTCCAGGATAAGTCGGCTGACGTGAAGGAATCTCTGGCGATCATGAAGAGAGTCCAAGAGGGCGCATCGGACAAAACGCCTCTCGAGTCAAATCTGGCAAAGCAGTTGGCTGCTGATTTCTTCGGACGCCTCGCTGTCATCTACGGCGCCAGTCTGCTCTCAGAAGTGGCCTTCCGCTGGAAGACTCAAGTCAATGAAAACAGCAAGTCCTGGGCCTTCCATGAGGTGTTCCCGGAGTTGAACCACAATGCCGTGGTGGGGTATCCATTGCCTTCCGAGATAAGAGACAAGGTTATGGTTGTCATGCTGCATGCACCCTCGCTTCATCCCAGGATATCCGTGCGTTATCAGGTTACCAGCGAGATCCTCACCAAGGCTGGAATCAGGAACAAGAGGGTTGAGGCAATAGGACGGAGTGCTCTGGCGCAGATGATCGGCCTGGTGCTTCTGGGGGATTACGTCAGCTACTATTTAGCCATGCTGAATCGCACCGACCCGACGCCCGTTGCCGTCATTGACACCCTGAAGTCCCGTCTTGCCCAAATGGAATAGGGGTTGACCTACCAACCCCTACCAACCACGAGGCAGGATCAAAGCGCCCTCCCTGGAGAAGAGAACAACACCTGAGTACTTGCGGGCCTGGTCAGGACCGCTCAACCAGTACTGCGGGGGTCCAGTCTAACGCTTGGTGTACTGCGGTGCCTTGCGCGCGCGCTTCAGGCCGTACTTCTTGCGCTCTCTTATTCTGGCGTCCCTGGTAAGCAAGCCATGCTGCCGCAGGATCGGCTTCAGTCCCTCGTCTGCCCGAACGAGGGCACGGGCAATACCGTGGCGGATGGCGGCCGCCTGCCCTGATATCCCCCCACCCTGCACTTTCGCCACTACGCCGAACTTGGCCTGTGTGTCGGTGACCTTGAAAGGCTCGAAGATAACCTCCCGCAAAGGCTCGTCTCGGAATGCCTCATCAAGAGGCTTGTCATTGACTACGATGCTGCTGGCGCCAGGCAGCAACTTCACTCTGGCGATCGCGGTCTTTCTCTTGCCTGTCCCGTAGTAGTGTTTTCGTTCAGCCACTTGACGCCTCCGTAGAACCCTTGACCTGAGCCTCGTGCGGATGAGTGCTTCCAGCATAGACCTTTAGCCGTCTAGCCATGGCACGTCCCCGGCTGTTGTGAGGAAGCATGCCTCTGACTGCAATCTCTATCGGACGGCACGGATAACGCGCCATCATGTCCCCATAAGCAATACTCCTCAGTCCCCCGGGATACTGCGTATGATGACGGTAGATCTTATCTTCCCTTTTCTTGCCCGTGACTCGGACCTTTGCTGCATTTATCACCACCACGAAATCGCCCACATCAGCGTGTGGTGAGTATATAGTCTTGTGCTTCCCCTCCAGCAGCCTGGCTACCTCGGTAGCCACTCTGCCCAGAGTCTTCCCTGAAGCATCAACAACATGCCATCGCCGTTTGACTTCGGAAGCCTTCACACTGTACGTCATGATATCTCCTCGGACGGCGGAAAATCAGGGTAGTTGACCCTCATCAGGCACAAACCACGTGCTGGAGCGGTTGGCCCCACGGTTCCAGCCTTCCCGGAACAGGCCATCTCACAAAAGCTCTCGACGCTCATCTTGTGCAATCCCACCTTGATCAGCCCGCCCACCGTGTTGCGGATCTGATGGGGCAGGAACGATGTGGCCTCCATGTCGAAAAGCACGAGGTCCTGTCTCCGCCTCACTTCCGCTCTGAACACCTTCCGCCGCGTCGAACGAGTGTAGGTTGCCGGTGCGAACGCGGCAAAATCGTGCTCTCCCACGAGGGCCACACAGGCAGAGTTCATGGACTCGACGTCCAAGGGCTGCGGCACCAGTTCGCTGAAATGCCGCCACAGCGGCGAAGGCGTTCGCCTGTTCATGATGCAATAGCGGTACTCGCGGCTTGAAGCATGGCGACGCACGTCAAAACTCCCATCCACCTGATACGCCGCCCGCACCGAGATGTCTTCCGGAAGGTAGTGATTCAGGGCATCAACCCAGGTCTTCGGCGGGTAGCGAGCTTCAGTCTTGAATCCCGCTACCTGCCCCTTGGCATGCACCCCCGCATCCGTGCGACTGGCCATGGAGACGCGGATCCGCTCACCGGTCAGTTTGCGCAAAGCCGATTCCGTCTCGCCCTGGATGGTCGGGCCGTTGCTCTGCAACTGTGAGCCATTGTATCTCGTGCCGTCGTACTCCATTATCAGAACTACTCTGGTTGCTCTACCGGGATTGCGGATGTGCCACTCTCCAGCCCGTCTACTTTACCAGCTCGATTATCGCCATCGGCGCCGCATCGCCCTTGCGACGGCCCATCTTAAGAACCCGTGTGTACCCCCCGCTACGATCCGCGAATCTCTTGGCCAACTCATCAAAAACCTTGTCCACCACTCTCTTGTCATTCACGAGCAGGAGCGCCTGCCTCCGCGAATGCACGCTACCTTCCTTGCCCAGACTGATGACCTTGTCCGCCATGCTGCGCACTTCCTTCGCCTTGGCGACCGTGGTGATAATGCGCTCGTGCCACAGCAGCTCGCTCGTCAAATTGTGGTACAGCGACATCCTGTGGCCAGTCCGCCTTGACAGGCTCCGTCCCGCAACTTTATGTCTCATTGCCCTCTTCCGACATCAAAGACAGTCCCTTCTCGGCGAGTTGCGCTTTCAACTCCTCCAGAGACTTCTTGCCCAGCTTCTTCATCGACATCAGCTCCCGCTCAGTCTTCTCCAGAAGTTCTCCGACCTTCGTGATCTTGTTCCTTCGCAGGCAATTGAACACCCGCGGCGATAGACCCAACTTCTCCAGTGGCATCTCGTACTGTTCAGTCGTGACTCCCAAAGCCGCCGCCGGCGGTCCGCCAGCTTCCCTGGCGCCGGCCTGCACCACAGACAGGAACGTAGAGAACTGCTCCTTCAATATCTGAGAGCTTTGACTCAGCGCCTCTGCAGCAGAAATCGTTCCGTCGGTCCAGATATCAAGCACTAGCTTCTCGTAGCCAATGTATTGCCCGGTCCGCACCGGCTCCACTGCATAGCTCACCTTCTGGACCGGTGTGAATATGGCATCCACCGGTATTGTTCCAATGGGCAAGCCGTCTCCGTGGCTGGCTGGAACGTATCCTTTGCCCAGTGACACGTTGAACTCAACGTACAGCTTAGCCTTGGCCGAATCGAGTGTGGCCAGATAGAGATCAGGATTGGCGATTTCAAAATCAGCCGAAGGCTTGATATCCCCAGCATGAACCACCCTGTCTCCCTCCACCTCCAGAACCATCCTGCCCTCCTGCCCCGTCAACGGCCGGAATCGCAGACCCTTCACATTCAGGATGAACTCAGTAGCATCCTCCTTCATGTGAGGTATGGTGGAGAACTCGTGTTGAATGCCCTCGATTCTGATCCAGGTCACTGCAGCTCCTCGCAGAGAGCTAAGCAGCACACGCCGCAGGGCATTGCCCAGAGTAATGCCGAATCCTCTGTCGAGAGGCTCAGCCACGAACCGACCGTGGTTGCCTTCGCTTTCAACACACTCAACCCTTGGTGTCACTAGGTGAGACAAAGCCACCGCCTCCTTTCAAGGCTACCGGGAGTAGTGTTCCACCACCATCTTCTTATCGAACTTGGTCGTGATTTCTTCCACCACAGGAAGACTCAACACCCTGCCAGACAGGTTTGTCTTGTCCAGACTGAGCCAGCTTGGGATGACCTTGGCCTCAATTCGTTCCATGGCCCTGTTGTAGAGCGCCTTGTTGACGCTGCTCTCCTTCCATGTCACCGCATCACCCGGCTTGACGATGAAGGAAGGAATGTCGACCTTGCGTCCGTTCACCATCACATGGCCATGTCTGACAAGTTGTCTGGCCTGGCTGCGGGATTCCGCGTAGCCCAGACGGTAGACTGTGTTGTCCAGTCGCCTTTCCAGCAGTTGCGCCAGCGTTTCACCGGTCATCCCGGCGGCCTTCTCAGCTTCAGCGAAGGTGCGCCGGAACTGGCGCTCCAGAACCCCGTAGCTGTATCTGGCCTTCTGCTTCTCCCTGAGCCTCAGCCCGTAATCAGAATACTTGGGCGGACGCCTGCCGCCGCGGCCCCGTGGACCGGATGCTGCCGCCTTCTTCTCGATGGCACACTTTGCCGACTCACACCTCTCGCCCTTCAGCATCAGCTTCTCGCCCACGCGGCGGCACAGTCTGCAGACCGGTCCTATGTAGCGTCCCATACTCTTCTAGACTCTCCTTCTCTTTGGAGGGCGGCATCCGTTGTGCGGTATCGGCGTAACGTCCCTGATACTCGTGATAGTCAGCCCGGCAATCTGAAGCGACCGTATGGCCGCCTCACGCCCTCCGCCCGGCCCCCTAACATACACATCCACTTGGCGCAGCCCATACTCCTTGGCCTTCTTGGCTGCCGACTCCGCCGCCATCTGCGCGGCATACGGAGTTCCCTTTCTCGACCCCTTGAAACCAGCGGTGCCCGAGCTCCCCCAGGAAATGACATTGCCGCTCGGGTCAGTCAGCGTCACTATCACGTTGTTGAAGGTGGAGTGAATGTACGCCCTGCCCTGCGGTATTGACTTCTTTTCCTTCTTCCTGGCCATTAGATTCTCCTTCCCATCGCACGAAACCCGGGCCGTTACTTCTTCGCCGTGCCGCGCCGTCTGCCCCTGCCTGCCACTGTCTGGCGCGGTCCGCGTCGGGTTCTGGCATTTGTCCGCGTGCGCTGTCCGCGCACGGGCAGCCGCCGTCGGTGTCTCATGCCCCGATAGGACCCGATCTCGGTGAGCCGGGCAATGTTGCTGGCTATCTCCTTCCTCAGGTCACCCTCAACCCTGTACCCTTTATCAATGGCCTCGCGAAGACGAGTAATCTCTTCTTCCGTCAAGTCCTTTGCCTTCTTGGCCGGGTCGATCCTTGTCTGAGCCAATATCCTCCTGCTCAAAGCAGGCCCGATGCCGTAGATGTAGCACAGGCTGACCTCTATCCGCTTGTTCGGGGGGATGTCGACACCTGATATACGCGCCACTCAGACCTCCGCTCTAGCCTTGTCTCTGCTTATGTCTAGGATTGGAGCAGATGACTCTCACCGCACCCTTGCGCTTCACCACTTTGCACTTGTTGCAGCGGCGTTTCACTGAAGCTCTAACCTTCACGTTTCTATCTCCAGACCGAATCTACTTGAATCGATAGACAACTCTGCCGCGGCCCAGATCGTACGGCGAAAGCTCCACCCTGACCGTATCGCCGGGGAGGATCTTTATGAAGTGCCGTCTCATACGGCCCGAGATATGGGCCAGCACCATGTGCCCATTCGCCAGCTCCACGCGGAACATGGCGTTGGGCAGGCACTCCTGCACTTTCCCCTCGACCTCTATCCTTTCTTTCTTTGCCATGACCACCACTCAGAGGACAGTCAGTATCTCGGCGCTGCCATTGGTTACGGCAATCGTGTGCTCGAAGTGCGCCGACAGGCTGCCATCAGCGGTAACCACCGTCCACTGATCGTCCCGGACCTTTGTTCTCCAACCACCTGCGTTGACCATTGGTTCAATGGCCAGCGTCATGCCTCGTCGCAAGATGGGACCGTCCCCGCGCTCCCCGAAATTCGGTATCTGGGGGTCCTCGTGCATCTCGCGGCCAATGCCATGTCCAGTGTACTCCCGCACTACCGAGAATCCGTTAGCTTCAACATAGGACTGGACGGCAGCCGACACCTCCCCCAGACGAGCGTCCTGCCTTGCCGCCGCTATTCCCGCATGCAAGGCGCCTTCCGTCACTTCAATCAGTTTCTTGGCTTCGGGACTGATTCTGCCCACACCCAAAGTCACCGCGGCGTCACCTTGATACCCCTTGAACTTGACGCCAACGTCAATGGAGACTATGTCCCCCTCACGAAGCACGCGGTCCCCCGGAATCCCATGCACCACCTCGTCGTTGACTGACGTGCATATGTGGGCCGGGTATCCGTGGTAGTTCTTGAAGGAGGACTGCGCGCCGTGCCGGGCCAGCTCCTGTACGCAGATTGCGTCCAAGTCGCGGGTTTTCACCCCCGGCTTCACCTCGCCGGCAATGGCCTGCAGCACCTTGGCCACTATCCTCCCCGCTTCTCTCATGATTGCGATTTCTTCAGGGGACTTAATGACTATGCCCATCCCCTCTCCAGCCAAGCTTCTTCAGGAGCTCCTTGCTGACCTCCTCTATCGGCCTTTCACCGTTCAACTCCAGCAGCTTGCCTTGCTTGCGGTAATAGTCTATCAGCGGGGCCGTCTGCGTATTGTAGACCTCCAGCCGGTCCTTCACCGTCTCTACAGTGTCGTCTGCACGCTGGTACAGCTCACCGCGACAGGCGTCACACTTACCAGCCACCTTGGGGGGCGAGAAAATCACGTGGAAGGGCTTCTGGCACTTCCGGCAGATCCGTCGCCCGGTCAGCCGCCGCAGGAGTTCCTCCCGGCTGACATCGATCAGGACAGCCTTGTCTATGCCGTCCTTCCCCAGCGCGTTGTCCAAAGCCTTCGCCTGCTCAATCGTCCGCGGAAAACCGTCCAAGACAAAGCCTTTCTTGTTCCCCGCAATATGCTCCAGCACCATCTTGACAACCACTTCGTCAGGCACAAGTTGACCTTTTTCCATGTACGACTTTGCCAGCTTCCCCAGCTCGGTGCCATCTTTCTCCGCCTTGCGGAACAGATCTCCCGAGGACACGTGCATTACGCCGGTCATCTCGGCAATCCTCTCAGCCTGAGTCCCTTTACCTGAACCAGGAGCGCCCAAAAGAACAAGCTTCATTGGTCCCCCTCAAATATCACTTAAGAAATCCCTCGTAGCGCCGCATCAACAGTTGCGCCTCGAGTTGCTTCATGGTATCCAAAGCGACACCTACCATAATCAGCAGCGCCGTGCTCGATAGCGTCACAACAGCGACACCAGTCAGTTCTCTGGCGACATAAGGCAGAACAGCAACCACGGCCAGGAATATGGCCCCCGCCCACGTAATACGGGTCATCACCTGGCTGAGATAGGTGGAGGTGTTCGGCCCCGGCCTGACGCCCGGTATGAAGCCGCCCTGCTTCTGCAGCGTCTCGGCCAGATTCATCTGTTCAAAGATGACTATAGTATAGAAGAACGTAAAGCCCACGACAAGCAGGCCATAAACAAGGTAGTAGCTCCAATCCCAGTCTCCTTGATCCCACCACCGCAGAAAACCGGCTATTCCCGTTCCGCTCTCCGGGCTGCTGCCACTACTGGGGAAATAGCTAGCTATGATCCCCGGCAACATCACCAGAGACATGGCGAATATGAGCGGGATCATACCTGCCGAGTTGACCTTCAACGGTATGTGGGTCGACCCCGATTGGCGATACATCCTTCTGCCTCGGAACACGCTCTTGGAGTAGTGCACCGGGATGCGCCTTGCCGCTTCAGTGAAGATGACAATCGCCAGAATGGTGAGCAGCCCGAGCAACGCGAAGGCGATTATGCCCCACTTGTCATCCTCCCACACCAGGCCGCCACGCGCTACCAGGTTGGGCATCCCCGCAACTATACCGCCAAAGATGATGATCGACACTCCATTGCCAATCCCCCGCTCAGTGATCAATTCCCCTAACCACACCAGGAACATGGTGCCCGCCACCATGGAGAGTATGATCGTCGCCCAAGAGAGGGCCCCCTGGGGGTCAACCGGGCTGACGTAGACTCCGTTCACTTCCACTGACTCGCGACTCAGCATGACAATCTGACCGTAGGCCTGGAGAGCCGCCAGTGGCACGGCCAGCCAGTGAGTATACATGTTGATCTTGTTTCTGCCCGCCTCACCTTCCCTGGACAGTGCCAGAAGCTGGGGGATCACCGGAGTTAGCAGCTGCATCACTATCGTGGCGGTGATATACGGGTATACCCCCATCGCCAGGATGCTGAAGTTGCGCATCGCGCCGCCGCTGAACAGGTCCAGCATGCCGAAGAGCTGATTGCTCTTCATGACCGCTGACATGGCATCAACGTTGGCTGTGGGGACAGGAATCTGGGCTACAAAGCGGAATATGACCAGAATGAAGAGCGTGAATAGCAGCTTACCCCTGAGATCAGGCAAACTGAACGCGTCGATCATCGCTTGGATGAGACGTGGTCTAGTTTGCCTTTGCTCCACTCCCTACCTCCACAGTACCCCCCGCCGCCAGAATCTTCTCTCTAGCAGTGCCGGAGAATCCGTCTGCTTTCACCGTCAAAGCGCGATCAAGGTCACCAGAACCCAGGATCTTCACGGGCTTGGTGCTCGAACTGACCAGCCGCGCCTTCACCAGTTCGTCAAGCCCCACCACACTACCTGGCTCAAACACATTCAGCCGGCCGACGTTCACGACCGAGTATTCGGTCTTGAAGATATTCTTGAACCCGCGCTTCCCCGGCAATCGCCTGTGCAACGGCAGTTGGCCGCCTTCAAAATACGGGTGAATCCCCGGGCCGCTCCGACTCTTCTGGCCTTTCTGCCCTCTTCCTGAGAAACGTCCATGCCCGCTGCCCAGGCCCCGGCCAACACGCTTCCTCTGGTGCTTCGCACCGGGCGCCGGGGTCAGATCATTCTGCCTCAACATTACTCTTCCACCTCTTCAACCCTGACTAGGTGCTTCACCTTCAGCGCCATGCCCCGGATTGTCGGGGTGTCTTCATGCTTCACGCTCTGGTTGAGGCGACGCAAGCCCAAGGCCTTGATTGTCTGTTTCTGATCCTTGGCGTACCCAATATCGCTCTTGACCCAAGTAATCATCAGCTTGGCCAATTCAACTTCACCCTTTCGCCACCGGCAGTCCCTTCCGCTCCGCCACCACCTTATCCGGTTCTCTCAGCTCACTCAAAGCCTTCATCGTCGCCTTGACCACATTAACGGAATTCGTGGTGCCCAGACACTTCGTCAGAATGTCTTTTACACCGGCCACCTCCAGAACAGCACGCATGCTGCCCCCAGCAATCACGCCTGTCCCGGGGACTGCCGGCTTCAGCATCACCCTGGCGGCACCAAACTTTGTCACCGTCTCATGCGGGATAGTCGTCCCTGCCAGCGGCACCTGAATCATCTTCTTCCTGGCAACGGCTCCGGCCTTCTGGATTGCCAGCGACACTTCGTTCGCCTTGCCCATCCCTATGCCTACGCGGCCCCTACCATCACCCACCGCCACCAGCGCGCTGAATCTGAGGTGCTTGCCCCCCTTGACGACCTTGGCAACGCGGTTCACCGAGATCAGCTTCTCGGTTAGCTCTTCTCTCGTCTCGAGTTCTTCCTGCACCATCTCTCTTCCAAAACTAGAATTTCAGCCCGGCTTTCCTCGCCGCTTCGGCCAATGCCTTCACCCGCCCATGATATCGATATCTGCGCCGGTCAAAGACAACCTCCGTCAGCCCCTTCTCAATGGCCCGCTTTCCCACGAGCTCGCCAACCATCGAGGCCACCTTGACCTTGCCTTCACCTTTAGCCTTTATCTCCGCATCCTTGCTGGATGCGCTGGCGATCGTCTCTCCCTTGCTGTCGTCGATCACCTGCGCATAGATGTGTTTCAAGCTGCGGTAGACACAGAGACGCGGCCTTGGCCTGATCAGGTGCTTCCTTCTCAGGAGTCTGGTTCTCTTTCTCGCCAGTCTCTTCATGGTCCTAACCTACTTCTTGGCCGCTGCCCTGCCAGCTTTGCCCGGCTTGAGGCGTATTCTCTCACCAACGTACTTGATGCCCTTGCCCTTGTAGGAATCGCACTTCCGTATGGCTCTCAGCTTTGCCGCCACGTTGCCCACCAGTTCCTTGTCCACCCCCACCACCTTCACCCGGTTTGTGCCGTCCACCACGAAAGAGATCCCCGGCGGCGGCACCACCTCCACGGGATGAGTGAAGCCCGTCTGAAGGACGACCTTGTCGCCAGCCTTCTGGACACGATAGCCCACCCCGACAACTTCGAGCACCTTTTCGAATCCCTTGCTGACACCTTCCACCATGTTCGCCAGCAGAGCCCGCGTCAGCCCGTGAACCGCGGCGTACCGGTCATTGTCGGCGGGTGGCGTCACCAGCAGGTGACCCTCACTGATCGTGATTGACATCGCCGGATCGAACGAACGCCGCAGTTCGCCCTTGGGACCCTTGACTGTCACCTCATTCCCCTTGATATCAACGGTGACACCAGAGGGCAACTTGATCGGAAGCTTTCCTACCCGTGACATGTCTGAATCACCACACGTAGCACAGCAACTCGCCGCCGAGATGCTGCTTCCATGCCTGCGAACCGGTCATTATGCCTTTGGGCGTTGAAAGGATGGCGATCCCCAGTCCACCATAAGGCCTAGGGATCTCTGAAGCGCCGACGTATACCCTCAGACCAGGCTTGCTCACGCGTTTCAGCCCCATGATCACCGGCTGGTTCCTCTCCTTGTACTTGAGATAGATCTTGATCATCCGGGTCGGCTTGCCCCGCAGGACTTCGAAGTCCTTAATGAAACCCTCGTCCTTGAGCACTTTGGCCAACGCCACCTTCGTCTTGGACCATGGCACTAGGGCGAATTCCTGCCTCACCATATTGACATTCCGTATTCGGGTCAACATATCAGCAATGGGATCACTCGTCATACCGCCTCACCAACTCGACTTACTGACTCCGGCGATCTCGCCTCTCAGCGCCAACTCCCGAAAGCAGATGCGGCATACACCGAACTTCCGCATGTAGCCACGCGGACGCCCACACAGCCGGCATCTGTTGTGAAACTGCACTTTGTACTTGGGAGGTCGCTGCCACTTGATGATCTTGGAAGTCTTAGCCAATTCTCTACCCCTTCACAAACGGCATCCCCATAAGTTCCAGGAGACGCCTGCCTTCCTCGTCAGACCGAGCCGTCGTCACAATAGTGACCTGAAGGCCTCGCGGCTTCTCAACCTTGTCATAGTCAATCTCGGGAAACATCAGCTGATCCTTGAAACCCAGGCTGTAGTTGCCCTTGCCATCAAAGGACGCCCGAGACACTCCGCGGAAGTCCCTGATTCTGGGCAATACGACGCTAACGAGTCTATCCAGGAACTCGTACATCCGCCGGTCACGCAGCGTTACCATCATCCCGATCGGCATGCCAGTGCGCAGCTTGAAAGCAGATATTGACCTCTTCGAACGGGTGACCACCGGATGCTGTCCCGATATGGTTGCCAAGTCTTTCTCCGCGCTCTCCAGTGCTTTCGCATTAGTGATCGCCTCACCCAGGCCGATGTTCAGTACCACCTTCTTGACCTTGGGTACGCGCATCACGTTGTCGAAATTGAATTCTTTCATCAGCGCCGGGACAATCTCCCGCTCGTATCGCTCCCTCAATCTCGGCTTGCTCTGCTTCGCCATAGCTAGTCAATCACCTCATGACAAGCCGCACAAGTGCGAACCTTCTTGCCTTCGATCACGCGCCAACCTACCCTTACGGGATGGCCGCACTTGTTGCAGATGAGCATCACCTTCGAGACGTGAATCGGTGCTTCACGCTCTATGATTCCCGCCTGCCTTGCCACCCCTCGCGCCTTTGAATGCTTCTTGATCATGTTGATGCCTTCCACCATGATCCTCGACTCACGCGGGTAGGCAAACCTGACCTTGCCCTTCTTGCCCTTGTCCTTGCCACTTATGACCAGGACTGTATCGTTCTTGCGGATTTTCACGGAGCTACAGTACCTCCGGGGCCAATGAGATTATCTTGGTGAATTCCTTCTCCCGCAATTCCCTGGCTACGGGCCCGAATATGCGACTGCCCTTCGGGTTGTTTTCATCAGCCAGTATGACCACGGCATTGTCATCAAAACGGATATAGGAACCATCCTTCCGGCGGTATGGCTTGGCGGTACGCACGATTACGGCCCGAACCACTTCCCCGTCCTTCACCGCGCCCCGCGGCAGCGCCTGCTTGACCGTGCCGACAATGACGTCGCCGATGGTAGCGTACTTGCGTCCGGAACCACCCACAACATGGATGCACATGAGCGTCTTCGCCCCTGTGTTATCTGCCACTTTGAGCCTGCTATAGATTTGAATCATCGGGCTGAACCTCGGGCAATTGCCCCCTGGACACCACCTCGATCACCCTATGGTGCTTGGTCTTTGAGAGAGGCCGGCATTCCTCTATCTTTACGACATCGCCAACTCGACATGCCCCCTTCTCATCATGCGCCTTCACGTTGGAGATCTTTCTGATAATCTTCCTGTATTTGGGGTGGGCACCGATTGACTCTACAGCCACAGTCACAGTCTTGCTCATCTTGGTGCTCACGACCCGGCCGGAAAGGTGTCTGCGCTTCTTTTCCATTAAATACCCCTAGAGCCCTGACTCGACGAACTGCCTATCAGCTTCGGCGCCAGCGCCGTCTTCTACGCCCTGCTTATCTCCCTCTCTCGCATGATGGTCTTCAACCTGGCAATCTTCCTCTTGACATTCCGAACCTCTCGGTGATTGCCGAGTTGCTTAGTAGCCAGACGAAACCGGAGATTGAACAGCTCCCGGTACGCCTCCTCCACCTGCTTTGCCAGTTCGTCATCGCTCATGGCACGAAGATCGTCCGCCACTAGTCTGCCCCCTTGACCACGACCTTTGTCTGAATAGACAGCTTGTCAGCCGCCAAGCGAAATGCTGCCCTTGCCGCATCCTCTTTGACACCACTGATCTCGAAGATGATCTTACCCGGTTTCACGACCGCCACCCAGTGATCTAGGGCACCCTTGCCGCTCCCCATGCGGGTTTCAGCTGGCTTCTTGGTCAGCGGCTTGTCCGGAAAGACACGTATCCATAGCATCACTCCCCGGCGGAGATGATGCACAATCGCCCTGCGCGCTGCCTCAATCTCTCTGGCACTGACTTCAGCCGGCTCCAGAGCCTGCAGTCCATAATCGCCAAAAGCCAGCGTGTTCCCCGTGCTGGCTTTGCCTCTCACGTGCCCTCTATGTACCATGCGGTACTTGACTCTACTCGGCTGCAGCATCGTTATCCACCTCAGCAGGCACCTCCACAGCCACCTCCCCTGGCTTCTCTTGCACACTGGCCTCAGCCACCACCGCTGCCGGCTGCTGAGCTGCGGCTGCCGGAGGAGCCGGAGCCTCTAGCTCCTCAGCCTGAGCGAACACATCGCCTTTGTATATCCAAACCTTAACGCCGATGCGGCCCAACATTGTCCGCGCCTCGCAGAACCCGTAGTCTATGTCCGCCCGCAACGTGTGCAGGGGCACCCTGCCTTCCCTGAAGGTCACCCGGCGTGCTATTTCAGCCCCGCCAAGTCGCCCGCTGCATATCACCTTGATGCCCTTGGCACCGGCCTGCATGGTGCGAAGCATGGACCTCTTGATCGCCCTCCGATACGATATCTGGTGCTCCATCTGGCTGGCGATATTCCTCGCCACCAGGTAGGCGTCAAGCTCCGGTTCCCGGATCTCATGTATGTTCAGGCGCACCTTCTTGCCGCAGACTTCCTCGAGGGCACGCCTCAGCTCATCTACACGCTGCCCACCCCGTCCAATGACAATGCCCGGCTTGCCGGTATGAATCGTGACCACGGCGTCGTTAGCCCATCTCTCGATATCGATTCTGGAAACCCCGGCTTCATATGTCTTATCCAAGACGAGCTTGCGGATGCGCACGTCCTCCTGGACAAAATCCGTGTAGTGCTTCTGCGAATACCAGCGCGATCGCCATTCTTGAGTTATGCCGAGCCGAAAACCTATGGGGTGAACCTTGTGTCCCAACTACTCCTCCGTATCCACTATGGCAGTAATGTGGCTCGTGTGCCTCAGTATGGGACTTACGCGTCCTCGAGCCTGGGCGCGAATTCGCTTCAGGGTGGACCCCTGATTGATCACCAGCCTCACCACTTTCAGATCAGTCATGGGCATCTGATAGTTGTTCTCAGCATTAGACGCCGCCGATTTAATCACCTTTGCCAAGGCCCTTGCCGACGGGCTGGGAGCCAAACTGAGCATGGCCAAGGCATCGTTTACCTTCTTGCCCCGCACCGTGGCCGCCAGCAGATCCAGCTTCTGCGGAGATATCCCAACATACTTGGCGGTCGCTCTTACTTCCATTTTTGTCCTCTACGCCGCCGCCTTCTCCACTTTGCCTACGTGGCCTCTGAAGGTCCTCGTAGGGGCAAACTCACCCAGCCTATGTCCCACCATGTTCTCGGTGATATAGATAGGCACATGCCTTCTACCATCGTGAACCGCTATCGTCTGCCCTATCATCTCCGGTACCACAGTGGAAGCCCGGGACCAAGTCTTTATCACGGCCTTCTGGCCGCTCTTGTTGACAGCCTCCACCTTCTTCATGAGTTTTGGGTCAACGAACGGCCCCTTCTTTGTCGACCTGCTCATTCTCCTACTTCCCCCTCCGCCTGACAATCATCCTGTCGCTGACCTTGTTTGTGCGGGTCTTATGGCCCAGTGCCGGCTTACCCCACGGAGTCTTTGGGTTCATGCCTCTGGGATTCCGACCCTCGCCGCCACCGTGAGGGTGATCGCGGGGGCTCATGGCTGCCCCGCGCACCGCGGGGCGTCTGCCCCTCCATCGGCTGCGGCCGGCCTTTCCCAACTTTACGTTCCTGTGATCGACATTCCCCACCTGCCCAACAGTAGCCATGCAAACATTCAGTACTCTGCGGATCTCAGTTGAAGGCAATCTCACCAAAGTGTATCTGTCTTCTCGACCTACGATCAGGGCGGAAGAACCGGCGCTCCGCACTATCTGTGCCCCCTTGCCCGGCTGCAGTTCGATATTGTGAACCATCGTACCAACCGGAATACGGCCAATAGGCAGCGCATTCCCCACCTTCAGCTCGGCCTCCGGACCGGACATGACAGTCTGCCCCACGCTCAATCCCAGCGGAGCCAGGATATATCTCTTCTCGCCATCAGGGTACTGCACCAGAGCAATATGGGCCGACCTGTTCGGATCATACTCAATCCCGATGACTTCCGCCGGCACCCCGACCCTGTCTCTCTTGAAATCGATGACGCGCAGCTTCCGCCTGGAACCACCCCCCCGATGCCTTACCGTCACCTTCCCCTGGTTATTCCGCCCGGCCTTCTTCTTCAGCGGGATCAGAAGGGATTTCTCTGGCGTCCTCTTGGTTATCTCCTCAAAGGTCGAACCAATCATGGCCCGCCTGCCTGGAGATGTGGGTTTGTATGCTCTAAGTCCCATCTCTACACGCCTTCAAAGAACTCTATCTTCTGTCCGGCCTTCAAAGTCACTACCGCCTTCTTCCAGGGTGAAGTTTGCACCCGGCGCCGGCCGATCCTGCGGACACTCCCCGGCACGGTAACCACGTTCACTCCCAGAACGTCGACTTTGAAGGCTGTCTCAACAGCTTCCTTTATCTGGTGCTTGCTCGCCCCGGAAGCGACCTCGAAGGTGTACTTGCCCTGCCCCTGCAGAGCAATGCTCTTTTCGCTCACTATCGGCCTTCGCAGTACCTCGTAGGTGTGCATTCTAGATCATCCAACTCGCTCGCCCGACTTCACCGTCAGAGCGTTCTCGACCGCTCGCAGGCCATCCACCCCGATCACCATGTAATCATAGGTGAGGAGATCTTTGACGTTGAGCAAATCCGCAGGCAACGTCCTCACTCCCTGCAGGTTCTGCGCGGATCTCACTATGCTGGCCTCCGGCTTGTGAGTCACCACCAAAGCGGAAGACTTCACGCCCAGTGCACTCAACACCTTCGCCATCTCCGCCGTCTTGGGCTGTTCCAGTTTCAGCTTATCCACGACCAGTATCTCACCGGACGACGCCTTCGCCGACAACAGACACCGCAACGCCAGACGTCGCATCTTCTTCGGCATCCTCTGCCGGTAGCTCCTCTGGTGTGGTCCAAAGGTCACCCCTCCACCCTTCAGGAGCGGTGATTTGGCGCTGCCTTTCCGCGCCCTTCCTGTATGCTTCTGCCGATAGAGTTTCCGGGTGCTCCCAGCCACCTCCGCCCTCGTCTTGGTATCTGCGGTACCAAGCCGGGCATTGGCAAGCTGACGCACCATCGCTTGATGAACCACTGCCCTGTTCAGCGGCACCTCGAAGACGCTGCCGTCGACCTCGATCTTGTCGACGACTTCACCAGCCAAGTTCCGTACAGGCAACTGCATTTCTATTTCTTCTTGTTCCTGCCGACCTTCACCGATTTCCTGATCAGCACTATGGAGTCTTCGGCGCCTGGCACTGCGCCTTTTAACAAAAGTATGTTCCGTCCGGCATCAGCTTCCGCCACTTCGATATTGAGCGCCGTCACGCGGCTGCTGCCCATGTGCCCCGCCATGCGTTGCCCCTTGAACACCCTGGCAGGAGATGTAGTGCCACCAACCGAACCCGGTGCACGATGGCGGTCCGACTGACCATGGGTCTTCGGGCCACCCCGGAAATGATACCTCTTCACGCCGCCAGCGAATCCTTTGCCCTTTGATATCCCGATGACATCGACCCTGTCGCCCTTCTTGAAAAGGCTCGCATCCAAGATCTGACCCACCTTCAGTGCCGAGGGCGCGTCCACTCTGATTTCCATGAGATGCCTCAACTGCTTGCCGACAGCCTTAAGGTGACCTTTCTCGGGAGAATTGAGCCGTTTGGCTTCACCGTAACCGAGCTGAACAGCGTGGTAGCCGTCCTTCTCCAGAGTCTTGATCTGAGTCACGAAACAAGGGCCCGCCGAGACAGCCGTCACCGCCTCCAGCCGGCCGCTTTCATCGAATATCTGGGTCATCCCCAGCTTTCGCCCTATGATGCCCTCAGCTTCAATCATGGTTAGGAACCTGGTCTCCGGCTATGCCTAGAGCTTTATCTCCACATCAACGCCCGCAGGCAAGTTCAAACGTGTCAACGCCTCAATGGTCTTGGTGGTCGGGTCTAGAATGTCGATCAGCCGCCTATGAGTCCGGATCTCGAACTGTTCCCTGGAGTCCTTGTCAATGAAGGGAGAACGAATAACACAGAACTTCTCAACGCGCGTCGGCAATGGCACTGGTCCCGCTACCCGGCCGCCGGTCTGCTCTGCCGTGCCGGTGATCTGGGCTGCTGACTGGTCCAGTATACGGTGGTCGAAGGACTTCAGCTTGATTCGAATCTTCTGCTTCGCCATCCTATATCACTCTTCCCTTGGCCCTCAAAGTGATCTGCTCCAGCAGCGAGGGGGGCACCTCCTCATAGTGGTGGAACTCCATTGAATGCGTGGCCTTTCCCTGACTCAGCGAGCGAAGAACCGTGGCATAGCCAAAGGTCTCCCCCAGCGGCACATACGCCCTTATCTCGCGGTAGTCCTCTTGAGAACCGATGTCTTCAATGCGGGCACGCCTCCCATCCAAATCGCCAAGGATGTCCCCGAGGAACTGCTCCGGCGTGAAAACTTCCAGCTTCATGATGGGCTCGAGCAATGTAGGCTTCGCCCGGCGGACTGCTTCCTTAAGGGCCAGTGACCCCGCCATCTTGAAAGCCATGTCCGAGGAATCAACATCGTGATAGCTCCCATCCAGAAGCGTCACTTTCACATCCACCAAGGGATAGTTCGCCAACACCCCCCGGTGCAGCGCCTCCTCTATGCCGGCCCTCGCCGCAGGGATGTACTCCTTTGGTATGACACCCTGCTTTATCTTGTCAACGAACACGAACCCGCTACCACGCTCGCCCGGCTGAACTTCAATCACAACGTGACCATATTGCCCGCGGCCGCCAAACTGCTTGATGAACCTGCCCTCGGCCCTCGCAGACTCCGTGATTGTCTCCTTGTAGGCCACCTGCGGCTTCCCCGTCTTGGTCTCCACCTTGAATTCCCGCCGCATGCGCTCAAGCAGCACTTCCAGATGCAGCTCGCCCATTCCTGAGATGATAGTCTGGCCCGTCTCTTCGTCGTAGTACGTCTGGAAGGTCGGGTCCTCCTCGGTAAGCTTCTGCAGGGCCTCACCTATCCGGTCTTGATCAGCCTTCGACCTCGGTTCGACGGCGACCGATACCACCGGTTCCGGGAAGCTTATGGCCTCCAGCAAGATGGGCGCCTCCGGCGCACAAAGGGTGTCGCCCGTGAGTGTGCTCTTCAAGCCCACGGCTGCCACAATGTCGCCTGCGGAAGCGACACCAATCTCCTCACGATGATTTGCGTGCATCCGCAGCAACCTGCCCAAACGCTCCTTCTGATTTCTCGCGGAATTCAGCAGGCGAGTGCCGCTTTCTGCCCTCCCAGAATAGACCCTCAGGTACACGAGCCTGCCAACAAAAGGATCTGATACGACCTTAAACGCCAGGGCTGAAAAGGGAGCTTCCTCTTGTGCCGGACGGCTCAATTTCTCTCCCGTCTCCGGCTCAGTCCCTTCGACCGCCGGCACATCGAGCGGCGACGGAAGATAATTCACAATAGCATCCAGCAGATGCTGGATGCCCTTGTTCTTAAGTGCAGTTCCACAGAGAACGGGGACTACCTTGCCAGCCAGGGTAGCCCTCCGCAGGGCTGCCTTGACGTCCGCCGGGCTGGCGGCATGCCCTTCCAGATACACATGCATCAGCCCATCATCTTCTTCCGCCAGCTTCTCGACGAGCCAATCCCTCTGTTCACGCGCACGCCGAACATAAGCCTGAGGAATCGGCAACTCGACCGGCGGTGTGTCCGCATCCTCTGAGAAGACCCAGGCCTTGTTCTCAATGAGATCGATCATCCCCTCGTGGGACTTCTCTTCGCCCAGAGGCAATTGAATCGCCAGCGGCTTGGCACCCAGGACCTTGCGAATCATCTCGATCGTTCGATTGAAGTTGGCACCAACGCGATCCATCTTGTTAACGAAACAGATCCTGGGAACCCGGTACTTGTTGGCCTGACGCCAGACGGTTTCCGACTGAGGCTGGACCCCGGCAACAGCATCGAAGACCACGACGCCACCGTCCAGTACCCGCAGGCTGCGCTCTACTTCGGCGGTGAAATCAACGTGCCCCGGAGTATCAATGATGTTGATGCGGTGATCTTTCCAGTAGCAGGTCGTGGCAGCGGCAGTGATGGTAATGCCCCGCTCGCGTTCCAGATCCATCCAGTCGGTTACGGTGGTACCATCGTCGACGTCGCCGATCTTGTAAGTGCGGCCGGTATAGTAGAGCAGCCTTTCCGTGACGGTGGTCTTGCCCGCATCTATGTGGGCAATGATCCCGATGTTCCTCACCATCTCCAGCTTGAAACCGTCAGACATAGGTCCTACGCCTGATCTGCTAGCGGTGGCCACGTCGGGGGACAACACTGTTCCAGAACGTTGTTTCACAGCCAATGACTTCTCTAGAATCTAAAGTGCGCGAAGGCTCTGTTGGCCTCGGCCATCTTGTGAGTGTCCTCGCGCTTCTTGGCAGCCGCGCCCTGATTGTGAGAAGCATCGACTATCTCAGCCGCCAGCTTTTCACCCATCGACTTGCCGCTACGGGACCTAGCCGCATCCAGAATCCACCGTATCGCCAAAGTAGTCCCGCGCTCGCCGCTGACCTCCATGGGCACCTGATAGGTGGCCCCGGCCACGCGCCGGGCTTTCACCTGCAGAAGCGGCGTCACGTTCTTGATGGCCTGTTCGAGGACCTCCACCGGTGGTCGCTTGGTTTGTTGCGAAGCGATTTCGAGAGCCTGGTAGACAATGCTTTCAGACGTCCGCTTCTTGCCACCCTTCATCACCTTGTTCATGACCTTGGACACCAAGACGCTGCCATACTTGCTGTCGGGCTTCAGCTCCCTCTTGACGACTCTACCTTTTCTTCTCGGCATTCCTCAGTCTCCAGCCCACAAAAAAGCTCGGGTGTCTCTTTGCGTTCCTCCGCTCTGGAAAGTCCAGAAGCTCTAAGCCCCTGAGGACCCCGAGCCCTTGGCTTGTTTCGCTCCGTATCTGCTCCGTCCCTGCCGCCGGTCAGCCACCCCGGCAGCATCCAGCGTACCGCGTATGATGTGATAGCGTACGCCTGGCAGATCCTTCACCCTACCACCCCGGATCATCACCACGGAGTGCTCTTGCAGGTTATGCCCTTCACCAGGTATATAGGCAGTCACCTCCATATGATTCGTCAATCGCACCCGGGCAATCTTGCGCAAGGCTGAGTTGGGTTTCTTCGGGGTCATGGTCTTTACCTGGATGCACACCCCCCGCTTCTGCGGAGACCCCCTGGACTTCGTGGGACGCCTCTTGAGCGAATTGAATCCAACACGCATCGCCGGAGCTTTAGTCCTCCGGAGGATCTTCTTGCGTCCGTGCCGCACTAGTTGATTGACAGTAGGCATTCGTTTGTCACTTCAAGACACGCAAAAAGTAAATATAACATCAACGGTAACCCCAGTCAAGGCGCCGTCCGCCCCGGTTAAGTCAACTCATGGTTGGTTATCCAGACTGAGTAATGCTATCCTGTCGCCAACAAAATCTTTGTTGGCGAGGGTAGAGGCATGGACTTCAAAGAAGTCGAGGAACTCCGGAAGTCCTTGG
>JAUCPZ010000114.1 GCA_030372995.1 Dehalococcoidia bacterium
ACTGCATCATAGGTCTTCATCCTCATTCCTTCATTGAAACGTCAGAAGCGTGTCAATTGTAACTGCGCCCGCACACGCCCGTCCAATTGCCGAGGCACCCGGATATGTGTCTTGACCTTGATCCACCCTGTTCCCTACAATACGGCGCGCAAGGGCGCCATACAAAGGGCAGCGCCATTGCTAGCCCGGAGCTCCCCGCCAGAATGAGATCCGTGAGAGCAGACAGGGAGGGACGATCATGAAAGTCGTGGCCTTCAACGGCAGTCCCCGCGGGGACAGTAACACCGCCATCCTACTCCGCCACGTCTTTGCCGAGCTGACCAAAGAAGGCATCGAGACGGAGGTTATCTCGCTGGCCCGGAAGCCACTGCGCGGTTGTCTCGGCTGCTACAAGTGCTACGTCAACCAGAATCGGCAGTGCATACAGTCGAAGGACGCCCTCAACGAATACGTGGAGAAGATGGTTCAGGCGGACGGCATTATCCTGGCTTCGCCGGTCTACGTGTGCAGCGTTCCATCAGAGATGAAGGCGCTGATCGACCGGGCCACGATGGTCAACAAGGCTAACGGCGGGCTTCTGCGCCGCAAGGTTGGGGCGGCCCTGGTGGCCGTGAGGCGGGGCGGTATGATCACGGCGCTGGACACCATGAACCACTTCTTTCTGCTTAGCGAGATGATTGTGCCGGGATCGTCTTACTGGAACTTTGCCTTCGGTCTGGAAAAGGGGGATGTGGACAAGGACACCGAGGGCATTCAGACCATACAGGTCCTGGGTCAGAACATGGCATGGCTGATAAAGAAGCTGTATGGGGGAGGCTGACCCACTGAGGATGGCGACCCCGAGGGGCTTCGGACTCTGATGTGCAATACGCCCAATACCTCACGGAAGTGCTGCGTCCTCAGATCGGGGATATTGGTGTTTCACCGCGCGGGCTGCCCAAGTCTGTGCAGCGAGAACTCGTCAGGCGCAGCAAGGATCTCAGCCTTCGCCAACTAGCCAAAGAATATGGTGTCTCTCATGAATCTGTCAGACGGGCTCTCAAAGCGATCTCCAGGCCCGCTGTGGCCTCAACGTTTTCCGTTCACTAGCACGCCTCGCTCGATGACGCCTTTGCTTCCGCTTGTTCACACAGCGAGGGCACAGCAGGCTGTGCGGGTGATACTTGCCAATTTCAAATGGTCCCCTGCAATCCCAGCAGTGCCGCCTTGGTGACAGGAGCTGACCAAGAGCCTTCCGCTGATCATCAATAGCGTGCTTATCCGCGGACTCCACCAGCATATCGAGGTATGCACCAAAGACCTGTCCCCAAGTCAGAGGCTTCTTCAGCTTGCCCAACTCGTGCTTCAGGCTGACGTATGCGGCCTCCTTGCTTCTCCGTATCTCAATTCGCTTCAGGCACCGTTGAGCGAGGCGGTCGTAGTCTTCTACAAACCTTCCCCCGTCCTTTCTGACCTCGACAAACCTGAGAGAAAGTGGTCCGTCCCGTTCGGACATCCGAGCCATTAGACGGTTGGCTCTGGCAGAATCGATCTCCTCCTTCGGAGGACCGAAGAAGTCGACGACAGCAAGATCCCTGTAGTAGTTGCACACCCCAAAGAGATCACGCACCCCAATATCGCTGACTGCCTCGTGGGCGATCTCTTTCGCAACGTCCAGGGCAGAAGGGTCGGGAGGCGGCTCGAACTGAAGAAGATCGGGGTGAATGGGTGAAATCGGAGGTTCGCCCTCCAAACCGGAGCGTATCATGCAATACGACTCTATTCTTGACAGGAACTGATACCGCTCCCGTGAGTCAGTGCAGGCGGAACAACCCTCACGAATGAGCTGTAGAATCTCCTCTTCGCGCTGAGACGTAACCCTGGCCATAACCCTTGTCTCCCCTTCCGAACTTACTCGGTCAATGATAGAACAGTATTCGACACATGTTAGAGCATTATCAGAGGGGACAGCAAATTGGACATCGCACTGATTGAGCGCAGGGTCACGAAGGCCGGCGGGAGTTTGATGATTGTGTTGCCGCATCTCTGGGTCAGGCATTTCAGATTGCGCGCCAAGGACAGGGTAGCTATCACAGTCGACAGCGATGGGTGTCTTCGTGTTTGTCCCCCTAGCGTCGCGAAATCCAGGCACCAGAGAGGATAGATCTGGAGTCACATATCATGCCCCAAATCGATCACGGTCTCTTACGACTGGTAGCGGTACTGTGTGAGATAGCAGCGAGCGGGGCAGATGCACATGCGCCTCCTCAGCCTGAGAATGATGCCGAAGCTCCGGCAAACGAAAGTAGCTGAAGAAACGAGCTGCAATGACCCAGGAAAGAGCCTCTGGCTTACAAACACAGTCTGTCGCTCCGGGAGTGCCTGCTATCTCCGGCAGTAACGCGCTCGTGCCGACCCTAGCGCCCATCCAGGTTCTGCATCACGCGATTGTTGACATGACCATGGGTGGGGCCGGGTGGTCGGATGAGGACGGCGAGACGCCTCCCGGATTTATGAGACCGATCGCCGGCGGAAGGATCTACGTTCACGTTTCTCCGGAGGCCACAGCGGAGTTCAGCGCCAGCACGCTGCCTCTGCTCTGGAAAGTGGCCCGAAGCATTTCCTGGCCGACGTTGATTGTGGCACAGGCTCTACTCGCTCAATGGGCGACGCTGACAACGAGCCGAGACCAGGCAGTCACGATAAGTCTCGACCGCATCCTCGACTACCGCGGCCTCAAGCGCATCCGGAGAGCAGGCGAACCTTCCGGTTGGCATCACGGACACCGCACCAAGGATCGAATGGTAGTGGCACACCAGATATCGATACTGGGGCAGCTCTTCTTCTCGGCATACAATCTCCGCGCCTATCCCGATCGGTGCAGGGAGAAGTCAATCCCTCGACTGACCTTTCACAACACCCAGTTCATAGTAGTCACCGATACCTGGGGGCAACTTGGGCTCATGCCAGGTGAGACCAAGAAGCCATATCCCACGCACATCAGGTACATCCCCGGCGCCTGGATGGAGGAATTCGCCAAGGCGGGACTCACACAGTTCGGACGGTTTCTGAGCCGTAACCGCTCCTATGACCCTTACCGGCAGGAGTGGGAGTTGGCGATGTCAGCGTGGCTAACCTTGGAGGTCTTCCCCAATAACGCCGGCGGCGGGCGAGTGATACATCGCGCAATCGAGACCATTCTCCACTCCATTGGACAAAGGGTCGACTCCCGCCATCCGGGTCGGACACGTCATCGCTTCGAACTCATGATGGAGAGCATGGTCGCCGATGGCTATCTGAGCGAATGGAGTTATGTCGCAGACAACACCTACTCGGACCGCACATGGTTACCAAGTTGGCTCAAGGCAAAAGTCTCTTTTCGACCCTCCAAGAGTTACGATGAGTACTACTCGCGCCGCAACCCGCGTCGAAGGTCAAAGCAGACTCCAAAGAACAGGAGGACGGATGCCAGTTCCTAGTACTGCTACGCCATCCTGTCCCTACTGCTACGTTATCGTGTCCCTACTGCTACGTTATCGTGTCCCAATTACCTCACGAAAACAGGGGTAATAATGCTAACTAGCATAAAGAGGCAGGGCCTTCCCCTGCAGGTCGGCCCTTCCTCTTTCAGGCCCAACGCCGGGGAGGCCACATGAAGACGTACAAAGCCAGCGACGAGTTCACCGATGCTGAATTGGAACTCGGTCTAGCCGCCGCGGTGGCCGCAGACCCTGACCTCTATTGGGCGGTCCGAGATCTTGTGGCGGATGGGGCCTTCGCGGTCCACAGTGATCTCTGGCACCAGATCGCAGAGGCTGTGGAGTCGGAAAGGCAACCCCTCCCTGTAGTGCACAAGGTCATCAAAGACGGTGTGGAGATCGAGGAGCCAGTCTCGTCTCTGCCTGACCCAGAAGCGGCTGCGCGCAGACTCGCTGACCTATATCAGCGGCGTCTTCTCGCTGAAGTCCACCAGGACCAAATGCAGCGCCTCAGGTCTGAGGAATCCGCCGATGTGCTCATCACCGAGTTGGAGGCACGGTTGATAGAGGTGTCGCAAGCTGTGCGGGAAACCCGGCAGGGGACACTGCTCTGGGGCAGCGACTTGCTTGGTCAAGTGGTGGGGCAAGCCGAAGCAGCTCAGAAGCGCAAGGAGGAGACCGGCAGCCCAATATCCGGCCTAAGTACGGGTTTCGGAAGACTGGACGAGCACCTGAACGGGTTGAACCAGGGGGTATACGTTCTTGCCGCACCACCTGGATACGGCAAAACGTCGTTGGTGCTGCAAATCTGCGGCTATGTGGCAGAACACACGCCCGTCGTCTACGTTACATTTGAGAATTCCCCAACGAATCTAGTGCTGAAATCCGTATGCCGCCTAGCCCACATTGTGCCTGGCGATGTCGAACGTGGGAGAGTCGATCTCACCGCATTCAAGACGGGTGCTGACCTATTCAAGGTAGTGGCAAGCCGCTTGGCCTTCGTTGAGGGCAGCACTAGAACTACACCTGCCATGTTGCGGGGGAAGGCTCTGCAAGCCATGCACCATCATCAGTCCAGCAGATGCCTCATCGCCATTGATTACCTCCAGCGCATGGCCCATCAGGAGGGCCTCCAGAATATGAGGGAGAACGTGGGTTTCCTGACCCTCCAACTTCGAGAGCTGTCACACCGCCTGCAGAGCCCAATCCTAGCCATCTCCTCGCAGAGTAGACAGGGATATGAGCGAGGCAAAACGAATCCCTACTTGGAAACGCTGAAGGAAAGTGGCGAACTGGAATACTCCGCCGATGTGGTGATGTTCATTCAGGAGACTGAGGAGATATCGTGTACACCAGTAGCCAGGAACTACAACCTCAAGGTGGTGAAGAACCGCTACGGCGAGGCCGGAGTGGACGTGCTGTTCACGTTCAAACCCGCTTTTGGTGAGTTTCGGGAGACGACCAAGCCCTAGGGAGGTGAATCCCAACGCAAGAACGCAAGACCCGCAACGGATCAACCTTCTACGTCTGCACTCTTGAGGAGTTGGTTGCCATGTCAACGCTGAAGCCAGTGCGCTCCGCAGATCACCTCCGACTTGGCTGCCCATTTCATGGCTCAGACAACCAGCGAAGCCTGCAGGTCACGCTGTCTGAGAAACGCTTCAGGTGCTACTGCTGTGGAGCCTGGGGCTTCATCACAGAGACGATCAAACATAATCACAGACCATCCCCACCCCCTGAGCCACCTACACCTGGGCCTTCTTTGGACTTCCGTCGCCTGCTGGAGGGATGGCAGCAGTCTTTTCGGGAAAGCCCAACCCACAAATACCTGAGAAGCCGGCGTGTGTCGCCAGATATTGCGGAAGGTCATGGCATCGGATACTGTCCCGCTGGTGAATGGCCCGGACGGTTGATGCTCAGGAAGTGGCCGAGAGTGGTCTTCCCTCTGTCCACTCCTGCAGGAGACATAGTTGGCCTGTATTCCCGGGCCGTAGACAAGGACTATCCAAAGACCAAGGCCCCAAAGGAACTCAGGCACGACGTCGTGGGTCGCCGCGGCTTGTTCAACGCCATGGAAGGACTGGCGAAGGCGCGTTTGTGCGGTGCGCTTTACGTGACGGAGGGCTGCTTTGACTGCTTGGCTATGATTGAGGCCGGTTACCTGCCGACCGTAGCACTAGTAGGCACAGACGGCCTTCCTTGGCAGTGGCTGCAGGGTGTGCGCTGGCTGTACCTCTGCTTGGACCGTGACAAGAGTGGGCTGGCCAAAGCGCAATCTCTCGCTGATCAAGCAGCGTTACGAGGAATATCCGCTTACATTCCCGAGGATGATGAATACGGTGGCTATGGCGAGCCTTCGGAGCAGTATGAAGCAACCGGAATGATCACTCTGGGGGGAGGTGACGAGGATCTGCTCTTCTGATGTGGATGGAGTGCACGAGACGATTTGTTGCGTATGAGACTCTCGTCGCCCTCCAAGTGCCTCAAGATAGCGTCGACAATATCCCCCCTTCCATCCCCACTACTGCAGATCCGCCGACGCCGTTCTGCAATTATTGACTGACTGAATGAATGAATATATAACAGAAGCAATGAAGGCACCGAAGTCTTACGCAAGGGAGGAGAGATGCGAAGCTCTGCCATCTGGGTTGTTATCCATGCGAGACCGCGCAGAGACGTCCGGCTTAGGCCTCTTTTCGACGAGCGTTTCGCAGTTGGAGCTGACCTAATGTACACAAATCGCTTTCAGGATGCGCTGGCTCTGGAATGCGGCGACAGGATAGTCGACCACTTTGGGGGGCCGTCAGGAAGCGACCCTTGGGCACAATGCGTCGTGCAAGCAGGTTATGTGATTGAGAAGGCACGTCCTCTTCGCCAGGGAGACCTCGAGGAATACCGAAGACTGTTCCTGCTAACTAAGGAGATGTTCCCGCATTTCCAATCAGAAGCCGGGTTGCTCGAGAGGCAAGGCATAATGAAGTTCCTCCGGTTTCGCCCACCGACTGGAGTGCATCCATTGCCACGACCCTATCGACAGCCTATGCCAGGCGACAATTTCAAGAGGTTTGCTCCCGGAGACCCGGAGTATCCCCAGTTAGATAGATGGTGGCGCGCTGTGGTCCCTCCAGAACACCAAGTCGAGCATTTGGATGCAACGCGAAGTCGAAGCTCAAAAACTGGTTGACTACGTAGCCCAGATAGGTCCCCAAGTCCCGGTCAGAACACCGCCCGAAAGACACGTTGGGGCGATCATAGCTGACGCTGTCTTGCAGGTCGGGCACAGGTGGAAGACGCATGTGTGCCCACGAGTTCAACGACTGAAGCGCTTGTACCCTGAAGCCGATACCGTCCCTGGACTGTCTCGTCTCATAGAGACCAGAGGCACAGGCGAGCTCCTGAACTGGAAGGGAAAGGCTGAACAACAGGTTTTCAGCATGACTGTCGCCTTCTTTCACAACGAAGGCATCAAGACGTTCGATGATCTGCGGAAGTGGCTGAAGTCATATATCAATAGAGACAGGCTGATGACCAAGAGTGCTCGCAAAGACAAAGCGGGTATACCAAGAATAGCGGACAGAACGGCAGACTACTATCGCGTTCTGGTCGGAATCCCGGACGCCGTCAAGGTGGATTCACGCGTCAAACAGTTCCTGAGTGACGCCGGCATTGAAGTTAAGAAATACGATTATGAGGACCTACGGGCCATTGTTCAGATGGCAGCCGCAGAGTTGGGCAAGAGGCCCCTGGACCTGGACTGGGCTATCTGGAACTATCAAGAGGCACGGACAAAGCGAGTGAACTCGTTCGAACGCTCAAGAGGGGAGGGTCAGATGCAACATGAGTACTTCACGCCAAAGCAAGCCTGCGAGTTCTCACAGCAACACGGATTCACAGACGCGGTTACGGCAATCCAGGCGATGCAGGAGCCGAAGGACTGGGTGCAAGCCCGGGAGAATGGGGTGAAGGGAGCAAAGTGGTGGCTCACACGGGCCAGGATCGGGGCCAACATCCTGCTATGGGAGCATGCGGGAATCGTTTCTGAGTACCCTCTAGGCAGGCACCCAGGTGGAGACTGGCTTGCAGAACGCAGGAGCAAGTTCTATGACTTCCTAGAGACTCCAACAGGACGACAGTGGCTGGCGAATCATAACCCACCGTGGCTTCAGCGGCCGAGACGGCAACCAAACCAAGATGCAGCCACACCCGACAAGGGGTTGCTCGTTGACCTGACGTCGGCAGAGATCGCACGACTTGAGAAGATAGCCCGTGAATTCAGGATTGCCCCAGCCGCTCTTGCCCGGATGTGGATACTCGAGCGCATTCGCCAAATAGGCGGCTGAGGCAAGAGGTCACGGCAGTCACTGACCAGCTCGGTGATCATAGCCAACAGGGTCAAGACCAACGTCGCCTATGTCAATCAGGTAAAGAACCAACTGCTTGTGGACCTGATGCGGTCGCAGGAATAGGGGGGCCCCGGCGCAGACCCACAGAGGAGTGGCCTGCCTGGCTATTGTGACACTATTTCGACACTAGGTATCCGCGGTGGGTTGGTGGTACGCCATCCCGACGGCGTCTGACACAGTGTCAAAACTCGCCGGCGTGCGGCTTGGCAGGCCTCCGGGGGCAAAGTATAGTAAGCGCCGGAGGAGACGGTCGCCGAAACTGCCCGTGTTGCCATGCACGGGACTCGGTTGACATCCGATCTGCCAAAGACTTCCCCTTTCATGGCGCAGTTGGCAGAATCGAGCAGAAAGTAGCCCGCCTTCTTGCTGTTCCCTCCTACATGAACGCTCTCGATCTCCTTCGCTTGAGCGTTCTTGGCCGTTTTCCCCTGCAAGCACGGTGGCCTGAGCGCACTCTACCAGTTAGACCTAGCGTCATGGCTCAGAGGACCGCCATGTGGCCAAACCCATATTACTGACTCTTTTCAGGCGGCGACGGCTTCGGCCGAGGCGGCTCTGGCCACGGCTCAGGAGGCTCAACACTCTTGCGCCCCGGGATAGATTCCCTGAGAGGGTGTTTCTCTGGCGGGGCTTTGGGCTCCTCCTTGGCACACATCTTGTTGCGGACCATTTCCCCGTTCATCTCTGGTACCTCCTTTGTCAGCCTGCTACACGGGCCACCATAGCGAATCGACTGGTTTCTCTGCCCTCACCTCTGCGAAGCACCTTCTCAGCAACTTCTTGTCCACCTTTGGGTCGTCGTCAGGTGCAAGTTCCTTGATGCGAGCGTGGGCTCTCTCAAAAGCCACCTGCATTTCATCGGTATAGCTCCCAACGCGGCCCAATTTCCTAACGATCGTTTCGAGATCATAGGCTACATCTCCATGACCTACAAAGAGCTTGGTGTACCTATCAACATCTTTGGACGGATTCAAGATAGGTTTGACGACTGCAAATAACGTAGCTAGTCCGGCCAATACCGCCCAAGCGTTTTCTCCAGCGGAGGTTGACTTCCAGATGGCCCATGCCGCGATCGCTGATGACGTACCGACAGCAATGACAATATCCATAGCACGACTTACTGTCCTCAGCCGCGATAGGCGATAGCCATAGTACTTTCGGTTCATCAGAGCTGTCCTGTAGGCATCGTTGAGCGCCTTGACGCTGTCATAAAGGGCACCGTCACTCATTTTCCCCTCCTCTGTTCTCAGACTTAGAGACCACCCAGATGCTGCTACAACAAGTGCACTGCAAATCTAAAACGATGATATGGCAAGATCATGGGACCCAGTCGACAGGAATTGACATAGTGGTACTCGCATCCAGGCTGAGATTGCGGCTAGTCTATCACGGAGGCGTTCATCACACAAGAGGGATTCCTGATAGCTACGGTGTAGATAGGTCCAACAAGTGCCGGGCCCAGTTCAAGACTGCTACTATGCCAAACACCAGGGATTGATCACGTTCCCTGCTTGGGCGGGACCGGTCGTCGGTCCTCATCTGCTCTCCACGCCTTCTGCGTGTTGTGGTAGTCTCTCGTGTTCCAGTCTTCAGCGTTGCTCCCGTTGTGGTGGCACCCATCCCTCACGCAAAGCTTTCTCAAGAGGAGCCCTGCCCACCAAGATCCTGTTGCCAAATCGGATAACGCCAGGGAGTTCACCACGATGGGCCGCTGCATAGCACAGAGCCCTCGAAATACCCAGAATCTCGGCAACCCGAGGGATGTTCAGGGTCAGCGATTCCCTTTCCGTTGCGACCACGGCCGTCACCATTTGCTCTCGCCTCGCCAACGGAATGGCGTTCTTGTCCTCCAACTCCGCCACTAATGCCTGATCGCCTTCAGTCACCGGCAGACATTCAACCACGAATCCCGCCTGGCCCAGCCTCGACTCCGTGCGGTAGTGGAACTTGGCCACCTCGACAATCCCGATCTCGCCGAGGTGTAGCTTCAGGCCAACACACGGGACGAATTGCATACCAGAGAGACGCCAGTGAAAGACCTCCGGCTCGACGCGTGGGTCAGTCCCGACCCCCTTTGGCCTGTGGTACTTGCCCTGTAGAAACCATGCCTCTCTCATTGTTGCCGCTCCCTCCTTTCTAATGCAACCCGCTCAATCTCCGCTCAGCGACCATATGTGTGTCATCCCCATTTTGACCTGTTTCGACCTGCCTCCGCACCTGCTCTCCTGCAGCAGTGTCAACTTATGTAAGTGCCACCCTAATCGATATGTATGGATAGAAGGGGTAGTGAGGTTCACGTTATTGTCAACTCAGGCTACGCGCCTTACATGGATAGGAGGGTAGTGGAACGAGGGGCGGTCAAACACCCGCCCCTCGCGCTTGATTAGGACATTGTACCCATCGTCGACGCTGGACGAAATCGTCCCATGGTCTGCGACCCGCCGGCGGTTGCAGGCAACATCTACCCACCGTCCGTGCCTGGCGACTAGGCGTCGCTAAGGCGACGGAATACTGGCCCTATTGATGGGTTGCCTTCCATGCCAAAGCCTAGACACGAAAGGCAGGCGGCGGGACCTTGCCATACAAGGTGTGGGCCGGCAGGGAGGAGAGGGGACTACAGCGGTCCCCTCTCCACACCCAAGCCGATTACTGGGACGGGACTGGCATCGAAGTGCTGGGCACAGTACTTCTAAAGGAGGAATTGAATGGAGCCGACGAACTTGTGCGAAACCTGTAGGAGAATGCCAAAGTGTTGGCTCGTAGAGGGGACCTTCATGCGTGAAACCTGCAAAGACTATGAGCCGTACTCGTTGCAGGAGCTTCTTGACCGGGACAGGTTTGTGCGGTCGGTGCTTGTGGGTCATTGCCCACGGTGCAGCGGGGACAACACTTATGACTGCGAGAACAACCCATCACTGAACGACGCTACCGTCGGTCATTGCCTAGATTGCGACGCGTATTGGTGTCTGTTATGTGCTCATGAGTTTGACAGCGTGGGGAAAGGAACACAGTGCCCTCACTGGGCAGTCTGCTACGAGTGCTCCCTCGAGCACGGGTACCTTGACGAAATCGAGTTTATCCAGCAGATCTGTCTAACGTGTCCATACTACGACAACGGTTGCCTCCTGGATGATCCCTCAGCGTGTGAATGGGAAGGCGAGTACCTCTGTCCTTACGCCGACGACGTCTCGGCGTGCCCCAAGATTCAAGAGAAGATCACGGGAACGAAGTGATCAGGGCAATTCTCTCCGAGGCGGCACAGGCGACCCCGTCTTGCTGGCCGGAGTGTCCATCGGCTAGCAAAAAATGGACCGCGTGACTGCACGCTCAGCAGTCCTGAGTGATTGTGAAACCCAATAATGCAACCTCTATCTGATCCTCAGTTACGCCTAGCTTGGATTGCTTCAAAATCGCCTTCAGGCTACGCCGGTACGCATGGCCAATGGCAGCATACCGTTAATCCCTTTCTTCACGCAGTCGCTGACTGGCGCCTTCCTTGATGCGATAAGGCGCATTATCGGTGGCAATACTCTATCTTCGTCCAGAACCGCGCCAGATGGCTGCAGGACTGCCGGAGATGCGCCAGGTGGACGACGGGACGTGCCGGGGAAATCAGCGACCCGATAGACGAGGGTGCTATAATATACAAGCGCTCTGCACTGAAGGAAAGAGGCCAGCATGGAAGCATTGAGAACCGAGTTTGACTACTATCTGGCACATCAGAATGAACTAGTCAAGAAGTACAATGGGAAGTTCATCGTCATAAAGAACCAAGAGGTCATCGGCGTTTATGACTCAGAGTTGGAAGCTGTGAAGGAGACGGCACGAGAGCATGAACTCGGCACGTTCCTGGTTCAGAAATGTGAGCCTGGCAGTGAGAGTTATACCCAGATGTATCACTCCAGGGTCACCTTCGTATAGGTGTGCTAGATGCAGGCGGTCCCGAATCCCCCTTTACGGTCCTTCACCGCGCGGTGTGACAAGCTCTCTCGGGTACTGCTGAGCGAAGTACAAGTCGGGGAACCGTTCGAACCAGTTAAGGAGCCTCCCCCAAAGGATACCAAGAAATTCATCGCCATCTGGGATACAGGTGCATCCAATTCAGTTATCTCTCAGGCGGTGGTGAGCAGTTGTGGTCTGAAACCTACAGGCATGGCGAAGGTGCATACGGCCAACGATGACCGAGTGGCAGCCACCTATCTCATTAGCGTTTGGCTCCCGAATAGCGTCTGCTTCACGAATCTAAGGGTGACAGAAGGCACGATAGGTGGCAGTGCCGACATGCTGATTGGGATGGACATCATCGGCCAAGGCGACTTTGCCGTGACAAACTACGGTGGCAATACCACTTTCTCATTCAGAGTTCCATCCTGCGAATGCATTGACTTTGTCAAGAATCGTCCTGGGCAATCCTTGGACTCTGGCGACAGGTACCCGGGGACATCCCGCAGCGCCCCGTGCCCCTGTGGCAGCGGCAAGAGTTACAAGAGGTGCTGCGGGGAGAAAGCGCCGCCCAAACACTAGGAGAAGAAGGGCCCATCACAGCCCCAGGTCTCTAAGCCCCCTGAGTGCCACAGCATGTACAGCAAGAAGTCTTTGTGCGCCTATCTAGATGTCCTTGGGCAGTTGCCAGGATCCAAGGAATGGCTTTGCTGCAGGTGCCACCCGGATCCCAGGGAAGGGTAGGTTTCTAGGACAGAGACGGGAGGCTCATTGATGACCAGTCTCAAGTCAGACAGCGTTTCCCCGTACCAGCAGACTATTGACATTGGCAGGGGAACACCGAGATAGGTGCCCATGATCCTCTGGAATAGCTCGCTCGTGTTCTCACAGACTCCCCGATCGAGACGCTAACTCTGTAGGTGGCACCATTACTGGGGGCAGGTCATCTGTGCAAGACCGTGTTCAAGACGACAAACATCTAGCACGGCTTCAATCATGGTGGTGAAAACGAGACTCGGCCGCTGCCGGTCTCAAGTCCCGCACGGTCATCCCAATGGCGCTTTGTGGAACCTCAAGCTGTCCTCGAATGTGACCGAGCGGGTATAACGCTGCACCATCTCCAGTGACTCCCACCTGCCGAGGTCTCTTATCGTCATGGTGTCCACCCCAGCCTTTCTGAGCAGGCAGGCGAAGGTTCTGCGGAAGGTGTGAGGGTTGCAGGGTAGGTCAGTCTTCGCCTTCAGGTTCCTCATTATGACCACGATCTGCCAGCGGTTCATGCCCCAGAAATTTGAGCCGTTGGGATGGTACTCAGCCAGCCACGCCTTCAGGTAGCGCCCCGACTGCTCACCAAACGGCGCCAGAGCCTCTTTGTTGCCTTTGCCTATAGTCCTGACAGTGCGGTTGCTCCAGTCGATGTCGCTGAGGCGGATGTTGGCCAACTCCGTCAACCTGAGGCCACTCTCCGTGAATAGGCTCACGATGGCCTTGTCTCTGACGCACTCTGCCTGTTCTATGACTGCTTCCACTTCTTCCCTGCTAAGTGAGGGGAGAATGCGCTTGGGCACCTTGGGAGCATCCACCCACGTCATGGGGTTCGCCTGAGACTGTAGATTGAACCCGGACCTCGGACTGTACAGCCAGCGATAGAAGGCCTTCATCGCCCTGAAGTAGGCATGTTTGCCAGCCTGTGAGCACGGCAATGAGTTTAGATAGGCGTTTATCTTCGCCGGAGTAGGAGATACTCCAAGACAGGGGACGGCCTTCTCCAAGTACATTCTGTAGAAACCGTCCACCGTATTGGGTGATAGACCGTCGCGCCGCGACTTCAAGAAGAGGTCAAGCGCTTGGTAGGCCCGTGCACCATCGGACTTGGTATAATGCCTACTGGCGATTATGGCTTGAACCAGTAGGTTCCGAATCTCTCTGAGGAGAGAAAGGCATGAGAAGGACGCCAAACGGACGGCAGGCGACCAAGTCGGCAAACAAGGAGAACTCAGCTCTAAGCCCATACAGAGCTCTTGACCTATCTGACGAGAAAGGCGTTCTGTGCGGTAAGATATTGGGAGATCTGGGTGTCGATGTAATCAAGATAGAACCTCCGGGTGGTGACCCTTGCCGCAAGAGAGGCCCTTTCTACAAAGACATTTCAGACCCAGAGAAGAGCCTGTTCTGGTTCGCCTATAACACTAGCAAGAGAGGAATTACGCTAAACATCGAGAATCCCAGGGGACGCAAGATATTCAGAAAGCTGGTGGCGACGGCCGATTTCGTCATCGAATCCTATTCGCCAGGATACATGGATTACCTTGGAATAGGCTACAGGCAGTTGAGTAAGATCAATCGCCAAATCATCATGGTATCCATTTCCCCTTTTGGCCAACGTGGCCCGTACAGTCAATACAAGGCATCTGACCTTGTTACAGCGGCCATGGGAGGCATGATCTACCCCCACGGTGACGCCGACAGACCACCGGTTCAGATTGCAGAGGGGCAATCCTATTTGCAGGCCAGTGCACAGGCCGCGGCAGGCGCACTGCTGGCCTTATACGCTAGACCTCGGATTAAGCAAGGACAGTGGATAGATGTCTCAGTCCAAGAGTGCGCCGCAATGGTGCCCATGATAGACCTAGGGTGGTGGATTTCGGAGAAGGCCATTGTCCGGCGGCAAGGGCCATACCGCCTTCGTGGCAGTGTAGCCCAGCGTGAGATTTGGCCCTGCAAGGATGGTCACGTCGCTTTCCGGATCTTGGGTGGTGTGTATTCAAAAGGAATAAGACCTTTGGCCGAGTGGATGGCCGAAGAAGGCCAAGCTGGTGCCTTGGGCGATGTGGCAGACTGGAGCGAATTGGACATTCTGGAAATCACCCAGGAGCAGGCGGAAGCCTGGGAAAGAGCCATTGGCGACTTCCTGCGGCGCCACACCAAAGCCGAGATATACCAACGGGCCCTCGAACACGGCATCTTCCTTCTTCCGGGTTACACAACGGCTGAAATGATGGACGATCGGCAACTCCAGGCCAGACAGTACTGGGTGCACCTACCGCACCCTGAGTTAGGAGATGTCATAAAGTATCCCAGCGCGCCTTGCGTTTTGAGCCTTACTCCTTGGACATTGAGTCGTAGAGCCCCGCTGGTCGGAGAACACAATGAGGAGATATACTGCAGAGAGATGGGCCTTTCTGAGAAAGACTTGCATGCTCTGAAGGGAGCGAACATTATCTAACATTTGCATGGGGAGATGACTTTGAAGAAGAAACGAAGGCGTTCCCGAGTCTTGGAGGGAATCAAGGTCCTGGATTTCTCTTGGGTCTTGGTGGTGCCATTGGCAACCAGGTACCTCGCAGATTACGGGGCTGAAGTCATAAAGATCGAGAGTACTACCCAACCGGATTTGGGCAGAGTTACCTCCCCCTTCAAAGACGGTGTGCCTGGTTTCGAACGGAACGTTCTGTTCGGATGGGGCAATGGCTCTAAGAAGAGCATCTGCCTGAACCTCCGCCATCCAGATGGTCGTGATCTAGCAAAGCGTCTGGCGCGTTGGGCAGATGTGATAACCGAGAGTTTCGCCCCAGGAGTCATGGAAAGCTGGGGGCTTTGCTACGATGAGCTGAGGAAGGTGAATCCAAGTCTCATCATGTTGAGCGGGAGTGTTTTTGGGCAAACCGGCCCGTGCAGAAAACACCCCGGATTCGGCTGGAACATCAACGCGTTGGCAGGATTCACCGAACTGACCGGATGGCCCGATCGAGAAGCTGCAGGTCCGAACGTGGCATACCCCGACTTGATCGCTCCTTGGTTCGCAATAGTGAGTCTGCTCGCAGCCATTGACTACAGACGTAGAACCGGGCGAGGTCAATATATAGACTTGGCCCAATTTGAAGCGAGCTTGCTCTTCTTATCCCCGACAATACTCGATTACACGGTGAACAGGAGGATCGGAGGCCGGATCGGGAATCGCTGTCCGTATGCCGCCCCGCACGGAGTTTTCAAGTGCCGCGGACAAGATAGATGGTGCGCCATCGCCGTGACCACTGATGAGGAATGGCAGCGATTTTCGGCCGCAATTGGCAACCCGTTGTGGTCCGCTGAATCCCGTTTTTCCACGCTGCGGGCTCGAATAAGTAACTCTGAGGAACTCGATTTACTCGTTGAACAGTGGACGACGCGGTACAGTCCTGAGGAAGTCATGCAGAGAATGCAGACTGCAGGGGTGCCATGCGGAGTTGTGAAGAACGCAAGAGACTTGCTCGAAGATCCCCAGTTGGAGGCACGGGGCCATTTCCAGCTCGTGAATCACCCGGTAGTGGGCTCATTGCCACATGCGGGTTGGCCCGCACACCTGGCGGAGACGCCAGCCGAGTATGTTCGGGCTCCTCTGCTTGGTGAACACACTGAGTACGTTTGCAGCAAAATACTCGGTCTCTCGGATGATGAACTAGCCCGGCTGATTGACGCAGGGGTACTGTGTTAGGGAGTCTAGGGATTGCTGACAAGAATGAGTCGGCGAATACTCTTCGAGACCGTAGTTCAGCTGCAGAAGAGAGCAACTCTCACTCAAGTACTCCGCTATTGACTAAGTCAATAAACTCGTCATCAGACAAACCCAAGATTTCAGTGCACACCTGGTAGTTGTCCTGGCCCAGCACCGGGGCAGCCTTCGTCAATTCCGCGGGCGTCTCTGACAGAATGGAGCCCATGCTATCGTAGGTGGAATCCCCGATCTCTTGGTGCCGGAGCGTCCAGAAATGATGCCTCGCCGCCAGTTGCGGATCGCGGTGTAAGTCCTCGGCCTTCTCCAGGATCCCTGCCGACACGCCGGCCTCCTGCAACAGCCTCATCACTTCTTCCGCGGTGCGGGTAATAGTCCACTGCTCGATCAAACGGTTCAATTCTTCTTCGTTTCTCTTGCGGCCAGCCAGCGTGGCGAACCTGGGATAGCCTCCCCACGACGGATGACCCATCACCCGGCGCAACGCCATCCACTCCTCTTCCTTGAAGACCGCGATGGCCACCCAGCGGTCTTCGCCGCGGCACCGGAAGGCCCCGTGGGGGGCGGCGGACGGGTGGCGGTTACCATCGCGGTTGAGCACCCGCCCGTTGGCACTATAGTCCAGCAAGGGCGGGATAAGAAACTGCAATCCCGCTTCGGACTGTGCCAGATCGATATACTGTCCCTTGCCCGTCCGCTGCCTCTGCGCCAGCGCGGCCATGACGGCAGCAGCGCCGAACCGGCCAGCGATACTATCAGTGTATGCTCCGTAGAGCAGCGACGGATCCCGGTCGGGCCATCCGGTGATGT
>JAUCPZ010000115.1 GCA_030372995.1 Dehalococcoidia bacterium
GACGGGTGCTGGTGGGGCCTTTCCCCGGCGCCACTGGCGCTGGGCTGCGTAGAAACTCGACTTCTTGATGCCCAGCTTGATGATCTCGTCCGCGGTCTTGCCCTCGTCCAACAACTTGAAGATGGTAGCCTTGATCGTGGTTGTCATGGTACACCTCCTTCCCGTGTGGGGGTGGAGTGTACGGTGTGCACCGGCAGTATGCAACACCTCCGGTGCACGTGTCGGTGCGGAACTGGTGTGAGGGGGTGGCGGGTCACATAGGGTAGCCTGACGGCGGTTTCATTCCGGCCTGTGCAGGCTAACGGCCTTGCTGGAGCCTTCCGAGATGATCGAGTCCGGGCAGGCTGGGCATCTACCCTTGAAAGAGCCGCGTAGAGCCGCCTCTTCAACCCTGGCTTTCACAGGCAGTAAAGCATCCTCGAGAGCCTTGTGTGAAGCATCTGTGGCCTTGAGCGACTTGGACCGTCTAAGTGTGTTGACCAGGGCGATGTGTACTTCCCGCAGGTCTTCCAGTTGCTCCCGGGAGGACAGTCGGCCAATGGGGTGACCGCCGAACCATAGGGTGAGGTCGTCCCTGGCAATGTAGTCGGTGGAATATGGCGTCAGGGCATAGTAGAACGCGGTCGAGGCGAACTCGTCAGTGCGGCCATAGCCGCCGTAGAGGTTCCTCCCCAGTCCCGGGTCACACTTCAGCCTCGACCGGGCTCTTGCCTGCTTCTCGATGTGGTGGGCCAGTGCGCCCAGGTCATCGTGCAGCCTGGTCACTGCGCCCCTCAGATTGGCCATCTTCCTGCCCCAGTCGGCGTCCTCTGCCTTCAGATGTGTATGGAGGTGGGGGTACAGCCTGTAGTCTAGGCCGTTGGCATCTTCCTTCCAGGCGGGTTGAAGTGGCTGGTCACTATCTCCGTTGAGGAAGTGCAGTGACTGGATGCCGTCCAGGTTGTTGGGAAGGTGGCAGCGGTCGCCGGTCAACCATAGGCTACGCAGCTCGGGTGCCTGCAGACGGGACGCTATGTCCTGTGCCAGGGCCGCCAGGCGGTCCCAGTGTTGAGATAACTTCTGGAGTGCAAGTTCGGAAACAATGGTCTGAGCCGCCGCCTTCCTCTGTATGCTATAGACAGAGCTCACGCTGAGTCCCACCTTGTCTGCCACAGCCTTCGGTTTGGTTCCCACTCTGAGTAGGTCAAGGACCCTGATTCTCTGTTCCGGCGTTATGTCTTTCCGTCTCATTCTCTTGCGTATAGGGGTATTGACACGATTCCACGTTCATTGTGCAACACCCAACGTGGTGTTGTCCAGAAATCACGCTCGGTTTGTGGAATTAGCCAAATGGGGTGAATGTGCACAATAGGCGTATGGCTGTCTCTTATACACATCTGACGCTGCCGACG
>JAUCPZ010000116.1 GCA_030372995.1 Dehalococcoidia bacterium
CGGCGGCGTCGCGGGCCTTGACATGCCAGTAGTAGACGGTGCCGAGGGTGAGGCCGGAAGGCGTGAAGGTGTAGAGAGCCAGCGGCGTGCCTGGGAAGGAGGACGAGCCGTCCGGGGTGGTGATGAGAGGTGAACCAAAGGCGCTGTCATCGTCCAACTGGAACTGGTAGGCGTTGGCGCCGGTGGGGATGGACCAGGTGAAGGCGGGGATGCCGACGGGAGTGGCGCCGTTGAGCGGAGCGGTGAGGGTGGGGGCGGCAGGCGGGGTGGTATCGAGGGTGAATGGGGTGGCGGTAGACCAGGGTCCCCAGCCGCCGGTGATATTCTGAGCGCGAACGCGCCAGTAGAAGAGTCCGTCCGCGGTGAGAGATTCAGCCCCGCCGGCCAGGGTGTAGGTCAAGCCGCCGGTCGAGGGGATGTCGATCTCGGGAGAGGCAAAGGAGTACAGGTTGTCGATCTGCAGCTGGTAATTGACACCGTTGGAGGCGGCTTTCCAGGTGAAGGCGGGGGTGGTGTCATTGGTCAGGGCGGAATAGGCCGGAGAAGTGAGCAAAGGAGCGGTCGGCAGGGTGGCCTGGGGGTTCATAGAGAAGGCTGTTGACCAGTCGCTCCAGTTACCGGCGGCGTCGCGGGCCTTGACATGCCAGTAGTAGACGGTGCCGAGGGTGAGGCCGGAAGGCGTGAAGGTGTAGAGAGCCAACGGCGTGCCTGGGAAGGAGGAAGAGCCGTCCGGGGTGGTGATGAGGGGTGAACCGAAGGCGCTGTCATCGTCCATCTGGAACTGGTAGGCGTTGGCGCCGGTGGGGATGGACCAGGTGAAGGCGGGGATGCCGACGGGAGTGGCGCCGTTGAGCGGAGCGGTGAGGGTGGGGGCGGCAGGCGGAAGGGTATCGATTATGAAGGATAAAGCAGTGGAATAGCTGCCAGCTTCATCTGTGGCATTCACCGTGGCAACACGCCAGTACCAGGTTCCATCCCGCAGCAGGTTGGGATCAGTCACCTCGTAGCTGTTGGCTCCCGGAACCAGCGTGACCAGATGGGTGTCTGGATCAGAAGGAGAGAAGTTAGCCATATCGGCGTATTGCAGCAGGTACGATTTGGCATTGGCCACAGCCCCCCAGGAGAAGGTAAGCAGAGTGCTGTTTGTCAAAAAGCCGGTTGCCGGTGTGAATGTGGTTGGAGCGGCAAGAATGGGTGGATAGACATTGATCTTGCGCAGGTCGCTCCAATTACTCCAGTTGCCGGCGGCATCGCGGGCGCGCACATGCCAGTAGTATCCGCCCAAAGACATAGTCGGCGGGGTATGACTGGTGGTTGTCAACACCGGCGAGGTATAGATCAGGCTGAATGTGGCCATGGTGCCATCAGTTGTGGTTCCCAGCGCGAATTCATACGCGGTAGCTGTGGCAGGCGCCGACCAGGAGAAAGCGGGAGTTGAACGGACAATGGCTTCCGCGGCTGGCGATGACAGTGTGGGGGCGGCGGGAGGAATGGAATCAAAGGTGAATGACCAGGTAGTACTCCAGGGGCCTACACCGCCGGTGGCATTGGTGGCTCGAACACGCCAGTACCAGACACCATCTGTTAATAATGTTGCCACGGTATGAGTCAGACCAACGATTCCGGATTGATCTTCAAAGATGGGATCGGTGAATGTGGACGCGTTGTCGATCTGAATTTGATAGGTACTTCCACTGGGCACACTATTCCAGGATAGTACAGGTTGTGTGTTGGTGGGAGATCCGGTGGCCGGTGTTTTCAAGACTGGCGCGGAAGGCAGGGAAGCCTGCACGTTCACCGTGCGGGCAGTGGACCAATCCCCCCAGTTGCCGGCGGCATCACGGGCCTTGACATGCCAGTAGTAAACGGTGCCGAGAGCGAGACCGGAGGGCGTGTAGGTGTAGAGGACCAGCGGTGTGCCGGGATAGGAGGACGAGCCGTCCGGGGTGGTGATGAGGGGCGAACCAAAGCCGCTGTCATCGTCCATTTGGAACTGGTAGGCATTGGCGCCGGTGGGAGCAGACCAGGTAAAGGCGGGGATGCCCACTGGTGTGGCCGCGTCTGCCGGGGCAGTGAGGGTTGGCGCGGCCGGGGGCGTTACATCAACCGTAAAACTTCGAGAGGTGGACCATGAGCCAGCATTTCCTTCCGCGTTTACGGCTCTTACCCGCCAATACCACAATTTTTCTGTGAGAGTACTTGCTGTATAGGTAAGATCAGTGAGATTTGTTACATATTGCTCTATAGGATCTGAGAAGGATGATGATTCATCGATCTGAATCTCATAGGAAACCGCGTCCGTCGATGCTTCCCAGGTAAACGTTGGTTCAGTAGTGTTAAGAAATGCGTTGGCAGAGGGTGATGTTAAAACCTGTCTCTTATACACATCTCCGAGCCCACGAGACAGC
>JAUCPZ010000117.1 GCA_030372995.1 Dehalococcoidia bacterium
CCGTCCGGCTCGCGCTGCGTGGGGACGACGACAACCTCCAAGTTCATATTGAGGTCTGCAACCATCTTCTTGATCACCACCACCTGCTGCGCATCCTTCTGCCCGAAGTAAGCTCTCGTGGGTTCGACGATGTTGAACAGCTTGGCCACCACGGTGGCAACGCCGCGGAAGTGGCCGGGCCTGGCGGCCCCTTCCAGAACCTCGGTCACCCCCTCCACGTCCACCCAGGTGCTCGTGCCCGGGGGATACATCTCTTCGACCGGCGGCATCAGTACCAGGTCAGTCCGCTCCTTTTCCAGGAGCGCCAGATCGCGCTCCGGGTCCCGCGGGTAGCGGGCGAAGTCTTCCTTGGGCCCGAACTGGGTAGGGTTGACGAAGATGCTGACAACCGAGACATCGTTCTCGGCCTTGGCCCGCCGGGCCAGAACCAGATGCCCCTCATGAAGGTAACCCATGGTGGGCACGAAACCGACCGTTCCGGATATCCGACTCCGGGCTTCCTTGAACTCGGCAATGGTCGAGATGACCTTCATTCTGCCGGGTATCCCACGGGGATGATGTACAGCGGCCAGTGTTCGTCGGGCAATTTTAACACTGAATGCACCTGCTGATCATCGAAAGCGCCAATGGGAGCTGATCCCAGGCCCAGAGACACCGCCTGGAGATGTATGTTCTGGGCGGCATGACCCGCCTCCATGCAGATGTAGCGCTCCGCACGGTCTCCGTACCTTCCCTCCATTGCCCGGTCGTCGGCCGCGATGATGATGTTGACGGGAGCCTCACGCAGGAATTCCTGCCCGGCGGCTGCCTGGACAAGCTGTGGCAGGACGTCGCCGTGCAGGGTCTCCTCTAGCTCGTGGTTCTGGGGTATGTAGTGGGAGACTCCTTCTCTGGTCACCAGGTAGATCTCCAGCGGGTAGATTCCGCCGGCCGAGGGCACCGTTCGCCTGCCCCGCTGAAACACGCCCTGAGCGGCCCACAGAAGCTGCGAAATCTGCTCCGGACTCAGCCGCTTCGGAAGATAGGCGCGCTTGGATCGCCTTCGCTCGATCGTCTCTTCCAGGGAATATGTACCTTTTCTCTTGGGAGGTGGCAGTTTCACCAGATGTACTCCTGTTCCAGTCCGGCCAGGAGGCTTTCATCCATGGTGTAGCTCTGCTTATCGGTGGGGAAAGTCCCGGCCTGGACTTCGTTAATATACTCTCCCACCGATTGCTTGATGATGTCCGACAACTTCGCATACTGCTTGGCGTGCTTCGGAACGAAGTCCGTGAACAGCCCCAGCAGGTCGCTAATCACCTGCACCTGTCCGTCACAGAAGGGCCCCGCCCCGATGCCGATAGTGGGGACCCCCACCTTCTTGGTTATCAGTTTGGCCAGTGGGGTGGGGATGGCTTCCAGAACGATAGCAAACACCCCGGCCTCCTCCAGGGCACAGGCGTCTTTGACCAGGCGGATCGCAGCCTCCTGCGTCTTTCCCTGTACCTTGAAACCGCCCAGTTGGTGAACGGATTGCGGCGTGAGACCGATGTGGCCCATGACGGGAATGCCGCAGTCCACGACGCGGCGCACTGTCTCTGCCATGACCTCGCCACCCTCGAGCTTCACCGCCTGCGCTCCGCCCTCCTGGATGAAGCGGGCGGCATTGTGGAGGGCCTCACCGATACTGGCGTGGTAGGTCATGAAAGGCATGTCTCCGATGATCAGAGCCTTTTCAGTACCGCGCACCACGGCCTTGGTGTGATGGATCATCTCGTCCATAGTCACCGGTATGGTGGATTCGTATCCCAGCACGACCATTCCCAGGCTGTCCCCGACCAGTATGAGCGGCACGCCGGCTCCATCGATCAGCTTGGCGGTGGCATAGTCGTATGCCGTCAGCATAGGGATTCTTTGGCCCTTCTGCTTCATTTCTTTGATCTGGAGAATGGTCGTCCGCATCCTCTCCTCCTTTGTGGGGCCGGAAGTGCTGAAGCAGGTGGGGCAGTCAGCCTCCGGTTGCCTTATGATACCATGGCCGCAACCTCTGGCTAGAGGGTCTTGCGTGTTATGGACAACAGGTCGGGCTAGAGAGCCTTCAGTGTCTCCGTGAGGTCGTCCATCCAGCCGTGTCCCCCGACCTTCTGTTCACGGATGGCGTTATTGGCGTCAACATAGACGAGCCTCGGTTGAACATGCTTTGCTTCTTCGTCGGTGACGGTGCTGTAGGTGAGGATGATGACGATGTCGCCCTTGGACACCATCCGGGCGGCCGCTCCGTTAAGGATGATATCGCCGGAGCCGGCCTCTCCTTCAATGGCGTATGTCTGAAAGCGGTTGCCGTTGTTGACGTCGAGGACGTGGACCATCTCATAAGGGAGGATGTCGGCGGCTTCCATAAGAAGCTTGTCGATGGTGATACTGCCCTCGTAGCTGACGTTACCTCCGGTGACTCTGGCCCGGTGTATCTTGCTTCGTAGCATCGTCCTCATGTTGTTCCTCCTCTGTTTGCGTCCCCACCCGTCACCGACCCGGGCGGCTCAGGATCGCATTCAGTTCGTTGGCTTTCTCCCTGTCTATCTTCCCTTTGGCCAGGGCGATGGGAACGGTCTGGCGCCCCAGTTCCTTGTAGGCCGATAGCAACTCCGGCGCCCTCTCTCCGAGAGCTGCCAAGTGTTTCTGCACGGTGCCCGTGTCCCCGCGGGCGATTGGGCCCGTGAGGCTGTTGGGCAACCCCACGTTGTTCAGGTTGTTCAGAGTACCCCTCATGAGAGGCAGCAGAGCTTGGGTGGCCTCCGGAGTGGACACGCCGAAGGTCTTCCAGAGGTCGGTGGCCATCTTGGCCAAGGTGATCATGTAGTTACAGGCAAGCACCGCTGCGGCGTGGTAAACAACCTTGTCGCCTGGTTGAAGCACTATCCAGTGTCCACCCAGTGCCGCGGCCATCTCCTTCAACTTGCCAAGGAGGGGCTCGTCGGCCTCCAGGGCGAAGGTGGAACCGGGGATATTCTCGATGGCATAGGCGACGGTGGCAAAGGTCTGAAGAGGGTGGAACCCGCCCCTGAGGGCACCGTATCTGGTAGCCGGGGCCAGGATATCGAGGGAGTCCGCGCCGCTGCAGTGAATCACGCTCTGTTCCCTGTGCCACTTCACTTGGGCGGCAACTTCCGGGATAACGCCATCGGGCGTGGTGATGAAGACCATGTCGGCGGCATCAGCAACGGCCTGGGCGGTGTCGCAGGCCGTGCATCCATCAACCATGCTGGCCAGTCTGTCTGCGGATGCGCGGGTGCGGCTAGCGACTGCGGTCACGCTGTAGCCCCTCCCCCTCAGCCTGACAGCCAGGGCGGTCCCTACAGTTCCGGCACCTATGAAACCTATGTTTGCCACTCTTGCCGCCTCTAACAAGAAAGCCTTCCCGGCATGGCCAAGAAGGCTTTCAGAGTCGTCCGTCCTATTTACCGTCTCGGTCGTTGCCGATCCAAGCGATCTGGTTGTTAAGTTAGCTCGCGTTTCTGATGCTCACCGCCCTTCGGTCGGTGGCAATTTCACCATACCAGAAGCCCCTTCCCCTTGTCAAGCTGAACGTCAGCCTCGGGAGCCTCTCAATGTGGTCTCAGATGACTCCCTCGGACTTCAGCTCGGCCAGTTTCTCGCGGGTGAGGCCCAGGATTCCGGTGTAGACTTCCTCGTTGTGCTCCCCCGGCTTTGGGCCAGGCCGGTCGATGGATCCCGGGGTCTCCGACAGCTTGATGACCACGCCGGGCACCGGGACTTTGCCGACACCGGGGTACGGAATATCGATCAGCATTTCTCTGGCGGCGACCTGGGGGTCCTGCGTCATCTCGAGGGTGTTGTTCACCTTGGCGCAGGGGACCCTGGCCGACTCCAGAATCTTCATCGTCTCTTCGGTAGTCTTGTCTTTCACCCACTCCTTCGCTATGGCCTGGATAGCGTGCCGGTTTTCGAACCGCGCCTGGTCACTCTTGAACCGCGGGTCATCCTTCAGGTCCTCCCGGCCAATAGCCTTCAAGAATCGCCTCCATATTGGATTGCCGGCGCAGCCGATCATCACATAGCCGTCCTTGGCCTTAAGGCAGTCGGTGAAGTTATAGTAGCTGGAATTTCCTTGGCGCTCGCGGATCATGCCTCCCACCTTGGCCTCAGCGGCGACCGCCAGGCCGGCAACGCAGGCGACCGCCGTATCCAGCAGAGCCACATCCACGAACTGGCCCCTGCCTGTCTTCTGCCTGTGGTAAAGCGCGAACATGATGCCCAGGGCACAGTGCGTACCGGTGCTGAAGTCCACCCAAGCGTAGCCAGATCTGGTCGGGGGGCCGTCCGGGAAACCGGTGTAGCTCATGGCCCCGGACAGGGCTTGGGCAATGGTATCAAAGCAGGGGCGCTGCATATAGGGCCCCCATGAGCCAAAGCCGGAGACCTTGGCCACGATAATGGCCGGGTTGACCTTCTTCAGCGACTCGTAGCTGAGTAACTTGTCTTCTTGGGAACCGCTGACGTAGCTGTGCAGCACTACGTCGCTCTTCTGGACGAGTTGCATGGCGATCTCCTTCCCCTTCTCGCTCAGGGGATCGAGGGTCACCCCTCTGCGGTTAGCCAGGGTCACCATGGTGAGCATGCTTTCCCCGTTGGGCGCAAAAGGCCCAAAGTTCCTCTCCTCCTCGCCCGTGGGGCGCTCCACCCGTATTACGTCGGCCCCCATGGCCGCCAGAAGGGTGGCGGCGTAGGGTCCGGCAAACCACCGGGAGAAGTCGAGGACCCTGATGCCCGTGAGAACTTTTTCCACTTGCTAGCCTCCTGATGCTCTATTTGAGTGAATGGTGCCACTGTCGCTATTGCTGGCTGCCTCGGAATCGAGAGGAAGCGCAGAGTGAAATCGGGTGGCAAAGGCAATCCATAGCTGCGAGACCGCGCCTCCGCCATATTATTGTAGCGTGCGGCGAGGTGCTATGCGACTTCTTGTTTGGATTCCAAAGGGGGCAGCCAGTAATGCCGAGAGACTCAAGCACCCTGAGGCTGCTGTGGTTCCGGCGGCTTGGCCGCCTGGCTGGCCTGCGCCTCTGCTTCCTGAAGTTGGCGCAGTAGTTCTTCTGCCCGTGCCGAGCCGATGCGCAACTGCCTTTGGAGATAGGAGGCTGACAGCTGCTTGTGCTCCTTGGCCAGTTGCTTCACTTGCTCCAGCAGCGGGTCCTTGATGGCCTGCTCGCCACTGTAGGTAAGCACCTCTACCGGCTGGGATCTTGCCTGATCAGCCCAGAAGCGGGTCACCCTCTCGATCTCCTGTTGTGAGACGTAGCATCCCTGAAGCCGCTTCGGCTTCGCCAGCTCCGCGGAGAGATAGAGCATGTCGCCTCGGCCCAGGAGCTTCTCTGCACCTATCTGATCGAGGATGGTCCGGGAATCCACCAGAGATGCCACCGCGAAGCTGATGCGGGTGGGGAAATTTGCCTTTATGAGCCCGGTGATCACATCCACCGAGGGCCGCTGAGTGGCGACCACGCAATGGATGCCCACCGCCCGGCCCATCTGAGCCAGACGGCAGAGCTCGCGCTCAATCTCATCGGCATGGGACATCATGAGGTCAGCCAGTTCGTCCACGACCAGGACGATGTATGGCATGGGCTTGGTGACTCTGCTGTTTCGATTGTATGCGTCGATATTGTGTACCTTGTTGTCGGCCAACCTGCGGTAGCGGCTGTCCATCTCATGGGTGAGCCACTTCAGGATGTCCACCGCCTTCTCGCCTTCCGTGATCACAGGGGTCATCAGGTGTGGCACGCCGTCGAAGGCGATAAGCTCCACGCGCTTGGGGTCGATCATGATGAACCGCAATTCCCTGGGGGTATTGTTCATCAGCAATGAGATGATGGTGGCATCCAGGCAGACGGTCTTGCCGCTGCCCGTGGCCCCGGCGATCAGCACGTGAGGCATCTTGGCCAGGTCAGCCACGGCCATATCGCCAGCAGTGCCCTTACCCAGAGCAATTGCCAGCGGAGACTTGCTGCTTAGACGCCTGAACGCCGCACTCTCCAGTACCTCACGAACGGACACGAGGCCGGAGGAAGTGTTGGGAACCTCGATGCCAACGACCGCCTTCCCCGGCACAGGCGCTTCTACTCGGATACTGGGTGCGGCCAAAGCCAGCGCCAGATCATTCTGGAGGGCGGTGATGCGCTCCACCTTGACCCGGGTCCGGGACACCTCCTCCTTTCTGATTCTGATGTTCCCGTTACGGTCCTTCTCTTTGACATCCTTGTACTTTATGTCCCAGCCGGGCTCGACCTCGAACTGGGTGACCGCCGGTCCCACGTTCTTCTCCTTGACCTTGGCATCAACGCCGTAGCTGGCCAATGCCTCCTCGATGACCTTGGCTCTTCTATCGATATCTGCCTTGCTCAGCTCTGCATTGGCGGTCTCATCGAGCAGCGTGAGGTCGGGGAGCCGCCACTCCCCGGGGGCAGCGGGCACGACCTCTGCAGTGACGACCTTCTGCTCCTTGACCGGCCTCGGTGCTCGCTTCTTCTTCTCCTCCTTTTCCGCCTTCTTCTCTTCGCGGGGACGGATGAGCCTCGATATCAGCGGCACGCGCCGCGCTCTCAACCAGTTCAATGCCCTTTCATGCAACGGGTTCTCCGAGTAGCGGTCGGCGATGCTGCCGACGGCCTCTCTGACCCTTCGACCCGCCCGCCCCAACGCGGGCACAGCCTTGCTCACCCCATTGGTGATGTTCTGCCAGACCCATCGTGGCGCCACGAACGCCGCGCCGACGAGAAGCAGGCCGACGACACGCAGAATTCCAAGCACTGTCTGCCCCGCGCTAGCAGTGTCTGGGCTCCGTATTGCTATCATCGTCTGCCCAAGCCTTCCGCCCAAGCTTACGTCCTGAAGACTCCATTCACGGCCAATGGGTCCGTCCATGCGCAATCCTTCAGGAGTGAAGAAAGCGAGCAGTCCCAGGAGGGCCAACGTGAAGACCAGGGCGCCAAGCCAAACGTGCCAGCGGTCCCAGAGCAGCGAGAGTCGCTGCAGCCAAACCATCATGGTCAGGCCGACCACCACTACCGGCACAAGCAGGGCTCCCAACCCCAGCGCGGCTACAAGGTAGTTCCAGAGGGCAAACAGTGCGAACGCCACGAACACCAGCCAGAGCGCCCTCACTGTCCAGCTCTGGGCGCCTCCAGGTCCGCTCGCGGCGGCTCCGCCGCCTCCATGTCCGCGTGGCATGATGTTCTGGCTATACCTCCCTTGCTTCTTTTCCTGCTGGCTGGCAAGTGCGACGCATAGGCGGCACCCGGTGGGCTTCAGAGTAGACTGAGCTGCTGGGGCCTGTCAGCCAGCTTGGCCTCAGGTACCTTCTGGGTCTCAGCCAACAGCGCGGGAATCTTCAGCATGTCAGCCTTTATGGTCTCGCGAAGAGTCTGCTGATGCAGGGCTGCAGCCGGATGGTACATGGCGAAGTAGATGAGGCCGCCCTCTCGTCGGGCTTTGCCGTGGATCTTGCTGATGGTCTCCCCGGGGAAGAACCTGGCCATGGAGTACCTCCCCAGCGTGACGATCATCTTTGGACGCAGCAATTCGAGCTGGCGGTCCAGCCATTGCTGGCACGCTGCAATCTCGGTCAGCAAGGGATCGCGGTTGTTCGGTGGCCGGCATTTGAGCACGTTGCAGATGTATACCTGCTGCCGCTTGAGCCCGATAGAAGCCAGCAGTTCGTCGAGGAATTGCCCGGCGGGGCCAACGAAGGGGCGCCCTTGCTGATCTTCGTGCCAGCCAGGCGCTTCACCGATGAAGGCGATGGCTGCATCCTCGGCGCCCTCTCCGGGCACTACTCTGGTGCGCTGCCGGGCGAGTTCACACCGGCGGCAGTTGGCGATTTCCTTGTACAATTCGCTGAGTGCCGACACGCTTGACCTGACCTTGGCCGATGCTAGCACAGGTCCTAGGGCAAGTCAATGTGGTGACAGCACGTTTTCCTTGCCTTGGTACCCCCATTGTGTTAGACTCTACCGTGGCATTTACCCGCCTCTGGGAGGTCGGGATGGGAGAGTTCTCACCCAAAACCATCGTCCAAGAACTAGATAAGTATATTGTTGGGCAAAGAGAAGCCAAGAGAGCGGTAGCAATCGCGCTCTCGAACCGCGAACGGCGGCGGAAGCTGCCGCCTGAAATCCGGTCAGAGGTGATTCCCAAGAACATCCTCATGATCGGGCCGACCGGTGTCGGCAAGACGGAGATCGCGCGGCGACTGGCGGCCATGATCAACGCGCCCTTCATCAAGGTGGAGGCGACCAAGTTTACCGAGGTGGGGTACGTGGGGCGTGACGTCGAATCCATAGTCCATGACCTTGTGGAGATGTGTGCCAGGAAGGTCTACCATGAGCAACTCAAACAGGTGGAAAGCAACGCTGAGCGGCTGGCGACCGACCGGATCGTGAGCTATCTTTACCAACAGATGACCCAGAGGGGCAGGAAGGCTGTCGAGAAGGGCCAGCAGGCGCCCGGGAGCAACGCGCGGCTGGCCAAGAGCCCACCAATCCTGTCAGGGGGTCCTGTTTCCACCGTGACGCGGGAGCGGCTGGCCAAACTCGTGGCGAGCCGCAAGCTGGAAGACCACTTCGTCGAGATTGAGGTCTCGGATATGGAGCCGGGAGGGATGCTCTTTGATACCCGCCTGGACATGGATCTGGAGGGCGACGGGGTGTGGTTTGATGACTCTGCGAGAGGCTTCAGGGGGAGGGGCGGGCAACGGAAGAAGAAGGTGCGGGTCAAGGAAGCCAGGCGCATCCTGCTCAGGGAAGAAGCGAACAAGCTGCTGGATCTGGATGAGGTTCTGGACCGTGCCGTGAGCGATACAGAGGAGTACGGTCTGGTCTTCATTGACGAGATCGACAAACTCTGCGGCCCGAAGATGGACATTGGCCGCGACGTGTCGGGAGAAGGCGTGCAGCGGGATCTGCTCCCTCTGCTGGAAGGCACCACGGTGATGACAAGGTACGGCCCGGTGAACACTGAACACATACTCTTCGTCGCCGCCGGGACGTTTTCGCAGAATAAGCCCTCGGATCTGATACCGGAACTGCAGGGGCGGTTTCCTCTAAGAGTGGAACTGAGTCCCCTCACCCAGGAGGACTTCGAGAGGATCCTGACGGAGCCGAAGAACTCTCTCACCAGCCAGTACGCGGCACTGTTGTCGACAGAGGGAGTCTCATTGAAGTTCACCAGGGACGGAATTCAGGAGATAGCCCGGCTGGCTGTCCTGATGAACGAAAGAATGGAGAATATCGGCGCTCGGAGGCTTTTCACCATAATAGAGAGACTAGTGGAGGACTTAAGCTTCACAGCATCGGAGAGGAAGGGTGAGCGGGTCGTGATCGATGCGGATTACGTCACGCAACAGGTGGGAAGCTTAGTCAAGGACGAGAATCTGAGCCGGTATATATTGTGAGGTGAAATGACGGATCAAGTGGCCACTACTAGCACCGCAGTCTCTGTGAAGTTGCTTCTCGAGGCGGGGGCACATTTTGGGCACCAGGTTGGCCGATGGAACCCAAAGATGAAGAAGTACATCTTCATCGAGCGGAACGGAATCCACATCATCAACCTGGAGCAGACGATAACCCTGCTGGAGAAGGCCTGCAAGTTCGTTACGGACGTGGTGTCGCAGGGAGGAGACATACTCTTCGTCGGCACCAAGAAACAGGCTCAAGAAGCGATTGAACAGGAAGCGAAGAGATGTGGCATGCCCTATGTCAACCAGCGCTGGATAGGCGGCATGCTCACGAACTTCAACGTGATCCAGTCGCGCGTTGATTATCTGGTTCATCTCGAAGACCAGAGAACACGCGGATTCTTCCACCGCTTGCCGAAGAAAGAAGTGCTGAAGCTGGAGAGGAAGATACAGAGGCTGAATCACCAGATGGGCAGCTTCAAAGAAATGACCAAATTCCCCAGTGCGCTCTTCATCGTGGATCCGTCCAAGGAACGGCTGGCGGTGGCTGAGGCCAGGCATCTGGGCGTGCCGATTGTGGCCGTAGTGGACACCAACTGCAATCCGGACGAGATCGACTACCCTATTCCGGGCAATGATGATGCGGTCAGAGCGGTGAAGCTGATGTGTGCCAAGATGGCCGATGCGGTGCTGGAAGGCAAGAGGGTTCTGGAGAAAGCGGAGCGCGAGAGTGCCGAGATCGCCGGCAAGGAGGCCATCGACAGCCTGGCGTCCTTGTCATTCAGCCCCGAGGAGGAGAAGCGCAGTGGAGATTTCGACGACGCAAATCAAGGAGCTTAGGGACAAGACCAGCGCCGGCGTCATGGACTGCAAACGGGCCCTGCAAGAGGCCCAAGGCGATATCGACCGGGCATGTGAAATCCTGAGACAACAGGGTCTGGCCAAAGCGGACAAGAAGGCGGGGCGGGAGGCCTCGCAGGGATTGGTCGAGGTATACGTCCACGGAGGGGGTCGCATAGGCTCGATGGTCGAAGTGAACTGCGAAACCGACTTCGTGGCTCGCACCGATGAATTCAAAGCGCTGGCTCACGACCTGGCATTGCAGATAGCGGCCACCGATCCGCGCTTCATTTCTCCCTCGGAGATTCCTGATGGGGACAAAGACAAGCTGAATCCTGAGGAAGTGTGTCTCCTGTCCCAGCCGTTTATCCGGGACCCGGCGAGGAAGATATCGGACATTGTGGCAGACGTCTCCGCGAAGATGGGCGAGAAGGTAGCCATACGCCGCTTTGCCAGGTTCGAGTTAGGTAAGTAGAGCCACCCCCAACCTCTGGAGCACGATGAGTTGTGGAGGCGGACCTTAGCGGCAAGGTAGCACTGGTGACCGGTTCCAGTAAGGGAATCGGCCGGGCCGTAGCCATCAAGTTTGCCGAAAATGGTGCCTCCCTTGTCATCAATGGCCGCACCCCTTCCCCCGCCCTGGAAGTAGTGGAACACATCCGGGCCATGGGCCGCGAAGCCCACTTTGAGTCGGCGGATCTCTACAAGTACGAAGACGTCAAGCGCATGGTTGACAGCGCAGTGCAGCGCTTCGGCCACATTGATATCCTCGTGGCCAGTGGCGCGGCCGGCGGGCCTCCTCCCCAGCCCTTCCAGCAGATAGACCCAAAGTCATATGGTGACTGCATCAGCAGCCACCTGTTTACGCGCCTCTACGCTGTGAGGGCAGTTCTTGACCACATGGTGTCCCGGCAGTCTGGTAAAATCATCCTCGTGACTACCGACGCGGGCAGGACGCCCACAAAGGGGGAGTCGCTGATCGGTGGGGCGGCTGCGGCGCTGGTGCTCATGACCAAGGTGCTCGGCATGGAGTTCGCCAGCTCGAAGATACACATCAATACCATTTGCACCACCGTAACCAGGGACACGCCGGGCTACGAACGGGCGACATCGCAGCAGGGTAGCCGAATGGCTGAGATATTCAGAAAGGCAGAGGAGCGGATGCCGTTCGGCATCAACAAGCCGGATGACATTGCCCACCTGGCTCTGTTCTTGGCCTCGAAGGATTCCGATCAGATCACAGGACAGGTCTTCACCATAAGCGGCGGACTTACCTTTCCAGGCTGATGGGAGCAGTCAAATCTGACGACAGGAGGACTGCGGGATCATGAACGTGCCATCGAAGAGTTACAAGCGCATCCTGCTGAAGCTGAGCGGCGAAGCTCTCATGGGCAAGCGCGACTACGGGATTGATGATGCTATCTTGAAGATGGTGGCAAGGCAAGTGAAGGACGTGATGGATGCGGGGGTGCAGGTGGCCATTGTGGTCGGGGGTGGCAACATCTGGAGGGGTGCGGATGCCGCCGCTAGGGGTATGGACAGGGCGACGGCGGACTATGCTGGGATGCTGGCCACAGTGATGAATGCCCTGGCCCTCCAC
>JAUCPZ010000118.1 GCA_030372995.1 Dehalococcoidia bacterium
GAGGGGGACCTGAAAAGAGAGGTTTCAATCCACGCCCCCGCGCAGGGGGCGACGCTGCAGGTCGAGCTTACTCTGCGGCAGAAGCCGCTGTTTCAATCCACGCCCCCGCGCAGGGGGCGACTTATGCGCTCAGTGCATGGTGAGCGTTAGACTCACGGTTTCAATCCACGCCCCCGCGCAGGGGGCGACCGTGCCCCAGTCGAGGGGGACCTGAAAAGAGAGGTTTCAATCCACGCCCCCGCGCAGGGGGCGACGCTGTCTTTTCATCCGTATCCTCGAGCATAATCAGTTTCAATCCACGCCCCCGCGCAGGGGGCGACCCACCGGCTCATGGAGCCCGACCCGTACATCGGGGTTTCAATCCACGCCCCCGCGCAGGGGGCGACCGTGGAGCGGATCCGGTCGTCGATAGAGCTGAGGTTTCAATCCACGCCCCCGCGCAGGGGGCGACCCGAGGACCCGCATAATCTTCTCCCCCCAGGAGAGGTTTCAATCCACGCCCCCGCGCAGGGGGCGACAGATCCCTCATCCCGAGAGGCCGGCTGTGGTGGAGTTTCAATCCACGCCCCCGCGCAGGGGGCGACCGTATATCCAATCGTAAACCGTCCAACCCGGGGGTCGAGAACCGGCAGACCTTTGTGCTCGCCTCAACACCCGACCCCCCACCTCAAAGCTCGCGGACCCTCTGCACAACTCGTGGCCACTTGACCTCCGCGAAGGCATGCCCTACACGACCAACGGACCCTCTGGGTCATAGGCCTTCTTCACCCCCACATGCTCAATCCGGCCCTGCCAGTTGCTGCCCAGAAAGTAGAAGCGCAGGCTGTCCTCGCTGGCATCGATCTCATCGATGAGGTCCTCCCGCAAAGCAGTCCACTGGGCCGGATCAACCAGACACTCGAACACCGAGTTCTGGACTCTCTGGCCGCGGTTCTCACACACCTTCGCCACGCGGCGCAGCCTCTTCCGCCCCTCCGCTCTCTCCGTGCTCACATCGTAGGTGACTAACACCAGCATCTCTTGTGTTCCCCCTGCTTTGTCTTCAGTTCTTAACGTTCGTGCCCACCTAGGGCTCCAAACAAGACCCCTACCGCCAAACGAACGGAGGATAGCCATCCAAGTCTCCGCGGAGGTGGCGCGCCATGAGCAGCGCCTGGCAATGCGGCACCAGTCCCACTGCTACCTTCTCCCCCAGGAAAGGATGCTGAATCTCCTCCTGTTTCCGCTTCTGGTACGCCACCAGCACTTCCTTCCGTGTCTCGTCATTCATGAGTACGGCTCCCGTCTCTGTCTTCCGAAACCCATCGCCACGGACCTGCTGACGGTTGACCAGCGAAAGCGCCAGACGGTCAGCCAGGAACGGACGCAGTTCCTCCATCATGTCGAGAGCCAACCCCGGCCTTCCAGGCCTGTCCCGATGTAGGTACCCTACAGCCGGGTCCAGCCCAACTCCCTCCAAAGCAGACCTGACATCATGCACCAGCAGCGTGTAGAGGAAAGACAAGAGCGCATTCATGTTGTCCAGCGGCGGCCGGCGGCTGCGGTCGCGGAAGAAGAAATCCGCCTTCTGAGCAGTGATCAAATGGTCGAAGACACTGAAGTACGTACGGGCCGCATCACCTTCCTTTCCCCGGATGGTTTCCAGTGGTGCCGCCCCTTCTAGACTCCTGAGGTGTGTGCCGAGATGATCCGCAGCTTCCGAGAGGTACTCAGTTCCGTGGCCGCCAGGACGCTCCCGTGCCGCGCGAAGGAGCACCGTACGGCAGTTGGCGATCTTGCCGACAACCACGGCGCGCGCCAACGCCGCAGACGCCCTAGGATCGTCCGCCCGTCGATACTGCTCCCGGCGCAACAGGACATTGCCCGAGACCGGGCCCTCCACCCGCGCCAGGAACCGCCCGTGCTCACTGAGAAAGGAAACAGCCACCCCACGCTCACCGCAAAGCCCCATCAGCGGCGGACTGCATGAGACCTGCCCAAAGCATACGATCGAACCCAGAGTGTGGATCGGCACCTGGAGCCTGGTCTCCCCGTCAACTCGGACCAGCACCGTCTCACCTTCACGAGCCAGATAGGCCCCCTGAGTCGTCACGTACAGTGTATTGAGCAAGTGCTTCATCCTGTCCTCTCACTCCTTGGGGAAGAGGAACCAAGGGAGATTCGCCATTTCCCCTTTCGCAAAGGTGGCTCCAGTGGTATCTCACCCGCCCTCTTCCATCGCCTTGGCTAGATACCTCTCAACCTCTCGTCTTCCATTGGTGACCTTGGGCAGGCACCGCTCTATCAACGAACAACTGCGGCACTTCCGAGAGTATTCCCCTATGGGTGTCCGACCGGCGCGGCTCAGCTCATGAAGCCGCGCGGTCAACCGTGCAGTCTCGTCTCGCAGCGCGTCATCAAGAGCAACGTCGTACCGGCGCCGCGGCTCCCCATAGAAGAAGCACCCTGACGGCATGTGCACCCTCAGCATCTCCTCCAAACATAGCGCCTGGGCGCACAGCTGCACCTCGTCACAGCGATCCAGCTTGGGCCTGCCGCGCTTGTACTCCACTATCAGCGGTCTCCACAGCCCGGCCACACCCTCCAAACGTACCGTCTCCGGTCGCGCCGGGGCCAGCGTGGCGCCCTCCTCTGCCTGCGACAGCCGGAGGAACTCGACCGCATCGGCCTTGCCTGTGAGGCCCAGCCTCAGCGACCTCAATCTCAGGCCACGCGCGATCCGCGTATTGCCCCGGACCTCGGTCTCCGGTTCATCGGCCCGCTCATGCATGACCCGCCCCTCGGCTGTTAGGCGATCCTCCTCCCATACCCCTTCTAGATGGATCAGCCCCCACTGCCGTTCGCAGAAGGCGAGGTGCTGGAGAGCCGAGATCGGCAGGAGATCATCTTCGGTGAACATCAGATGACGGCACCTCCTGCAGCAATGAAGTCAGCCAATTTCAGTACCCCGGCCATATACCCCAGGAACTCAGGGTCGTAGTCATAAGGCCACCCGAAGAGACCTGATTCCGACTCGCCGTCAGCAACGAGCGGTTGCAGACCCAATTTCTCAATCTTGTTTGCCCATATCTGGACGCTGTATTGCAGGAGTTCTGCCTTCGATACCTTATCACCTCTGCGAATAGCCTCGGCCAGTGATCTGTCGATAACCACCGTTCGGGTATCAGCATCTATCACCCTGCACTGCCTGGAGACACTTGGATACTCCATGCTCTCCTCATCTTTGATCAGTTTCCTTGCCTTCTCTTCGGCGCCACAGGTCCATTCACGGGACATGGCGAGGGTTGCCAACTCGGCTGGGTGCGATTCATTCAGTTTCTCGAGTGTGAAGCGATCCAGAGCTTGCCGTGATACCAAGAGGGCCGGATTGTTCTGAAATTGGTCATCCTGCAGCAGAATATCCCACACTACAGAGTCTGTGAACTCGTTACCACGGCTTACGCGCCCGCCGATCTGAATTAGGCTAGCCATGGAAGCTCGTTCTCGAAATCCTACACGGAAAGAGAAGTCCATCCCTGCTTCGATGCAGCTGGTGGCGACAAGTGTCCAGTTTGCTATCTTGTCTTTCAAGCGTAGCTTGATTCTTTTCACGATTGAATCGCGGTGAGCTGGGGCCAGGGCTGTGGAGAGATGAAGAACATCACGCCCTTCATCTCGCATGGCTTTGGCGATCACGGCTGCCGTTTGTACGGTGTTAACGATCAGGAGGCGGGGCCCTTGTTTCGCTGTAACGAACTCCACCACATCCCTGCAGGTTAGAGCGGGAGCAGAGTCCGAACGCCGGAAGTAGTGGATCCGCTTTGCCTCCGTCTGTTTCAGCTTGTCGCGGAGAGACTGATCCGTGACCAGATCGGGAACATCAGCCAACCTTGCCGTGTGATCCCCGCAAATCAGGTTTCTGTACTCGGCTATTTGCCAAAACCGCGGAAGTGATCCGCTTGCAAGCACTAAGTGTCCACCCCAGTGCCGGGTCCAGGTTTCGACCCAACGCCACATTTGCGGCCATAGATGGGAAGGAATGGCAGCATGAACCTCGTCGACGAAGACCGCCGAACTGGGCAGTTCATGAAGTTTCCGCAGGCGGGCGGGGGAACTGCTGCCCAGCGTTTCGAAGAATTGGACGGCTGTGGTCACGATGATCGGTGCTTTCCAGAGTGTAGCCATCCGCCGGAGTTCCAAATCCTCGAAGTCAGCTCGATGGTGGTGTTCCGCCACGACATCTTCGGGTCGTTCTCCGTCCAATGTCAGTGCCTTCCGATACACCTCGACGGATTGGGTGATGATGTTGGTGTACGGAAGGACGACGATGATGTGCCGCAGTTCTGGGTCTCGTTCAGCCGCGACGCGAAGCAGGTGCGCCATCACTGCTGTTGTTTTTCCGGTTCCGACTGGGGCGTCACAGGTCCGTATCCTCGGCTCAATTGAGGCTTCGCGACATGCCTGGAACAGGCGTTGTCGAAGCTGGTTGCGTTCTTGCTCGGCCGGAGTGCTGCCGCCGGGCAAACTACCTACGTATCTCTCCAAAGCTGCGAGACGCTCATTCCAGCGTGTTTGCACCACTGGGATCTCCGACTCGGCACCGTAATGCCGGGCCGTATCGCTGTGGTCAGCGTCAACCAGGCACGAAAGGGCCAAACGCCGAGTGAAGCCGCAGCCGTGTAGAGAAGAGAGCTGGGCCGTAGGTACCGCCGGGCACCCCGCCGTCACATGATCCTTCTCGTATTGCCTCAAGAGCCGATCCACGTGATCCGCTACCTTTTCACCACCCGGCGCCAGCCTCTCCAAATCTCGAAATGGCCTGCCTTGCTTGCCGATTTCCTCTTCGCGACTGAAGAGGCCACGGTGGTGGCCATGCACTAGCACGACTGATTCCTTGTGGCCAAGACTATCCAGTTCGGCCACCCCCGCATCTTCGTGTGCTATCGGGAGGTGGCACTGTGAACCAGATCTCAGAACAGCCTGATTAGCCTCATCAAGTTTGCCAAGGTCATGGTAGATCGCAGCTGCTTCAACCCAACTGACAAATGCCTCTCGGTCGCCAGTGTAGGACCTCGCGGCATTCCGGGCATTGCTGACCGCTGTCTTACGCACGTTCGTGATGTGATCGGCATACTGTTGAGCACGAACGCCTTGGCGGGCGCTATGTGCTAGTTCAGGCTGTTTTTCCGTTGCCATCGTCATCGCGTGAGTTGGTCGCACCATTCCGGCAATTCGATGCAGAGATCATACAACTTGTCATTCTTCAGTCCCCCTCGGAATGGGTAATCTCCATCCCTAGGCAGCGCCGTCGGGATGTCGTACTGCTGTTCAAGCGGCATGCCGCTCACAGAAGGTTTCTCGGGATCGCCCCCCTTTCGCTTAGGGGTCAGCTTCTTAATGAACTCGAACTCGGAGAATGAGCCCAGCTCATCCTCGTGTTCTGCGTACCAAGCGTGGTGAACTTCGACCAAGGGGCGGATATCCGACTTGGTGTGCGGGTATGCATAGCGGATTAGGTTCAGCAAGAGGGCAATATCCCGTGCTGTGCAACCCGTTCCGCGCTTGCCGTCGGCTCCTGTTGGATTGATGAAGAAGGGCATGGCATACACCCCATGCTCGACAATTCGATGGGCTAAGGGGGCCATGCCTCTCGTCGGCCCCTGACCTTGCGCTTTTCCGCTCTCTGCAGGTGCCATCTTGGTCTTCGTCAAGCGATGCACTCGAACAGGAGACACAGAGACGGCCAGTCCAAATTGAGCGACGCCGGCTCGGATTGTGTCGCCAACCCCTTCTTCGAGAAAGGTATTCCCGAAGACGCGGGCATCCCAGAACCTCCTCTTGAAATGCTCGAAATCCTCATTCAGCAGCTTATTCACCTCGCTGCGGTTGATGTCGCGCCGCTCAAGGATGTCAAACTCGAGGCCATCGTATGTCCAAATTTCGTTCTCTTTCTTGATCCCTAATTCAGGGGCTACTTTCATCCATACGGGTTCTTCCTTGCGCAGTACGAGATCCCGCACCTTACGTTTGAACGAGACCCCGGTGATCATGCCGCGGTTGTCGTGGGTTCTCCGCCTAGGGTCGCTTTCTTGATCGGGGTCGCCGTTCGGATTGCTGTTTTCCACCACGATAACGAGCAGACCGGTTGCCCGCGGGATGGTGATCTCGGATGTATTCATTGTTCTTTTCTCCTTTCCGTTTTCTTGGTCTTGGTCGCGTGTTAGTCCTCTTCGGGTGGGGTGGCCAGAAACCCCAGGAGCAACTGCGCCTTCATGAGGTCATCGCACTCGGTAGGGAGCTCCAGCTTACCAAGCGCGTCTGCAAGAGTTTGATATTGTCTGAGCTTCTTTCGTGCCTCGTTGACTGCGATCCGTCTTTGATCGTTTTCGTCCTTCCACTCATCGGATATCTGTGCCACCTTGGCCCAGCGAACGTACTCGATGATTCGCTCGCTGAGTTCTGCCAGGGCACCCGCCGGACTGTCGAGGGCCCGGCGCATGAGCGCGGTCCCGATGAGTGAACTCGGCAATTCCCCGTGTCGCACCACGGTGCAGTAGTCCTTATGTAGCGTGTCGGCCAGCGCGAGCATTTGCCCTATCTGATACGGTGCATCTTTCATGTAATCCTCCTTTCTTGATGCTAGTGCGTTCAGCAAGATTCCTGACACCGCAACCGCATGCAGCGCGGTCTCCCTAGACTGGCGAGGGTAGTCATCGAGCGGTTCTCTCTTCCCTTGTGTTATCCGTGGGCCGTATGCGTGCTTTGCGGCAAAGAGGCCGATCAGGAGGGGACTGACTCTCTCCAAGAGCAGGCCGAGGAGACGGTGAGCAGTTGGTTCCCATTTCCCCTTGGTTCGCAGCATGAGCGTAAGTACTTCGGCGAGCCCGGGACCCACTACAGGTTGCTCTTCAGAACCGCCTCGAATCCATTGATGAGACAACAAGCGAACGACCTGGTCGGGATAGGTTGCTGTTGGTCTTGCGTTTGGCACTGCTGCAACCTTCTTGCCCCCGATGGTTCTCTCAGGTAAATAGATTGTGACGTTGGGGATATTCTCCCGCACAGCCTGTTGCCAGCGTTCCGCAGCCTCCAGCACATCCTTCACAGCGGGGGACTCCGCCAAGACGACTTGGGCTTGTCCCTTTGACACCTCGCGAATGAGGAATAGATTCAGTTTCGCCTGTGGCTTCTCGCGGAGAACGCCGCGGAAAGCCTCGCAAAGCGCGGCACTATCCACCTCGAATTTGTCCTCAACAACGGAAGGACCCTGTCCGAAGTATCCGGCCGTCTTGGCATCGAGCATAGGCTTCTCTTCGACGTATGCGATCAGCAAGTCCGGTTTCTCTATCTTGCGGCCACCCTGCAAGTCGAAGCGACCGCTGGCAACATGTTGCCAGGTTTTCTCATGGCGACTGTCTGAGGTAACCTCCTCCAGCGCTTCCTTGAGCTTGGTAGCCCTTGTCTTCGCCAAGGGGAAGACGAGGGCATCGGTCAATCCATAGCGCGTGTTGCAGCGTGCTTCGCTGAACATGGATGCTAGGGGAAACCGTCTGCGGCCAAACGCGCCAGCGCGATCCTTGCCTGAAGGGACCGGAAGGTCCACCTTTGGAAAGGTTTTGTCTTCGATTTCCTCAGCTTCGCCCGTAAAAGCGTCGAGTCTGGCGTCGGGCAACTTCGACCCGCTTCTTGTTTGAGATTTCCGATCCTGCGCTTGTGGCAGCACTTGGATGAGCCGATCCCTAATAGTAGTGGAATAGAGCCGGCTATCCTCCGCCTCTCCGTTCTCGATGTCAAACGCAAGTTGTACCGTAGCTTCACGAACCCGTCCCTGTGCGTCCGGCGGTCCCTTGCCGACGAACAATTGCTCGACGAAGTCAATGGCATCGAACTTCCCCTGACGCAAACCCGCAATGGCTCTCCCTGACACTTGTTTCAACAGCTCTCGCGGCTCCTTAGCCCCATCTCTGAAGCGCGCGGCGACAATTTTGACAGGCCTCAAGCCCGGATCATTCTCGGCACATTGGATCAATTCCTTTGCTTTCTGATTGGTGAGCCTCCGGAAAAGCCTTATAGCTTTGTCGGTCAGTGCCAGGGAAACGTCATCTTGCAGTAGGCTTTCGAGCACTTCAAGCCGCAATTGATCGTCAGGCGCCCGTTTTCTTCTTCCGTCTTGGTCATAACCCAGCCTTGTCCATCTGTTGTCGGTGCGTGGCAGGCGATACAATGGGCCTTGAAAGCGAACAACCGGGAAGCTGTTTTGATTTCCTTCCATCACGGTCCAAATCCCCCGCCAGTCTTGCTTGCTCACATCTCGGATGGAACCCACCTTATTGTTCGCATCCAAACAAATACGCGCGATAGGCCATGTGCGGCCAGGCACCTGGATGCGCTTATGCTTGGGAGCGCGTTTGATGTCGCTACGTTCCAGCGCTTGCAGCAATCGCCATGCTTCGCTCAACATCGGCTTTCTCCTCCCTCTGGGACTGGATGGCGGTACGACATCACTCCCTTGACTATATGCCAGTCCTGGACGAATCTTGGCTTCCTTTGGTGGTGCTCCCACATGGAATGAAGGAGAGCCGGGATAACAATGTCATCCACACTCGGGTCAGGTTTGCTGTCCGGCTGCAATGGCCCGAAGTAGCTGGGCACGAACTCCTTCCATCCCAGACATGGAGTATAGAACGTCTGACCGCGCTTGAGCCTCTCGTCAAAGAGTTCCTTGAACCGCTGCCGCCAATCCTGTCCGCGGCGCCTACGTAGTTGTGGGTTCCCCTGGCCGCGCGTGCTTTGCTTCACACGAACCTCTCCGTATAGGCGGTAACACACGTCAACAAGAATAGTGGCCATCAACTGATAGTTGTTGTATTTGTTGATCTGGTCCTGTTTGCGGAGAGGTCCGCCATAGTTGGTCACGTACCGCTCAAACCGAATGGGCTTGCAGATCTCGACTCGTGTGGGGCAGACATAGACATGTGGTCGTCGCAGCACGGCCTCAAACATACCCTTCGCAGCCGACCACGTGGGCACAGGGTATGAGATCGGCGTTGCTCCAGTATCCGGCCGTGTCCACATTGCTGCAGGCCCCTGCACTTCCAGTGAAACCTTGTAGTCGCTCATACCGACCCTCCTTTGCCGTCCCTCTAACACGCAGACTCTACTACCCCTCCTTGACAGCGTATTGTCAAAACCGACCCCATCTTGTTGCTTTCGTCGCGACTTGCACGCCCACCCCGCTCCCGATTGCTGCTGCGTCGCAGGCAATTGACCCCCGATGGCCCGCGGTGGCTCTTGTGCCGGACGAAAGAAGAACACGCGGTTGGCACATTCTACACCTCAACGATACTCCTATCAATATAACTCTGTTGCGATAGGAAACGAGACCGTCAGGCCACTCTCCCAGAGCGTACGTCGAGGATAAACACACCGACGTGGTTTGCGCACCGCCGCTGTGAATCCGAGCATGCCCACGCCACCGGTCTCCTGGCACCCTCAACTTCTTGCGGCTCCAGCCCTCTCAGTGCGCAGCACGACGGGATGTGAATCCCAACGTGGTGGCCACCGCGAAGCCTGAGAGCAGTTGCACCCTAGTAGCACCATGTGGCCTATG
>JAUCPZ010000119.1 GCA_030372995.1 Dehalococcoidia bacterium
GTCTCGTGGGCTCGGAGATGTGTATAAGAGACAGATCTACCAAGTGAGCCGTGGATTCCCTGACCACGAGAGGAATGGGCTGACACCACAGCTTCGGCGGGCAGCGGTTTCTGTAGCGTCGAATATCGCTGAGGGAGCTGGCCGGACTTCCGATGCCGACTTCGCTCGGTTTCTGGAGATTGCCTACGGCTCGCTAATGGAAGCCACATGCCAAGTGCGACTGGCCTTTGAACTCGGCTATACCGACCGTGACCACATCGAGACCTTGAAAGAAGCGGCGGCGGAGATCAGCCGGATGTTGAGCGGCCTGCGCAAGTACCGAAAACGGTCAAGTCCTGGTTTAAATTTGTCACTTCCGCGAAGCGGAAGTCCCACTCATGACTGTCCGCGAAGCGGCGCGACGGGCTGGTCGGCCACTGGGGTAGCGCCGACCTGAGCTGGGCTTTGAACTCCAGTTCGCAGCTCAGGTCGTAGCGCCTGGGGCCCCGGGGGCTGACCAGCCCGCAGGAGGGGGGTGTCGGGGGGAGAAGCCGTTCGGAACCTGAGCTTGCTGGCGGCTAATTGAGGCCGAACTGATGCACCTGGTCGGGAACTTGGTACTTGAGCGCGCTGTGGGGCCGCCGGGTATTGTAGAGCCGGATGGCTTGGGCAGCGGCCCGCAGCGCATCGGCCTTGGTCTGAAACGTTGCGCCCAGCCCATACTCCTGCTTCAGAATGCCGTTGACCCGTTCGGCCAGGGCGTTCTCGGCGCAGTGGTCGGTCTCCGTCATGCTGACGCCCAAGTGGAGCTCGGCCAGCCGATTCACATAACGGTGAGAACAATACTGGGAGCCGCAATCGGAGTGGTGAATCGGTCGCGCCCCCGCCGGTAAGATCGCCAAAGCCACCTCCAGGGCCTGAAGACAGCCTTCGGTTTCCAACGTGTCCCCCCCGTGATGGCCGACGATCTTGCGCGAATACTTATCGGTAATCAGGGCCAGATAGACAAAGCCTTCCGCCGTGCGCAGATACGTGATGTCGCTGACCCACACCTGGTTGGCGCCGGTCAGCTGGAGGCCTTTGATTCGATTGGTAAAGACCGGCAGATTGTGCCGGGACTGCGTGGTGCAAGGATATTCCGCGGGCTGGGGCTCCAGCAACAGGTCGCGCTGGGCCAGGACTTCAAAAAAACGGTCCCGTCCAATTTTAACCCCGGCGGCCCTCAACTCGGGTTGCAGCATCTTGTAAAGCTTGCGACCGCCCAAGCGCGGTTGCAGCCGGCGCTCCGCCACCACCAGCTGCTCAATGAGGTCCGCGTCCACCGCCTGACGCTGGCGACGCCGCCGCTGCGCGTAGTAGTTCTGCCGACTCATCCCCAGCCGCCGGCACACCGCACTGACCGTGACCCCGAAGACTTCCCCCGCACTGGCCTCCATGCCTAGGTGAGCTGCGCCCCACGATGCTTTTTTTTAAAGCCTTCCACATCCTGGATCCCGGCCCGCTCGCAGGCCAGCTTGGTGTAAGCCCGTTCCAACACCAAATCAATGTTGGCGTCGGCTAACGCCCGCTCCAGCGCCCGCACCCGCCGCTTTAACTGCTCCGTTTGATTAATCTCTTCAGGTGTTTCCACTCGGATCCTCTCTCCTCGGGTGCCGTTGCCATACTTCCGCACCCATTTCTGCACCGTGGCACTGCCCCGGATGCCATACTTTCGACGCACTTGCTCATAGGGCATCTCCTGCCCTTCAACTTCTCGCACGACCGCGATCTTAAACGCTTCACTATACCGGATTCCGTGATTCTGTCCTAATCGAGTTGCCATACAAGGTGACAACCTATTTCAGGACCGGACCCCTCATCCCTCATCCTACATCCTTCATCCCTCCTCCATGGGTGGGGGGGGCCGAAACATTCCTCCCGCCAGGATGCCGGAACGCCCGCCCCGTTCGTTCCCCTCCCTCTATCTCTTCTCTTCTATTCCCTCTAAGGGGAAAATTTCCCGACGCGCCGGGAGAATCTCCCGGAACACCGGGAGAGGCTCCCGGAGGGGCGGGAGAGGGCTTCCGCTTCCGTGTCCTGCGGTCAGGGGGCCGCGCGTTTTTTCCACGCCTTGATCACGTCGTCAATGGTGCGGTCCA
>JAUCPZ010000120.1 GCA_030372995.1 Dehalococcoidia bacterium
CTACACCGTTCGGAACTCGTCGGCAGCGTCAGATGTGTATAAGAGACAGCCTTACTACACCTGGCGCATCGGCCATATTTTATCTGGGTCCGTGACCTCGGTCTCCGGGATTCGCTCGAGGGTATTCTTGAGTCACGCATAGGGTTCATGTCGTTGGCCTTGCAGCTCCCTTAACGCGAGTACCCTTCGACAGTCTCAGGGCAAAACAACATCGCGATCCGCTCCGTTGCGGCGTGAGCGCCGGCGAAATGGAAGCTCTTGCGTATCATTCCGAACAGCTACATCTTTCCTACACCCTCCTGACGGCCGTCCTTTAGCCGCATGAAGAACAAGCATGCCTATTGTGTCTATTCCAGCGAAGCTGACCCCCTATTCCGGGGATACTGACCCCCCGTGGGCATGGGGTCTATGGATGGCCTTGTCAATGAACGGTGTTAAAGTTATTTCCTTTTTCGCAGGGATTCTCCGGTCAGTTCGATGCGATGCGCATTGGCCACGATCCGGTCCAGGATGGCGTCCGCGATGGTCGGCTCAGCGATAATGTCGTACCAGATGCCGACCGGAAGCTGTGAGGCAATGATCATCGATCTTCGTCCATGCCTGTCTTCCACGATCTCCAGGAGGTCCAGCCGGGCGGTTTCGTCGGGGCGCTGAAGCCCAAAGTCATCCAGGATGAGCAGATCTGCGCGAGCGATTTGCTGTATTTGTCGCCTGTGGGTTCCGTCAAGCCGCCCCAGGCGTAAGGCCTGATAGAGCTTTTGCGTATTGTGATAGACCACTTTCAGGCCCATCTGGCAGCAATGATGGCCGATGGCCGAGGCCAGGTGACTCTTACCGACACCCGTAGGCCCGGTGATCATCAGGTTCTCGGCCTTGTGTACCCATTCACAGGTGCTGAGCAGCGCCAGTTGCTCGGCGGGCAGGTTTCGCCTGGCGTCCGGCTTCACCTCCTGCAGCGAGGCGGCATACCGGAAGCGGGCCGAACGCGTCAGCCGACTGATTTTCCGGTTATTGCGTTCGTCCCATTCCTGTTGCAGCAGAAGGGCGAGCAGTTGGTCCGCACTGGTGGACGCAAGTGTCTTGCTCTCCAGGAGCCCTTGCATGGCCGCCGCCATGCCATGCAGGCGAAGGTCCCGCATTCGTTCAAGTGTTTGTTGATGATTCATGCGATTTGGATTTTGTTCATTACGCTTGATAGTGTTCTGCACCGCGGATATTGGTATGCGCGGGCAATGGCATCGCGCCTGACGGCGTACAGCCATCCCGATGGGCATAGCGGCCATGGGCCAGCCGTTCAATATTCCGGTAGGTGCATACCTCATAATCCAGGGCGATCTGGCAGCTCTCGACAAGGGTTTGCGCTGACGTCTTCCGGGCCAGGGACAGGATCCCCTGACAGGACCTGAACGCCTGTTCGGGATGGATACTCCGCGCGAGAACGGCCTCAATGACCTGCAACACCGGCTCGCCCAGGGCTTTGGCCGCTTGCCGGAGGCGGTCTTCGTTCATGCCTTCCATGACCGCCCGATGATGGGATGCCATATGCGCAGCGATCGTGTTGTAGCGCTGGGCCTGGGTGGTCACATGCGTGGCGATGCAGGCGCCCTGGTGATAGATCCTGAGCACCGTGGCGGTGGTGATCACGTGGACCTTGCAACCGATATAGCGATATGGCACGCTATAGTATTTCCGGGCATTGGACAGATAGATATGGCCATTCTGCATGACCTTGAGGACGCGGTGATGCTTGATCTCATAGCGCAGTTCCGGCAGCGCCCGGAGGTGGGGGCGTTCATCCCGTTCAAGCAACACGTTCCTCGAGCAATCGTATTGCTGCATCGTGCGTGCGTTGAGCAAATCGGTCTGCTCGCGCAATGCTGCATTCAATTCCTGCAGGCTGTAGAAGGTCATCTTTCGCAGGGGCGCCAGGACCCGCTGGTAGGCAATATTGACCGCCCGTTCCACCTTGGCCTTGTCCTTCGGCTTTCGGATGCGTGCGGGGAGTACGACCATGCCATAGTGATTGGCCATGTCCAGGAAGGCGTCATTGATCACAGGCTCGTAGCGATCGGCCTGCCGGACGGCGGATTTCAGGTTGTCCGGAACGATGACGCCCGGGCTCCCGCCGATCCACTCCAATGACGCGACCGTCGCCTGGATGACCTCTTCCATCTTTTGCGAGTGGGTGGCCACCACGGTGGTGAAGTTGCTATACCCCAGCGTGGCGATGAACAATTCGCAAGGCACCACCTCTCCGCTCGCACGGTCGATGTAGTGCCATTTGTCACCGGCGAAGTCAATGAAGAGCTTGTCGCCGGCCTTATGCTCCATGGACATCGTGCCCTTCCGGCTGCGATCGTACTGCTGGAGGTAGTGGCAAAAACGGGAGTACTGATAGCCGTCCGGATAGTCCCGTTTGTATTCCTCCCAAAGCAACTGCTTGGTCACGTGACCCTCCTGCAGTTGCTCGAAGAAGTAATCCAGGCGCCGGGTAAAATCCTGCCGACGGGCCAGATCCGCTTGCTCGGGGCTTTGCAGCAGATGCAGCAGCTCCGGATCCTCCCGGAGGACCAATTCGTCGACGTTGAGCGCTCGGGCGTGGATAAGCCGGTGATAGCGCTTGATGGTCGTACGGGATATGCCCGTGTCCCGCTCAATGCGCTTGAACGCCTCGCCCTGGGCGAGCATGCGTAAAACTTGCTTTAGCTGACTCATGCGGATAGTTGTTCCTG
>JAUCPZ010000121.1 GCA_030372995.1 Dehalococcoidia bacterium
TCCTTACTCTTTACGGACGCTTCGCCGAGATTTTCCCATCCTGAGGGATGTACCACGGCGAGGCATACCACCACGGTCCGGGCTTGGCGATGCCATCCTCGATCATGGTGTGCATCAGGTTGTAGCCACAGGCCATCAGGCAAAGGCCGCCCGGATGCATTGACGACTGATGGCACAGGTAGAGGCCGTCTATCTGCGTGCGGCCGCGGGCCAGTTCAGGCAGAGGACGGGTGGTCCACCACTCATCCTTGTCGTGTCGGACGCCGTACCAGGAACCACCAAACAGGCCAGTGTTGCGAAGCTCCGAATCATACGGGGTATTCACAAAGGTCTTGATGATGTTGTCGTGATCCAGGTTCTCACAGACCACGCCCGCCAATTCCAGGTTGTAGGCGTCCATTTCCGCCTTGGTCTTGTTTATGTTTTCCATGCCCTCCGGATCATATTCGGGAGTAGCCACAATGGTATCGAACGGACCGCAGATGTACTGGCCGGGCCGGGTGCACTGAGGATGAGTCTCGTCGTAGTTCTGGTTCCCGACCCAGAGGAAAAGCCCTTCCTTGGGTGGTATCCTCGGTCTACCCTTCCAGCCAAGAGCCTCCGCCATGTGCGCGAAGTACTCCTTCCTGGTTCCCGCGCCTCCGACAAAGGGGCCACCAGTGAATACACCTTCGCCTGCCATCGCTGCGGCATAGGCCGGCCGGAACTTGAGCTGCTTGCGGGTTAGCCAGTGGGTTACGTACAGGCTGCCACCCTTGGCGCTCAGGTCATTGATCCGCTGCAGGAAACCCTTGTCCAGGTGGCTCGGTCCAATCAGCTTGTTAAAGGTGTGCCGGATATCACACGCGCTGATTACCGCCTTGTTCGCCCAGATCCTCTTCTCACCGCGAGGGGCAGTGTCCTTCAGCCGGACGCCGACCGCGGTACCGTTGTTGATGATGATCTCCTCAACCGGACAGCAGGTGCGCGCCACCACGCCGTGGGCTATGGCGCAGCGCAGCAGTGCATGGAAGTAACCGTGTATGTTGCCGCGCGGTCCCACCGGGCGGGGGATGAACGGCGGTGTGCAGGCCAAGACGCTGCACAGCGCCGGGACAGCTTGTCCCTCGTGGTGCCCAAAAGCGCCGGACACGGCGGCGATGTAGGCCATCACCGTCTTGAACGGTTCGCCACCCTTGATATGTTCATCCATGAAGTCAAACATGGTCCACCGGAGAAGCTCCTCAGTCCACACGTCAGGAGCATATTGCTTGTACACCTGCATGAAGGGGATGTTGTCCGGCGTTAGTTCGACCTCGGGCGGATGCGGCGGACACCAGAAGGTAGCCCTTAGCAGCTCCTGTGTCCATGCCTTTGGCTGTCCAAGATAACCGGATATCTTGGCAAAACCCATCGCTTCGGCATCGCCCACCTGATACATGCCCTCTCCGGTCATGAATCCTGTGGCCATAGGACGGTACTCAGGATGCCTTGCATGAAGGTCCATGCGGAAGCCGTACTTCCACAGTTCAAGTTGTTCCCACCCGGGCGCCGCCCCGCCGTAGTTGGCGATCGCATGCGGGGAAAGGCGGGCGCCGGCGACCGGCTCCGTATTCTCCTGCGCCCCACCCAATTCCGGCCTTTCTTCCAGAATGCAGACGCTCAATCCGCACTTTGCCAGATAGGCCGCAATGGTGGTGCCGTTATGCCCACCACCCACGACTATGATGTCATATCTTTCGTCTGCAGCCATACTATCCTCCTGCTAAACAATTTGCTTCATTGGAACGTGACCCACGTGAAAAACTGTTTGGAACCGCAGGGACTGCCATGTTCGCTGTCTCACCCCCCAACGACATCAGCGGCGCCGTTTCCAGCCCGTGATGTACCAGATTAACCCAGATCAAACATTTCGTGTGTCGGGAGTCTTCTGATTCGTTTGTCAGGAATTTCCCTACGTACCGCCGCTAGCCCGGTTGATCTGTACTTGTGCGACCGGGCATCTCGTCTATGAGACCATGCTGAATGGCAAACTGGCATATTTCAACGTCATTGCGCAGGTGCAGTTTGTGGAGGACGCGTGCCCGGTACGTTTCGACGGTCTTCACGCTGAGTTCAAGGTTTGCCGCCACCCCCTTGAGCTCGTGTCCCTGAGCCAGAAGACACAGAACCTGAAGTTCCCTGTCCGAAAGACTCTCCAGCATGCCGAACCCAGACTGGCTCGAGAGGAGTTGCAGATTCACCACATCTTGCCCCTCTTCTGACAGGAACCGCTTCCCGCGCGCTACAGCGCGCACCGCATGGTGAAGTTGCTGTGTGGAGGATCCTTTGGTCAGGTATCCCAGGCAGCCAGCCTTTAGCGTCCTGATCGCGAATTGCTCTTCGTGAAATCTGGTCAGCATGAGAATCTTCGCCTGAGGCTGCAATGACAAGATGCGCTTGCTGGCCTCCATGCCATCGAGCTCCGGCATCGAAATATCCATCACTACAACGTCCGGATTCACTTCCTGGAACTTGCTGATCGCCTCCCGCCCGTCGCATGCCTCAGCCACCACGCGGATGTCCGGCGCCTGCTCCAGGACACGCCTCAGCCCGGCTCGGACCAGGCTGTGATCATCAACCAGCAGCACCCTGATGGTGGTCTTGGGCCACGGCTTCACCGCCAGACCGTGAGCGGAGGACAGATCAGCACCGGCGCCAGCCGCAGACTGGGCCGGATTCAGCGGCAGGTGAGCTGCCACGCGCAGTCCCCCACCCCGGTTGCGCCTGATAGTGATCTTCCCCCCGACCAGGCTGGCCCGCTCACGCATGCCCAGAAGCCCCAGAGAGGTGCTCTCAGATAGCCGCCCCAAATCCATCCCCACCCCGTTGTCGCTGATGCAGATGTTCACCACGCCATGACCGCTGGTGACCTTGACCTTGGCCTGCGAAGCACGGGAGTGTTTCCAGACATTCACCAGCGCCTCCTGCAGGATGCGGTAGGCACAGGTGGATACTGCCTTGGGCACCACCAGTTCCTCATTGGGGGCTTCCACCGGACAGGAGATGCCGCTGCGCCTCTCGAAGTCCTCGGCGTACCACTGGATGGCTTTCACCAGTCCCAGCTTGTCCAGTATCTCCGGCCTGATGCTGACGGCGATGCGATGCGCGGTTGTGTCCAGCCTGTCTATGAGGTCGAGCACCCCTCTGGCCCGCTCGCGGAGCCGCGGCGACTTGGCGAGTTCCTCCATGAGGACCACTGCCTCGATCTTGAGGGCCACCAGCTCCTGCCCAAGCTGGTCGTGCAGTTCCCGCGCTATGCGCGCCCGCTCCTCTTCCTGCACCTCCAGTATGCGCTGCGAGAGCAATCTCAGTTGCGACTCCGAGCGCACCAGCGTCTCCTCTGATTGCTTGCGCTCCGTGATGTCCATGAAGGTCCCCAGCATGGCCGGCCGGCCGTTGTGCTGAATGGGAGCCACCTGCTCCATGACCCACTTGACCCGTCCCCCGGGGCCGACAAACCGGTATTCGTATGGGTTGGGCCGCTCTCCTTTCAGCATCGCTTCTGCCATCTGCTTCACCGACGCCCGGTCCTCTGCCAGCACAAAACGGCTGGCATCTGTCCCCAGCAGTTCACTCTCACCGACACCGGCATGGTGCTGAAACTGCGAATTCACGAACCTCAGCTTGCCGTCCTGAACAATGTAGACCGCGATCGGCGAGTTGTTGGCGAGGGTCTTGAACAGCTCCTGCGCCCTCCGCCTTTCGTTGACGTCTCTGACCAGCGCCAGGAAGCCGATGGGCCTGCTCTCTGCATCCCGGAGGATGCTCACCGTCCCTTCCGTCCACAAGGTAGAACCATCCTTGCGCTTGAACTCCAGTTCCAGCGTCCAGGACTTGTAGGTGTCCTGTGAGCTGTCATCCATGCTGGCGCTGATCTCTCTGAACACCTCTGTCGCTATCTTTGCCGACTCAGGAGTCAGAGACTCATCGATGAACTGCGTCCAGCGCTGTCCCAGACTCTGTTCCACTGTGTATCCCAGAAGGTGGGTTACTGAAGGGCTGAGGTAGGTGACGCGAAGGTCCTTGTCTAAAGTGCAGATGACGTCGGTGATATTGTCAGCGAGCAGCCGGTACCGTTCCTCTGTACCGCTCTCCGAGTGGTTGTCACCCCGCTCAGAGCGGCGCACGACCGGCAGAGCACCAATGGCTGAGTCTGCTTTGCGGGGCTTGGGTTTCTGAATCATTTCCCCCGACGAGTCTGGAAAGGCCAGCCAAAACGGGTGATTGCCGAGCTATTATACTACAACATCTGCGGGAGGCCAGTGCAAATCACTGGCAAGCACGAGTCCAAGCGCTTGGATCAGTTTGCATCCTGGATTCTCACATAAATAGAGTGGCTCTGAAGCCCAGACCAGGGGATCGATTGGCCTGGTATCGGCCCCGCTACCACCGGTTCTCCCGCAAGTGCCGCAGAATCTCGTCATGCACGAGCTCAGGTCGCTTTTGAACCAGCCAGTGGCCGCCATCGAGCTCCACCAGCCGATAAGGCCCCTTCATGTACTGCGCCGTCCGCTCTACCGCAACGCGTCCCACGGCGATGTCCTGATTGCCCCATAGAAGAAGCGTCGGGTGCTGCACCGGTCCGAACATCGGCCCTCCGCGGCGTCTCTCCAAGAGGACCGCGTTGGCCCGGTACCAGTTGAGCGCGGCCGTCAGGGCGCCTGGTTGAGAGAATACGCTCAAGTACTCGTCTACCTGTTCCTTCGGGATCGATGACCACAGTGACCGCAGGGCGGCGAAGTCGTCGGCCATCAGGCTACGCTCGGGTTTCTCCGGCAACATGAAGAATGCCATGTACCGGCTCCGCTGTCGCTGGTCAGGATCATCCGCAATCGCTGAAGCGAAGGCATCCATGTGCGGCACCGACATGGCTGTCCAACTGCACACGCGTTCCGGATGCAGTCTGATCACAGCCCAGCCAACGGCGGAGCCCCAGTCATGGCCGATCAGGTGGAAGCGCGTGTAGCCGACCGCATCGGCCAGCGCCAGAACATCCGAGACGAGCTCCCTGTATTCGTAGTCCTCGATTCTGCCGGGGCGTGCTCCCGGGCTGTAACCCCGCTGGTCCGGCGCAAAGCAGCGGTAGCCCTCCCCAGCCAAGTGCCCCATGAGCCCGGCCCACATGATTGATGTCTCGGGGAAACCGTGCAGGAGCATGACCGGTTCGGCGGCCTGACCCTCGGCGCCGGCGAACCGTGCGCGGAAGATCATCCCGTTGGCCTCTATCTCACGGATAAGACACTTCTCCATACCGGACTCCATCGACCAGTGAACCAGAATTAAACTCGAGCACCTATTGACAAGCTTCCGAAGGCTGTGCTATAAGCCCTTTCTAACAGATCGAGCCGATAACATCAAGAAGAGAAAGGAGGTGAGACAGTGAAGGATACCCAGAAGTATGTTGCGGAGTTCTTGGGAACCTTTGTCTTGGTATTCATAGCCTGCGGAGTAGCCGTGGTGAGCAACGCCAACCTCGTCGCCACAGCGTTCGCGTTCGGACTGGTTGTTCTGGCCATGGTATATGCCATAGGGCCCATATCCGGCTGCCATATCAATCCGGCGATATCCGTCGGCATGCTGGTCGCGGGGAAGATGAAGGGGAAGGACTGCCTGATGTATATCATCGCGCAGTTCCTGGGTGCGATCGTCGGCGCGGGTCTGCTGCTGGCGGTCTTGAGTGGCACGGACACGTATTCCCTGACCAGGAGCAGCTATCCCTTCCACGGGTTAGGGCAGAACGGATACGGGGAGCCATTCTCGCTGGGCGCGTGCTTCCTGGCAGAAGTGCTGCTCACGGCCATCTTTCTTTTTGCCATATTCGGTTCCACCAGCAAGGCGGCGCCAAAAGGGTTCGCGGGGATATCCATTGGACTGACTCTGACCTTTGTCCACCTATTGGGTATTCCGATCACGGGGACCTCGGTCAACCCGGCCAGGAGCTTTGGCCCGGCGCTCTTCGTTAGAGGTGACGCCATCAAAGAGTACTGGCTTTTCCTGGTAGCCCCTGTCCTCGGTGCGATTGTCGCCGCGCTCATCTGGAAGCTTTTCTTCGATTCCGGCGCTGAAGAGGCGCCTCCAGCCTCATAGACTTCGCGTACCAGGCAGGAGACAGGCCCCCTGCGCACCAGGGGGCCTGCCCATTCGTTGAACAAGCATACCTCCCCAACAGACACGGCGCGAGTCGCCGCTGGGTTGCGGGCAAACACGCACAAGCTGTGCAGAAGACGCCAGATGCCAAGTAAGCTGTCATACCAGCAATCACTGCGCTCTGAATTCTGCTTTGACGGGCCTCTCGACTCGTGCTAATCTTTCCGCAAACGGGGGCTTGAATGGGGACTACCCCGAAAGAAGCTGAACACTACTCCACTGAAGGGGGAACCATGCACGAAGACTCAATCAAGGCACTATGGGAGATCTACCCGCCTGAGGACAAGAACGACTTTTTCCCGGTTTACCACTACCTAAAACACATACAGAGGCTGATGTACCACGCGATGCTGCAGTCGGGTCAGGCTCCCACGGAGCCCAAGGAGAAGCCCCACGAAGACGTGGACCAGATGCTTAAGCATCATGTACTGCGGATCGCCGAGACATCGACGAGTCTTGACACCAGTATTTACCATGCAAAGGTGGTGAACTTCAAGGACGCGGTCAAGCTCGTCGCCCACAAAGAAGATGTGCACATTTCCCCCCCGGAGACGGTGATGCCATTCAAGGTAGCGAGGGATATCATTCTGAAGGCCAATGACACGGTAGCTGTGGGGTCATGTCCGTGCCGGGAGAACGTGGAGAAACCGTGCATCCCGCCAACGCAGCAGGTATGTATGTTCGTCGGTGACCCATTTGCCTCCTTCATCGCAGAGCAGAATCCGAAGTACCGCAAGGTTTCCGTGGATGAGGCCGTCAATGTACTGGATTTCTCCCACAAGAAGGGATTCGTCCACAGCGCCTTCTTCAAGAAAGAGACGGCGAACAGGTTTGGAATGATATGCAACTGCTGCAGTTGCTGTTGCCTGGGCATCAAAATGTGGAACATGCTGGGGGGCGCTGTGCCCATCCTGGCGCCTTCCGGCTACGTTGCCGAGGTGAATGACGACTGCAATGGGTGCGGTGCCTGCGCCGACAAGACATGCAACTTCTTCGCGATCAGCATTGACGAGAACAAGCAGAAAGCGGTCATAGACCTGGCCAAGTGCATGGGCTGTGGTGTCTGTGTTGACATGTGCCCGCGCAAAGCGATCCACCTGAGGCGTGAGCCCTCCAAGGGCGAACCTCTGGATCTAGATGAACTCAAGAACCGCAGCATGGCGGCGCACTAGACTGGTCCGGGCAGCCGGGCCGGGGAAGCCGCTAACCTGTTTGTGAAGCGCGGCGGCCCCGGAACACCAACAGCAGGGCGCCAAGGCCAGCCACAACAGCGATGCCGATCAGCGCCCAGAGCCAGATGGGTGTCCTGCCGGAATGCAAATCCGTGGTGAATGTTGCATCGTCCGAGACCGTCCGGTTGCCGGCAACGTCTTCTGAGATGACGCGGTAGTGGTAGACCTCGCCCGGCTTGAGGCCTTTCAGGCGCACGGTGTGGCTTTCCACAAAGCTCGTGTCCGCACCCGTCGACAGGCCGTACCCTTCTGTCAAGCCGTACTCCACCCAGGAAGTCGCTGGTTCATTGGTGGTCCAGGTAATAGTAGCCCCAGACTTGGTTACGTCTGACGCGCTCACCTCGGCGATCAGCGGTGCCGCCGTGTCAGGCAGCGCAGCCGTGGTGAAGGTCACATCCTGACCATAGACAGCGTCTCCATGCCCCACCGCTTTTGCCCGGAAGTGATACGTCGTGTTGGCGGTCAGGCCCGTCAGGTTGGCAGTGAAGGCACCGGCCGTGGTCAGGGGTTGCGCAGCAGTCTCAGAGCCGTAGCTCGTGCCGGCACCCCACTCAAAAGAGACGCTGACAGTCCCCGCCGTGCCCAGTGCCTCCAAGTAGCCGTTCAAGGTGGCCGAAGTCGCCGCCAGATTGGCAGCGACACCAGTCGTCACGCTGGGTGGTGTAGTCAGAGTAGTGAATGGAACCTCGTCGCCCAAGGCGATGCCGTGCCCCGCTGCCTTGGCTCTGTAGTAGTAGGTGGTGCCTGGCGCCAGCCCACTGAGGTCGAAGTGGAACTCGCCCGGTGCGCCTTTGATCTCAGGCATGGTCTCATAGGGATAGTCGCCTGGTTTGGTGCCCCAAACGAAGGACAGGCTCACACTCGTCGCCGTGCCCAGGTCGACAAGGTTGCCATTCAGTCTGGCCGCAACGGATGTCCGGCCGGAGGCTTCACCGGTGGCCACGGCTGGGGGATTGCTCAGCGTGGTGAAGCTCTTCAGCTCGCCGAAAACGGGGCCTACCACCCCGTTCGCCTTGGCTCTGAAATAATAGGTGGTTCCAGGGCTGAGGCTGTCAAGCACGTAGTAGAATTCCGCTGGACCACTCTTGACCTCGCCTGAGGTCTCATTGGCACAGTCCGCGCTATTGCCCCACACGAAGGAGACAGTGACATTGTCGGCTTCGCCCAGCGAGAACAGATCACCTCTCAGCGTAGCACTAGTGACGGTCACATCGCCTGCATCAAGAGTGCTCACCTCCGGAGGGATACCTGTCTTGAAGCTCTTCTCGGCACCGAGGACGGTCTCGTGGCCGACGGCCTTCGCCCGGTAGTAGTAGGTGGTGTTGGGAGCGAGCCCACTGAGGTCAAAGTGGAACTCGGCCGGTGCACCGATCACTTCTGGTGTTGTCTCATGATCGTAATCATCACTCCCTGTGCCCCACACGAAGGACACACTGACGGTGGCAGCTGTCCCCAGCGAGGTCAGATTCCCGTTGAGGCGGGCTCCGCTTACGCGGATGTCACTGGCATTCTCGGTCGTCACGTACGGCGGCGCAGTTAAGGTGGTGAAGGATCCCTCATCACCGTAAACCGTGCCGTCGCCGACCGCTTTCGCCCGGTAGTAGTAGGTGGTGCCAGGAGCCAGGCCAACAACGTCTGCGTAGAAGGGACCATTCAGGGTTCTAGCCTGATTAGCGGTCGATTTGGAGTACGGGCCACCAGGGACGGTGCCATATTCGAATGATACGGTGACAGTGGTGGCCGTCCCCAGCGACGACAGAGCACCGTTGAGACGCGCAGAGGTCGTAGCCAGGTTGGTGGCATTTTCGGTGCTCACTGCCGGAGGTATGCCCAGAGTAGTGAAGGCTATGTCGTCGCCGAAGGCGGTGTCATGCCCAACCGCCTTGGCCCGGAAGTGATATGTGGTCTTGGGGGCGAGATCAGTCACGTTCTCGCTGAAGGTACCCGTGGCCCACATCAAGACGGGAGTGGTCTCGTGGTCATAGGCCGTCGTCAGCCCCCACTCAAAGGACACGCTGACGTTGTCCGCCGTTCCGAGGTCTTCAAGGTCGCCGGTCAGGACCGCCCAGAGGGACCCCTTTTCGTCAGCACCGACCAGCTTGGTGCTCACGGATGGCGGTTCGGTGAGAGTGATGAAGCTGTTCTCCACACCGTAGCCAACCCCCCAGCCCTCACCCTTTGCTCTGAAATAGTACGTGACTCCCGGTTCAAGGCCACCCACGACCGCAGAGAAGGCTCCGGGGCTGGCCATGTCCTGACCTGCTGTTTGGTTCGGGTACGGCCCGCCCGGAGTGGTCCCCCATTCAAAGGATACGGTGGCACTGGTGCCTGTCCCGAACGACTTCAGCTCAGCGTTCAGCCGTGCCGAATCGGTGGTGACATCCGTGGCCTCCTCGGTCTCCACCAAGGGCGGCGTGTAAAGGCCGACCGCCGGACAACCGTAGAGATTGAAGTCCAGGTAGTTCATCCACAGCACCTGGTCGTATGGCCAGATATCGCCTCTGAGGCCGTTCAGGGCATCGCCGGCATACATTTCCCTGGCAATCAGCCGATTCGCATATTCGAAAGCCATGCCGGAGTTCGTCGGCGTCCCCGCGAAGGAGGTCTGCCCTTCCTGGTACCAGGACACACGGGAGGCGCTTACCGTCGCAATGCACCCGTTCTTCAGCAGGGAGTACCCCAGATTGTTAGTGATCTCGGGTTTTCCATTGAGGCACGAAGCCTGGAAAGTGAAACCGGGATGGGCGTTGTCCAGTGTGGCTGCGTTGGTCACGTTCATGACTCCTGTGGCGGACGTTTCCGACCCGTGGGTCCACCAGAAGACCGCACCGAAGTCGGAGCCGTTCCACGTGTTCGTGACGTTAGTGACCGTGCAAGGCATCGTCTCTGGCTCAGGGTCAAGCCCGTAGTCCTCATCGTACACCCGGTGATAGGACCAACCGTTGGGAACCAGGACATCATCCTTGATCTCCTCGCCCAGCTGGTATCCGGGAGTCTCTTCATCGGAGGGCTTCATGGGCAACAGGACGTTGCGGTGCCACGAGATGTCCGCCTCTGGCTCAGTTTCGTAGGCCACAATCTTGGCCAGGATCTGGTCGAGGTCGGCGGCGTTTCCGTAGTATGGGATGCGCCCCACAGCTACCTCCGCCACCCGGGGCGGGTTCCCTGTTAACCACCCGTCACCAAAATCGTCCAAGTACTCCCCGTACTTGCCATCGCCATCCTTATCCCAGTCACTTGATGTCAGTTCGGCGTAGTAGAAGTCCGTCGGGCAGTCCGGGTATTCCGAATACAATGCCTGTGGATAGCACATTTTCATCGGCACGTCGCCAGTCGATGGATTTGGATTGCCGATGAGCAGCACATACTTGATATTCAGGCCAATGTAGTTGGCCCTCAGCCAAGAACGGATGTTCTCGGCGGCAGCGTCGCCGGTGCCCCCTCCCCACGTCCCCTCCGTGACCACCTGCACCGTGAAACCGCGCGCCTCCTTGCTGGCCACAAAATCGTCCAGATTGCCCGATGCCGCCTGAATGGCGCTGGTGGTGATGATCACATACCGCCCGGTATCCGCCGAGGCCGCCAACCCACCGTACGCCCCTGACATCTGAGCGAAATTGACCGTCATTTCCTTTGCCTCGCTGGCGGCCGTCAGGTCTACGCCCGAATCCTCCTCGGACACACTTCTTTGAAACGTCACCTCGATGCTGTTCCCTGAAAGCCGGTAGAGCTTCTTCTCGACAGGGTTGTAGGCGTATGGCGAGTAGAGGACCTGAACCATCTTCCACCCGCGCCAGATCTGGGTGTCCAGTCTCAGCACCGGTTCGCTGGGAAACAGCGCATCTCTCCCATAGATAGCGATGTCCCGGCCGTCCCCAACGCCCTCCCTACTGAGCCGCGCCGCAGAGGCATCCCCCACGTCCCCTGTCATCAGGCGCCCTACCGGCCCGATGTCCCATTCGCCCTCGATCGCTGTCCACTTCCAGCCGGCAATCCTGGCTTCGACCGTGGTCAAGTCGGCATCGGGCGGCAGCAGTACCCTCACCGACTGGCTGGGAAGAGAAGGCTCACCCGTCCGGCCAATGCGATGCAGATTCGTTCCGGTGAACGTGGCTGTCCCGTCGGAGCCCCCGCAGACATCCACATCGGATTCTGGCAGCGGTATCCAGATGACGTCGCCGACCGGAGCCGCTGCCACAAGGCTGCAGGCAGCGACCGCAGCGACGGCCAAGACGGTGAGGCACAGAACCGCAGTGCACCATCCGGCGGAACCTGTTCGTCTCACGCTTGTCCCCACACCCACTCGTCAATGGCAGAGCCGCAGCCAAGGCGTCTCGGTGAATTCAATTCCCTGTCTGCGCGCTGGTGACGCCATTTTGGCACAGGGACACAACATTGGCAAGCACGCCGGAGCGGCGACATTAGTGTCGGATAGCAGCCACCTAAGCCCACCAGTTCAGCCGGGAATCACCGGCGGGATATTGACATATCAGGCCCCCGTTGCTAGTCTGCCGCTGGAGGTGAGCCACGGCATCCAAGTCACATTTCTGGAGCCAGACGTCCTTCCGATTGACCATGGCGGTTTGCGCCATGTTCGTAATCCTGACGGCGATAGCCATGCTTTTCTACCCGGGCGGCACTACAGCCGACCCCGACGCACCACGCTACCTCTTCCACCAGAATTTCTTCAGCGATCTCGGCCTGACCGTAGCCAAGTCCGGGGAGAGCAACACGATTTCGGCCGTCCTTTTCACGGCTGCGCTATCTCTGGCAGGGGGAGTGCTGGCATTGTTCTTCACGGCCTTTGCCCAATTCTTCGGCGGCTCGTTCTGGAGTAGCCCGGCCAGCCGCCTCGGCGCCGTCGCCGGCGTGATCTCCGGCATCTGCTTCGTCGGGATAGCGGCTACCCCGGCCAACCTGCATGGCTGGGCGCACGGGGTGTTTGTCGATTGGGCCTTCCGGATGTTCCTGCTGGCAGCTCTGCTCTACACCGGCGCCATCCTCACCGACCGCCGTTACCCGAAGCGCATGGCCATCGTGTTTGCCGCCTTTGCCATTCTGCTGGCCGCCTACGTGGTGCTGATCACTGTGGGGCCGTCGACGGAGACAGAAAGCGGCCTGACGATCCAGGCAACAGGCCAGAAGATCATCGTCTATGCCGCCATCGTCGCCATCTTCATCCAGGCATGGGCGGCGCTCAGATTCTCCCGTTCGATCCAGGCCTTCGGACGGTAGACGCGACCGGGCCATGGGAAAGCGGCGGACATTCACATCGACCCCAGCCGCCGACCATGCCCGGGACAGAATCTGTCGAAATACTCGGCCAGCACAGGCCCCATCTCATCGGCGGTGTATCCGCTGGCCTCGATGCAGCGCCGGGCATCGGTGAGCACTTCATCTACTGTCATACCGCCCACGAAGCGCTTGAAGTTGTCCTCCTGGCTGACGCCGACGGCTTCGGCCAGTATGCTGATGTAGCTTCGCACCTCAAACCCGTAATCTCTCTCGAGCGGAGCGAAGCTCTTCTGGCAACCTGTGCATGTGGTGGCCAGGACTTGCGCCCCGGTCGCCTCCGCTTCCTGGAGCGGGACGCGCCGCAGCGGCTCGCTGATGTCTGCACGCCAGGTATTGGTCGCACCACCGCAGCACAGCGAATCAGCGCGGTTGTGCTTCATTTCGACCAGTCTGATCCCTGGGATGGCCTGGAGCAGTCTGCGCGGGTTCTCGTAGCTGCCCAGCCGGGCCACACTGCAGGCATCGTGAACGGTCACCAGCTTGTCCATCCGTTTCTGTATGGGAATTCTGCCGAGGTTATCCACCAGGAACTGCGCTACCTCGCCGGACTCGAAGGGAACGTCCATGAAGCGCGGCAGCATGGCCCAGCACATCACGTGACAGCCGGTACAGAAATGGACGGCCTTCTTTGGCTTGAAGGCGGCGATGTTGGACACCAGTTCCTCGCCCATGGCTTGGGCCGCATTCAGGTCTCCCCACAGCATGGCGGCCGTGCCGCAGCATAGCTCATCGCCACCAAGGGCGACATAGCCGACGCCCATCTTGTCCAGGATGCCCATGGTTTCCAGAAAGGTGTGCATCATGCCAGTGGCCTGACAGCCGGCGAATAGTACGATCTCGGCTGGTCTGGGATTCGCAGGCGCCCGACTCAGCCACCGCCTCTCCGACGGCTTGCTCTGCAGCGCTGAGAACACCCTCTGAAAGTTGTACCGGTTTTTGGGCATGACCTGGTAGACTTGCGGAGGAGGCTGCTTCCCGGACCCGGCTATCCGGGCAATTGCTGAGGTGAATGCCGAGTAGAGATTGAGCTTCTCAGGGCAGGCCTTGCTGCAGATGTCGCAGCCACCATTGCACGAGAACACCATCTCGTAGGCCTCCGCTGACACCTCACCCCCCTTGAGCAGACCAGTGATCTTCTCCATGACCACCCTCGGGTCTTTGCCTGCCAGGCCGGTGAGCGGATAGACAGGACAGACTTCCAGGCAAGCGCCGCAATTGGTGCACCGCTCGGCGAATCGCCTCCCCCTGTATTCGAAGTAGTCAGCCAGGTTTCGGTACTTCTTCATCTCCGGAACAAAGCGCGGGTTCTACGACTCCGCGCGCTTCTTCAGGGCCTGACCGTACTTGGCATAGGCCTTCCGCAATTTGCCGCCGTAGAGCAAATACACGAGGCAGGAAAGCGGGCCGTAGAACTGCTCGTACTCCACGAGCCGGGTGCGGCGCTCGTCCAGCGGCTCGCATATTTGCCAGTGAAAGCTCTTGATGCCGGGCCTGCCTCTCTTTCTGGAAGTCCCCCAGCAAACTTTGAAGTTCTCCGGCTCATACGCCAGGAACACTTCGTGCTCGTTCTTCAGCAACTGCTTCTCGGTCATCTGGCAGTCCAGGTCAACCTCTTCTCCCACCACGATCTTCTTGGCGCTCATCCTCGGGCAGAAGGTATTCCACTCGGGATAACGCTCCAGATCAGTGATGATGTCGAAGACTTTCTGCGCCGGCGCAGCGATCTCGATCTCGTGGCGGACTTCCTTCATGGCACCTCCTTGTCAGTCAGGGGCATGGGGTAGTGAAGTCACGCACAATCTAGATGGGATCATGCTGTTTGTCAAGGAAGAAAGGCTGCGGCTGCCGTTTGACCGCCCGCGGATGCATCTGATAGTCTGTGCTCAAGAACGGCCGTTCCGGGAGGTGGCATAGATGAGCATACTCGCGACATACGTCCAGTGTCTCAAAGCAGGGAACGCTTCGGAGATCGCAGCGCTGTTCGCCGAGGATGCCGTCTTTCACGATGAAGCGCCCGCCAAGTTCGGCCTTGATCCCATTCTGGTGAAGGGACAGAAGAACATCGAGAGTTTCTTCCGGCAGACGTTCAAGAACGGTGGCATGAAAGTCAATAACGTTGGCATCAATGGGAACGCCATGAGATATGACGTGACAGTGGGCAAGACCGTCCTGCTGTGCCTGGGCGTGGCGAAGGTGGAGAATAGCCTCATCAAGGAGTATCGCGTCATCGCCGTCTAGGCTCAGACGGGTGCGACCGACGCCCAATTTCGCGAATCTCCGGGTCTTTGCGAGAGTCGAATGCCAGTGCCTTGCAGATTGCGGCAGAGCTTTCCATTCAGTGAACTGCAGACGATCACGGCTCGTTCGCGGTGTCCCTCCCCCGCACTCCGTCGACGGCGGAAGTCCCAGACCGAACGAGGACACACCTCAGGAGCACCTGGCCGCGGGGGCCGTTGAGGGACACTGCGACACGGGGGGAATAGCGCAGGGGGTTGCCATGGTTGCTGAGGACATCTACACCCAGCTCGTCAGGAAAATCAACTACCCGGACCCTAAGTCGGAGCGTCTGCTCCGCATCTTCCGTAAGCTGGCGAGTCCGGATGAGGCCCGCCTCCTCCTGGAGCTGCCATCAGAACCGGCAGACTCGGCGCGCAAGCTCGGTATCAGCGAAGACACTGTGCGGCAGATGATCGGTGTGCTTACAGAGAAAGGCCTGATCATCACCACCGGCAAGGGGCCTCGCATGGTGCGGGATGTTACGCAGTTCCATGATGCCAACCTGGCCAGCTCGGAGAAGTGGGTGGACACGGAGCTTCTCGACCTGTGGAAGGACTTCTACGAGGTGGAGTGGTTCCCCACCATGGGCAATATCCCGGCGGATGCTTACGTGCAGTACATCCGGGTAGTGCCGGCATGGACAGCCATCGAGCGCAGCCCGGAAATAGCACCTGGCCAACTGCGAAAGGAAGAGAATCTCAAAGATCTCGTGAATAGCGCTGATACGATCGCCGTTGTTCCTTGCACCTGCCGCCGCTCTATGCGCCGCTGCAGTGCACCGCTGCACAACTGCGTCGTGTTCAATCGCGGGGCGGAATACGCCATCAGCCGCGGGGCGGGGCGCCAGATCTCGACGGACGAGGCTATGGCCATCTTTGCCGAATCTGAGAAGCTGGGCCTGGTTCACACTTGGCCGTTCTTCGCCTCCCCACGTCTGAACGAAGTGTGCAACTGCTGCAGTGACTGCTGCGGCATCTTCGATGCTGGCCTGAAGTTCGGGACCCTCGACCGCATTCTGGAGAAGGCCCACGTGCGTGCCGGTGTTGACCACGCACTCTGCAACGGCTGCCAGGACTGCATCGAAAGGTGTTTCTTCGGAGCCATCGAAATGCAGAGGGTCCCTCAGTCCAAGAAGTTGAAGGCTGTGGTGAACACCGACAAGTGCTTCGGCTGCGGCGTCTGCGTCCTGGGGTGCGAGGTCGGCGCCATGGCTATGAAGATGTGTGATGGGTAGGCGCGGCCAGAGCGGCCGGCCAAGTCGTGCGAATCTGTGTCCCGCGGGACGGGGGAGGTGCGGGTAATGATTGAGGCCATGCTGACTGATAGCCAGAAGAAACTGCGAGCGCAGGTCAGGGATTTCGTCAAGTGGGTGCCGCGCCAGCTCATCCTGGATCTGGATGCAGAGAAGGTAACGTACCCGAGGGAGTACCTGCAGGAAGCCGCCAGGCGGCAATTGCTGGGGCTGCGCTTCCCGGCCGGGTGGGGCGGGCGGGGGCTGGACTGGCAGCACGAGATCGTGGCTCTGGAAGAGATCGGCACGCTGCCGATGTCGCTCGCTTGTCTCTACTCCCTGGTCAGCATCTGCGGCCAGGCTTTCCAGTCCTTCGGCACCGAGGCGCAGAAGGAGAAATACCTCCGGCCCACGGTCGAGGGGAGGTTGTACTGTGCAGAAGCCCTGACGGAGCCGCGGGGCGGCTCGGACTTCTTCGGGAGCACGACGGTGGCCACGAGGAGCGGTGGCTATTACTACCTGAGGGGCCAGAAACGGTTTGTGGTGGGGGCAGAGGGGGCCGACTACTTCGTGGTCTATGCCAAGACGGATCCCAGCGCCTTGAGCCGCAAGGCGCTCAGCCTTTTCGCCGTGGACAAGAAGATGGGCGTGGAGGTGAAGTACCTGTACGGCCTGATGGGCACCAGGGGCGGAGGGGCAGGCAGAATACTGTTCCGCGACGTGAAGGTCCCCGAGGAGAACATCATAGGACAGGAGGGGCAGGGCGCCGAGATATTCTACGAGATGATGATACCCGAGAGGATGACCAGCGCCGCCGGCAGCCTGGGCATGGCGCGGACTGCCCTGGAAATAGCGACGCGATATAGCGATAAGCGGAAAGCGTTCGGCGCCAAGATTCGCGACTTCCAGGCGGTCAGCTTCAAGGTCGCCGACAGCATCACGATGCTGGATGCAGCCAGCGGACTGGTCCACGGGGCTGCGGCGACCATCGACCGCGGGGCTGACCGCAGGCAAGCGCGGCGCCTGGTCTCCGAGGCCAAGAAGTTCGCTACCGAGGTCGCCTGGCAGGTCATCAACCACTCTATGCAGATCATGGGCGGAATTGGCTACACCAACGTGTATCCCATTGAACGCATCCTGCGCGACGCGAGATTGGCCATGATCTGGACGGGAACGAGCGAGATCATGGACCTCATAATTCAGCACGAATACTACCGCCAGGTGCTCTCAGGCAGCGGCGACGGACGTGACGTTGAGGCAGACGCCGCGGCAGCTGAGGCGCCAGAGGAGAAGGTCTACGAATGAGAACGCCCGAAACAACCGGAGAGGGGTGCGCTACCCAGAAGGCAGCGCGGCCGGCCACCGGTGTGTTCTTCCACGATGTCTTCCGCGGTCGGCAGTGGGACATCATCGGCGACAAGTTCCGGCGGTTCCCCGAGGTCCTCGGGGACGCGCTCACCCTGCCACAGGTGAAGTTCTTTGCTTCGCCGCCAGTGTCGGAGGACCTACTCCTGAAGATCCACACGCCCCGGTTCGTAGACGATCTCAAGAGGGCCTGGTACTACGATGGCGTTCGCCACTCGGTAGGCGGCTGCGTTGAGGCTGTGGAAAGGGTCATGTCCGGCGAGCTGGTGAACGCGCTGGTTTTCAACGTGGCTGCGGGTCATCATGCCGAGCGCGATTACTCGTGGGGAGGGACCTACGCATCGTGCGCCGGGCCGGCTTTCTGGAACGCCCGCCAGAAGTTCGGGCCGCACCGGTTCGCCATACTCGACACGGACGCTCACCACGGGAACGGCACCCGGGACGTCTTTAGAGACGATCCTGAAGTTCTGCACGTGTGTTTCTGCAACTCGTACTCCGTCGAGTGTGATGGCCTCAAGGTATGCATTGATACCGGATGGCAGAGCAGCGACAGGGAGTACCTGGACAAGGTCAGAAATGGATTCATCCCGCGCGCCAAGAACTTCAGGCCAGACCTGATTCTGCACAATCTGGGTCACGATACGTGCGAGGGAGACTACGGCGATCTGGGGCTGACTCCGGAGTTCTTCATCGAACTCGCCCGAGAGGTCAACCGGTTCGCCCAAGAGGTGTGTCAGGGCCGGTACGCGATAGTCACCCACGGCGGATGCCGGGCGGACGTGGCCGAGTACATCTTCCCGGCGATTCTGCGGATACTGGCAGGAAGTCGATGATGGTTCGTGACCACGGCCTGAGCGTGCTCCCGGACCAGCAAATCGCCTCACTCATTCGGCGCCTGCAATCCGATCCGCCTCCTTGGTCCTCCTGTTGAGGTACACCGAGACCGCTATGGCCATCAGTACCACGGTTACGATATTCCCCGCAAAGGCCGTGACAACAGCGAGAGGTTTGCACAGTCCCATCGGGCAAATGTCACCGTAGCCGACGGTGAAGAAGGTGATGGCGGTGAAATACAGATAGTCGTGAGACAGGTTGGGGTCGCCGCTGTCTATTACGTCGCTATTGAACCCGTCAGTTGTGGGCCCGTGCGTCAGGTAGCCCAGATGGAGTTCCTCGACCGCGATGAAGAGCACGGACATGACCAGAAGAATCCCGACGATGAGCATGACATAGCTGAAAAGCAGGGAGATTATGTCCTTTGCACTCAACAGGCGGCCGAGGGGTTTCTTTATCAAGTAGAGGGCGACAATATGCCCGATCAGAATGATCGAATAGAGTACCGCGATGACTGTCGCCATCGCGACGATGAACCTCAGCACCGGAATCGAGATAGTCTGAGCCAATGTGAAGCCAACCACTATCAGGAGGAGGACCAGGAACAGCTTCAGGATTGGCTTGTTGAACAGCGCCTGCCGCAGTCCTGAGGTTTTCTTCATCATCTCTCCCATCGGTTGCCTCCTCTTTCTGACAAGGCCCGGCACGGCCGGTTCGTCGCCCTATCGGCCCAAATGGGCACATTCTAGCTCTATTCGTCGCGCCTGGCGAGAGTGCGGAAGACTGCAGTTCAGAAGAGAGGCTGGGTGCCACACATCAGGAAGCAGCGGAACCGCTCGCAACAAGGAAAGGGTATCCTGTGTGCTTTGAGCAGGGTGCTCATGTCGCGGCGCTGATGACCCTCAGCCTTCGAACTTGAAGCCTCGCTCCTTGATAACCCTGCTGCAGGCCCGCACCACTTCCGGATCGTAGAGCACCCCTTCACCCCGCACCAACTCTGCCAAAGCCTTGTCTATCCCCAGAGCCGGGCGGTAGGGACGATGCGAAGACATGGCCTCGACAACGTCGGCAACGGCCAGTATCCGCGACTCCTGCAATATGTCTCTGCCCCGCAGACCGAAGGGATACCCAGAGCCATCCAGCCGCTCATGGTGCTGGACCACGATCCGGGCGATGGGCCACTCGAACTCCACGTTCTTCAAGATATCGAAACCCACCTTGGGATGGGCCTTGATCATGGAGAACTCGATGTCTGACAGCCTTCCGGGCTTGCTGAGGATTTCCGTGGGAACAGCGATCTTGCCAATATCGTGAAGCAGACCGGCCACGCGTATCCCGTCGATCTGCCAGGGAGCCATCCCCATCTCCTTGGCAATTGCGCAGGCCAACTGAGTCACCCTTCGCTGGTGGCCCGTCGTGTAGGGATCTCTGGTCTCCATGGTATGAGAGATGGCCTGAATAGCAGCCTCCACTGTCTTCTCCACCTTCCTGAGGCTGTTCTCCAGCTCCTTCTCCACCTTCTTCCGATCCGTGATGTCCCGGCCTATGCCGCGGTAGCCAAGAAGGCCCCCATCGCCCCCCAGGAATGGGACACCGCTGGTCTCCATGACAATGATCCGGCCGTCCTTATGAAGCCTGGAACTCTCCACGAAGGCAAATGGTTCTTTCTTCGCCGCATGTGCCCTGAACATCTTGGAGAACCGGCTCGCTTCCCTGGCTGGCATGAAGTCGGAGATACTCCTGCCGATGACCTCTCCGACAGAGTATCCCAGCACTTCTTGAACATTGGGGCTGGCGTAGGTGTAGACTCCGTTTGCGTCCACCTCCCACACCCAGTCACTGGCGGCCTCAACCAGATTCCGGAATCGTTCCTCGCTGCTCCGGACGGCTTCCTCTGCCCTCCGACGGTCGGTCACATCTCTATAGTTCGCCACAATTCCATTTATCTTCGCATCATGCAGGAAGTTCTGGAGCGTTCCCTCGCACTCCACGTAGTGGCCGTCTTTGTGCCTGAAACCAGCATCTACCATGACTATCGCGTTGGGCTCAGTTCTGAATCTCCTGAACGTGTCTGCTATCGCAGCGACATCCTCCGGGCGGACGTAGTCCACCAGATTCTTGCCCACAATCTCTTCGGGTTCGTACCCCAGTATGCGGGCGCTGGACGGACTCTCGTAAAGCATGACGCCCTCTGCACTCACAATCGCAATGGCGTCCCACGCATTTTCAATCAGCGCGCGGAAGTACTGTTCGCTTGATCTGAGATCCTCTTCCACCTTCTTGCGCTGCGTGATGTCACGCATCACGCCGAATAACTCAGTCAATTGCCCATTTGGGTCACGGAGCAGCGTCAAAGACATGTCTACCCAGACAAGCGAACCGTCCTTCCGCAATAGCTCGACCTCAAGCCGCGTCGATGACGACCTGCTTCCTGATCCATTAGCCTCCGATAGCTTCAAGAAAGCCGTCCTGGCTTTCTTGTACGAGGCTGGGGAGACCACCTCCTTCATTCTCAACGACCGTGCTTCATCGACCGTGTACCCAAGAAGCCGCGTCACAGAAGGGCTGAAGAAGACGGCCTTAGTCCTGATGTCCAGCGACCATATGACGTCCGACACGCTCTCCGCCAGGATCCGATAGCGGCTCTCGCTCTCCTGGAACGCTTGCTGTGCCTGGCGGCGGTCGGTGATGTCGCGGTAGTTGAACACGATGCCGCCCAGCTTAGGGTCATGCAGCCGGTTGGTTCCTCTGGCTTCAAACACTCCCCATGACCCGTCGAGTCTCCGGTAGCGCAGCTCGATGTCCGTCACCGTGCCATCAGGACTCTTCACCAATGACCCGAAGGCGCTAATCGCCCTCTGCAAGTCATCCGGGTGAATCCTGTTCAGGAAGTCCCTCCCCACCATACCCTGGAGCGAGCCAGTGCTCATCCTCTCCACCGAAGGACTGCTGTATTTCACGTTCCCTTCGGCGTCGATCACCGCAATGGCATCCAGCGCGCCCTCTATGAGAGCGCGGAAACGCCCTTCACTTTCCTCCAAGGCTTTGCGCGCACGTCGGCGCTCGTCGATGTTACGCGCCACGCCCATGATCCCAAACACTTCGCGGGTGGAGTCCTGCACGAATGACATTTGAACCTCGGTCCAGACTGTGCCGCCGTCCTTCCGCTTCAATTCAAGTTCCACCACCACGGGAGATGTCGGGCTGTGGCCGTTGCTTTGCATATCAGACAGACCCCGGAGGAACGACTGGTACGCAACCTCAAGTGACTCCGGAGCGAGAATATCCTCCAGCTTCATGTGCATGGCTTCTTCCACGCTGAAACCGGTGAGCTTCTCAACCGACGGGCTGACATAAGTCGGCCGAAGGCTCATGTCCATGGTCCATATCAGATCAGACGAGTTCTCTGCGATCAGGCGGTAAAGCCTCTCGCTCCGCTGCAAAGCATCCTCCGCCTCCTTTTGCGCGGTAACATCGTTCAACATGGAGAGCACAGCCGACCTGCCTTCCCAAGTGAATCGAACCGTATTTATCTGGAGCCACTTGATGCCGCCAGTCTTGTCTATGATCCTGAAGCGGTAGTTGTTAGGGGCTTCCTCGCCAGCCATCCTCTTGACGTGGTTCTCCGCTATCATCTGGCGGTCGTCCGGATGCACTATGTCCAGGAAGGGCCGGGAGAGCAGTTCCTCGTTTGAATAGCCGCTGACTTCGGAACACTTGGGATTCGCAAACTTGAGCCAGCCGTCCTGAACTACGATTATGCCCTCGGCAGCGTTTTCTACTATGGTGCGGCTTCTCTCTTCCGATGCCCGCAGCGCCTCTTCCGCCCGCTTCCGCTCAGTTATGTCACGGCTTATCCCGATATAGCCGATCGGCTTACCATCCTTGTCGCGCAGGAACGACGCAGTGGCTTCAGTCCAGAGTATGGAACCGTCCTTCCTGTATTCTGCCAGTTCCAGCGTTCTTGTCCGATTGAGGTCCTTCTCCGGCAGTTGCTCGACAGCCAGTTCCTCTTCGATTACCTTCGCCGCATGTTCCAGTGACTCGGGGGTCAGCACCTGGGCAGCGTTTAATCGGCAGAATTCCTCCGGCGTATAGCCTGACTGACGGAGCTTGGACGGACTGTTGTACGTATAGTTCAGATTCATATCCATGGTCCAGATCACGTCGGAGGCGTTCTCGGCCAGCATACGGTAGCGCTCCTCGCTCTCCCGGAGAGCTTGCTCGGCAAGCCTCTGTTGAGTGATGTCCTGTATTATCGTCATCAACGCAGGCCTGCCTTGCCACGTCACTGGAACATGCCGCATGATGCCCCAAGACGTCTTGCCATCTTTCCCGATGCCCTTGAAAGGCCTGTCCGATGACAGGTACTTGCCATCCAGTATCTGCCGGTAATGCAGCTCAACGGCTTCCCTGTCATCCGGATGGGTGAGATCCAGGATGGACCTTCCAACAAGGTCTCTCTCCGAAAGGCCCGTAGCCTGTTGAAGACGCTGATTGGCGAACACGATCTTCCAGTCCTGCGAGATGAGTATCAGTTCGCCTGATGAATTCAGCAGTTGAAGCTGCCTCTGTTCGGCCTCGCGGAGGGCGATCTCTGCCATCTTCTGAGAGGTGATGTCTCTGAATGAGGCCAGAATCAAGGAACTGCCGTTCGAAGCTAGCTTGACGGCCCGGGCCGTGATCCAGACGTCATTGCCTCTCTTGTCGAGCAGTCTCATTTCCACGCCGGACTGCAGGCAACCGCCCGACGCGAGACCGTCCAGCACGGTCGTTGCGCGCTCCCGATCCTCGGCAGAAACGTGCCGTAGCGGCTCCACGCCTACTAATTCGTCGGGATCGCTGAAACCGAGGATATCCGCAGCGGCTTTGTTGGCCAGCGATATGCGCCGGCGCTTGAGGTCCACCACAACCACGCCATCAAAGACGGTATCAAGGAGCGCCTTGTCTGCCTGATAAGTGAACCCCTCCATCATGCTGTGCCCCCCGCACCATCCGATGGTCCTGGATCCCCTCTTCGGTTGTGGGAAAACAAGAACTCCGGCACTGACCGGAGTCGGCCGGAGCTAGACAGGCAAGGCTACAGGCGAGAGATGCCGAGATGTCCCAGCCATACGGCAACCAGCAAAGATGTGACAAAAATATAACATCACCCATACTAATAGCATAGCAAGGGCGCTCTGTCAAGAGTCGTGGCCGACTGTGTTTCTCCAGCAAATGACATCGGTGAAGGTGGCCGCCTGACATTGTCTGAGAAATCGTCACATTTCAATCACAGATCCCTCGCCACGTCTGCCGCGGCTATGAATTGGATAGTCGTGGTCGACAACGGTGTCACGTTGCAGGACCAGCTGGAAGACGGGGCTTCTTCGTGCCGACCTGCAATTCCCGTAGAGCAGACTCCCAGATAGAATCGATCGCCTGCACTGTTATCCGCTGCCTTTCACACCGCTGGCGGCCTTTGCCTCAGCAAGACACAGTCATCCAAGCAGAGAGGCACACCACACCTCCCTGCCGGAGCGCACATGATCCTGCGCCTTCCGATGCTGACCACGTGAGCCCTGCTGGGATCCCCGACACCGGTCGACGCCGCTCACGTGGCCCCTCGCCTTGTCACGTCGCCAGAGTATCCGATGTTACAAAACCATTTCACATTGAGAGGACTGTGTGATCCGATGGCACGAAGCTGAGACAGGGCTGAGAACCGCCCTGTCTACAATCTGCTTGGTTACCCTGTAACGAATCCGTAACTGTGGGAGAGATCGGCAGATTCACGGAGGCTCAGCAAGACAACTCGAGATGATTGTCGGGCACTCTTAGCACCAATCCAAAGGCGATCAATCGGCAATTCAAGGAGTAACGATTCCGAACACGATATCTCAGGAACCAGAAACGAGGCCGCACGATGACAGACAAACAACTGAAAGCACTGGCCGTATACCGAACGCACAAGCATTGTCACTGCCAGGACTGTCAGACAGCGAGAGAGGCTCTCAAAGAGTACGATGCCCGGAAATGGCAGGAGAATTCAGCGGATCGGTGAGTCGGGACGAAAACGGCACCGGTTAAGCAATGCAATGCCGGCCATTTGGAATAACTCGGCGCTCTTGGACTCCGCGGTGAATGTCGGATGAGAAAGGGTCAACAAGCATGCTGACAATAGCAGGGAGAAGGATCAGACTGGGCCTGACGCTGAAGCTGGTGCTTGTCGCTGATATGGCGCTTAACATATTCATTGTCTACGTGATTGTTTTCGCCCTTCCGCAGATGCAGAGGACCGCGCTGCATGCAAAAGAGGCCGCAGTAGAACAGCAGGCGGAGGTTGCCTGGGGCATACTGCAGTACAACCACCAACTGGAGACATCGGGCCTGGCCACCAGGAGCGAGGCGCAACAGCGGGCCCTTGACGAGATAACGAGCGTCACTTCCGGTCAGGAAGACCACTTCTGGGTCTGCGACTACCGCCCGATACTCTTGGCCGGTGCTGCTCTGCCTGAGCGCCTCAATACCGACGTCAGCACCGTCACGGATGCCAAAGGGCAGGCGCTCTTCGCCGACATGGTCGGCATTTGCGCCAATGAAGGAGAAGGACTCTACAGATACTCGTGGGAATCCGAGGACGGATCGCGCACTGTGCCAACGGTCTGCTACGTCAAGTCATTTCAGCCGTGGGGCTGGGCCGTGAGCACCGGCACCTCGATTCAAGGTTTGACCGGCATCTCTGCCAGTCAGACAGCAAAGCTGGGGTGGTTGGCGGGCCTGACCGGCGTACTGGCTCTGATCCTGTTCTGGCTCGTCGTTCGGACGACCGTTCTCAAACCTTTGTCGTCAATGGTGAAGGTCTCTGAGAACCTCGCGAAGGGCGATGTAGACCAGGAAATCAGAGTGAAATCCAACGATGAGATCGGCGACATGGCAGCAGCCTACTCCAAGGTCGTTGACTACGTGAAGGATATGGCAAGGCTGACGACGAGAATAGCCGACGGCGACCTCAGCGTCCAGATCAAACCGCGGTCAGACAGGGACATCCTTTCTCACGCATACCATCAGATGATCACCAGGCAGCGCGAGTTGATCGGCGGCGTCAAGGCCGCGGCTGCCGGCGTAGCCGAGGCCAGCGAGCACCTCAGCCGGGCATCCGAACAGACGGCGCGAGTCACTCAGCAAATAACCAATGCTATTCAACAGGTGGCCAAGGGGACTGGCGAACAGTCGGCGAGTCTGCAGGAGATCGTCCTCAACGAACAGAAGCTGGCAAAGGCCATTGAGCAGATGGCCAGCGGATCTCAGGAACAGGCCGCCAGCGCCGAGGAAGCAGCACGCATGGTCAAGCAGGTATCAATGGCAGTCGCCCAAGTATTGCAGAATGCCCAAGCCGGGACCGAGGCCTGGAAGAGCACGGCGAATTCCGCAGAGACAGGCGCACGCACGACATACGAGGCCGTCGAAGGGATGAAACGCATCAAGGAGGCCATGGACCTGGTGTCTCTCCGGGTAGCGGATCTGGGAGAGCGGTCGCAGGAAATCGGCAGCATCGTCGCCACGATCGACGATATTGCAGCCCAGACCAATCTGCTGGCGCTCAATGCCGCCATCGAGGCGGCCAGGGCCGGGGAGCAGGGGAGGGGCTTCGCCGTAGTGGCAGATGAGGTCAGGAAGCTGGCTGAACGAGCATCCACAGCTACCAAGGAGATCGCCTCACTGATCAGCAATATCCAGAACGGGGTACTGGAGGCAGTCAGAGCCATGGAGAGGGGCGGCAGAGAGGTTGAGACGGGATACGGCCTCGCCACCCAGGCAGGAAAGGCTCTCGATGATATTCTGGAAAGGGCACAGGTGGTAGGTAAGCAGGTGCACCAGATATCGGCTGCCGCTCAGGAATTGAATGCTCTGAGCAGCAACATGGTGAGCGTCATACAACAGATCAGCAGAACCATTGACGAGAATGCTGCGGCTGCGGAGATAGTGGCCCAGAGCTCATCTCTGGTATCGGGCGCCATCGAGAACGTCGGTGGAGTTGCCGAAGAGAATAGCGCCTCTGCCGAGGAAGTATCGGCCTCGACCGAAGAAATGTCCGCTGGTGTCGAGGAAGTCCTGGCCTCGGCCCAGGCCCTGGCTGAGATGGCGGAGGGGCTGGAGAAATCGGTGGCCGCGTTCAAGACAGACACCCGCTGAACGCAGCATTCGTCCTGGGGCCTGTGACAGCGCAGCCCTCTGGTGTCCCGCCGGCACCGGCGAGAGGCGATCATGTAGCACCACCGCCCCTTCTGCCACACAATTTCAGCCGACATCAATCGTTCTCACGCTTGAATACCGCGTCTGATGGAACATTGTGTTCTGCGCAGGGTCGGATGTGACAGGTTTGTGAGGACACACCCCTAGAATACGCTGGTAGTCACAGCGGTAGTTGGATCGGAAAGGAGGTGAGAAAGGAAATGACAAGGAAGATCAGACTGTCTGCCCTTATCACAGTCTTGGTGCTTATGCTGGCCCTTCTCATCGGCGGCTTGTACGGGTACTTCAACGATACGGAAACTGGAGCGCCCAGCGTCTTCACTGCCGGCACGCTGGACCTGATGACGTGGGTTGATGGCACCAATCCAACCGGCGCGGACATGTCCATCACCCAGTCTGACAACGCCACAGGGATTGTCGGCCACGTTGATTTCAGCAACGTCGCCCCAGGAGACAACGGGAC
>JAUCPZ010000122.1 GCA_030372995.1 Dehalococcoidia bacterium
TTCGGAACTCGTCGGCAGCGTCAGATGTGTATAAGAGACAGCTACTATGTCACCAGCCAAGGCTTCATCTACCTCGATCCGCTCCAGGCCCAGATAGGTAAAAACCTGGTCCACCTCATAGTGCGTGATGTTTCCTTCGCCGTCTACGATGGCCACGGCATCATGTGGAGCCAGCCTCCCCCGGTAGATCCTGCCGATCGCCACCTTGCCCTTGTACTTGTCATAGTCAAGGTTGGAGACCATCATCTGGAGAGGTCCCTCTTCGACGAGCGGGGGAAGGACTGTCTGAAGAATGCATTCGAAGAGGGGTTCCAGGTTCTTGCCTTCATGTTCCAAGCCTGCGACGGCTATCCCATTCCGGGCGCTGGCATACAGTATGGGGAAGTCAAGCTGATCGGCATTGGTAGCCAGTTCCAGGAAGAGGTCCTGAGTGAGACTGACGACCTCCGATATCCGTGACGTTCCCCTGTCAATCTTGTTGATAACTACGATGGGCTTCAAGCCCCTTTCCATGGCCTGACGAAGCACAAACCTCGTCTGAGGCATGGGGCCTTCCACAGAGTCGATCAGAAGCAGGCAACCATCAGCCATGTTGATCACCCGCTCCACCTCTCCGCTGAAGTCAGCGTGCCCCGGGGTGTCTATGATGTTGATCTTCACACCGCGGTAGAAGATGGCAGTGTTCTTGGCTAGGATAGTAATCCCTTTCTCCCGCTCCAGAGGATTGCGGTCCATGATGAACTGACCCACCTGCTCGTTGTCCCGGAACACCTTGCTCTGTTTGAGCATGGCATCGACCAGACTCGTCTTGCCGTGATCCACGTGGGCGATTATGGCCACATTTCTTATGTCACTGCGACGATTCTGGCTCAACTAAACCTCCTGGTAGAAAGTGCTTGGCTTCCCGCCCCTGGATGTGGGAAGTCCGGAAAGAGTCAACATGGGTTTGCCTGTGAGCTTCGAAGTCAGCGCTCTTTCCCGCGGGCTTTGCGGTCAATCCACCTTCGCTGGCAGCCTCCCGGACCTCTTGACCCACCAGTAGGCGATGGCAGTGGACAGTATGGTGGAGCCCACCAGCATGCTAACGTACCAGCCGATGTCATTGCTTTGCAGGTTGAAGGCCGAACTGCCCATTATTGTAGCCAGCGTGTTGGGGACAAGAACGGCCGTGCCTAGTACTGTCAGGTAAGTCATTATGAGAGCCATTCTGTTGTTCATGATTTGAAGCTGATTATTGTAGATGCTCTGCAGAACTTCCAGCCCTGAAGCCAGGACCTCCGACAGGTGCTCAGCCAGGCCGATCTGGCGGTTGACGTCCTCCGCCAGCAACGTCAGACGGTAGAGAAGCTTGGGTTCATCGGTGATGAGTTCAGCATCGCCGTATCTGAGAGCATGGAGAACGTCATTCGTCTCCCACAGTGCGTCCAGATAGGTGATAAGCGCGTGTTTCATGGCGTATATCTTGGGGCCCAATTCCTGGCGCGGTATATTGGGGTCCGTCATGTCCTTGTTGAGGGCCTCCCCCAGCACTTCAACCTGCCGCAGGTGCTCGAAGTTCCTCTCGTTGGTCTCGTCAATGATGCGCAACAGCAGCAGGGTCAGCCGATCCTCCGGGGCAAGGTCCTGCCGAATCTTCCTGATGAAGGTGTCGGCATATCTCCGCATGCGGTGGAATCTCCGATCCACGTTCAGGGGGTGGACCGTGAGTATGAAGGTCCGGCGCATCAGAATCAGCAACGGATAGGGTTCCACCTGGAAGCCACGCACCTGAACCGACGGAAGCCTCATTCCCATCTCCGTGTCAAAATCCTGATACGTGGTTCGGGACTCGACGGCGAGAGACGAGACCAGCGCGTCCGTGAATCCGAACTTCGAGGCGGCGACGGCCGCATCCCGGTCAAAGTTGTCCGTCCAGTAGTCCACCCAAGCGATGACTGAACTGTTCACCATGTTCGCAAACTGGTGAGGGGATTCAGAGTCACCTTTGAATATGCTCCCGTCAGTCGCTACAGATACGCAGAACCATTGCTTGGGATACCCCTCTGAAGGGGCGACGCTCACCGTATCAGGTTTGCCATTGCTTCCCACGTCGGCCATCAGACCATCCTTTCCTGTCTCCTCTTCACCGGACCCGCCGGGCACCCCGGGAGATCAACGGGAGGCAGCACAAAGGGCTGAACGCACAGACTCCCCTAAATAAGAAGTATAGCACTCAGAGGTCAAACATTCCCATGTGTACGATTGCCACTCTCGTCATGCTTCATGTCGATGCTTTCCAAGCCAACTACTCTGGGGTCTCGCGACACAATCCTTCCTCTGATACACAGTGCATCCCAGCTGCCATCCGCTTTACCCCGGCAATTCCGAACATCTGAGCCACGCCCATGCTATGTGGTATGATACGAATTCAAGCCATCTGCGCAGTCGCGGGCCGAGCAACTTCATGAGAACGGTGATCGTCTACAGATCGATCCTGGGAACGACAAGGAAGTATGCCCTATGGCTGCGCGATGCCCTCGAGGCGGACTTGTCGAGGGCCAATGCGGGGCGTGCGAGCGCTCTGGACTACGACCTGATCATCATCTGTTCCCCCACCTACATGGGCCGGATCATGCTCATCGGTTACTTGAAGAAGAGATGGAGCATTCTCCGCCAGAAAAGCGTCATACTTGTCGCGGTGGGAATGGCGCCTCCCGGAACTCCGGACAGCAGGAGAAGCTACGAGAGCATCCCTGGGGAGATCCGGAGCAGGATCAGGTACTTCAAGCTCCCAGGCAAGATTGGCCCCGCGGGCAAGGGCTCGGTGAAGCAGGAAAACCTGGAGCCGGTTCTGCAATACATCCGATCCCTTCGGATCTGAGCCGAGACTCTCTGCGTGAGGCCCGCAGCGGCCAAAGGCACACAGGAAGAGGCAGATGCACGACGGCGGTAAGCTGAACTGGAAGATACGCCTGGCGGAGCGGGGAGACGTGCGGGGTATAGCTGCTATCCTCCGGGAGCTTGGCTGGTTCACCGTCATAGACAGCGAGGCACCGGAACAGACGGAGACACGCATTCATGAGCACCTCCGCCAATGTCTCACCGACGACAGTCATACGGTGCTGGTTGCCGAAGCCGCTGGAGGATCGATTCTTGGCTACACTGCAGTCCACTGGTTGCCCTACCTGATGCTGCCCGGCTCGGACGGTTACGTGTCAGAGCTCTTCGTGACCGATTCCGCTCGCGGGGGAGGCGTTGGCACCAGCCTGCTGGAGGCTGTGAAGACCGTAGCCATGCGCCGCGGGTGCTACCGGCTGATGCTCGTGAACCGGAAGACACGCGAGTCCTACCGGCGCGGCTTCTACCATAAGCTTGGCTGGGAGGAGCGTGCGGAATTCGCCAACTTCGTGCTGCATCTGCCAGTGGAGAAAACGTGATGCCACGCCTGACTGATCACCAAGAGGCCAATCGCCGCAGGCACACGCACCTCGGAATCCCGCCGCATTTGGACAATGCTGCGTGGAGAAGCCTTGACACGCGGCCGCTAACCGGACCTCTTTCCCAAGGCCAGACTGATGGCACTGGCCAGCTCCTGCGCCTTCTGTGAGCCGATGAGCAACTTGCGGCCATCCGATAGCTCAAGCATGACACCATGGTTCCCACTGACGTTGTAGGCCTTGCTGCCACGGCCATAGCGGATGCCCCAGCCCCCGTAATCCCTGACTGGATGGTACGCTATCACATCATACCTCAGCAGCTCCTGACTCGATATCCGGCGGAAAGACCAGTGGAAAGGGAAGTAGCGATAGTACAAGCCGTCGCTGCGCACTTCGGTCGTCAGACTAGCCGTCCAGAAGAGAACAGGAAAACCCAGCCCGAAGACAACTGCCACAATCAAGAGGACCGTATCTGAAGCCGGATTCTGGCCGAACGGTTTGCCTAGAACGAGCTGTTGTACCACGCCCCACACCGAGATGCCGGCGACAAGAGCAATCAACAGCCAAACCCACGGCTGCCGAAAACGCTGTACTTCGCGATAGAAGCAGTAGGAGCTACCATCACCCATCTGCAACCTCCAGTCATCATAGCGAATGTAGCTTGGTCACTTTCACACTGGCCTTTTCAGCCGTCGCCGACGGTGGCAGCATCAGGCTCGCAAATCGCAGGGTTGGCTCGCAGTCTCTCGATCACGGCCGTGATGTCGTCCTGCTTCCAGCCCTCTGCGGACAGAATGCGCCTGACCAATTCCACACTCGCCTCGTATTCAGGACTTACCAGTTCCACAGCACCCAGCCTCTGTATCCGGTTCACATCTTCCTGCCTGTGCACCCGAGCCACGACTCTCAATCCCGGGTTCAGTTTCAGAGCCGACTGAATCGTGGCCGTCACGGACAGTGGATCGGGATATGTCACCACCAGCGCTTTCACCTTCTTCATGTCGAGGCTGGAGAGCACATGGATATTGCTCGCATCGCCGTAGATGGACGGCACGCGGTCACACCTTGACTTGTAGGTGACTTCCGGATCGATGTCGATGGCAACAAGGGGCACACCTGCATCGCGCAACGCGCGCGCCACATTCTGCCCCACGCGGCCGTACCCCGCAACCAGCACCGTGTCTGACGGCTGTGCCTCAGGCGGCCCGTCAAGCGCCTTTGCTGACCCGTTGAGAAAAGGGGCGAGCCCGTACAAAGGTGCCTTGTGATGTAGCCAACCTATCACTGCCAGCGACACGGGAGTCAACAGCATGGTAATGATCGCCGCGGCAACTATCAGGGAGTAGAAATCTTCCGTGACCACCCCCATGTTGATCCCCGTCTGCGCCAGAACAAAGCTGAACTCCCCGATCTGAAAGAGTCCGAAACCCGTGAACAGTGCTATCCTGGCGTTGTAGCCAAAGAGTCGGACCACCGCAGACACCACGCCCACCTTGATCGCGGTGACCACGCCCACCGTGGCTATGACCAGAGGCCAGTGATCTACAAGGAAACGCACGTCGAGCAACATGCCCAGAGAAACGAAGAATAGGGTAGCGAAAATGTCCCGCAACGGTGTCACTTCTGCCAGAACCTGACTCGCGAACTTCGACTCACGCAGGACCAAGCCGACCACAAATGCGCCGAACACGACAGACAGCCCGAGCACGCTCGTGCCGAGTGCGGCCACCAGACACAGGACGACGACCGTCAGCAGGAAAAGCTCCCGGGTCCGCACGCCACCGACATTTCCCAGCAACCACGGGACAATCCATAGGCCGGCGGCCACGGCCAGAGCCACGAAGACTACTGCCTTGATTACGGCCAATGCCAGCACCCATAGCGGGCTCTCTCCGCTCGCACCCAGCGTCGCCTCCAGTACCACGAGACCAACCACGCTTATATCCTGAAGTATCAGTATGGCCACCATGATGCGGCCATGGGTCGAATCGAGTTCACCGCGGTCCATCAGTATCTTCAGGCAGACCATGGTGCTGCTCAAAGATATGCCCATGCCGAACACGGCTGACTCCGCCAGTGTCCAGCCGAAGCCGAAGTAGCCGACAGCCAGTCCTAAAGCCGCTGTCACGGCGATCTGGGTCACCCCACCCCACAGCCCCACGCGCCCCACTTGACGCAACTGCGTCACCGAGACTTCCAGGCCTAGGGTGAACATCAAGAGTGCCACCCCAATAGTAGCCGCCGACCGGACTAATTCCTGGTCACTCACCCAGCCGAGTGCATGAGGGCCGATGGCAGCGCCGATAACGAGATAGCCAAGAATGATCGGCTGTCTCAACCGATGCGCGATCACCCCTCCAACGAGGGCTGCCATCAGAAGTATGGCGAGACTGGCGACCAGAGCGGAATTCTCCATCGCTGTTGCCCCGAGACAGAACTCATCGTATTCTAGCGTACACTGGAGCGATGTGAATAGTCCCGGGCAATGACGTTCAGCCTAGATACCACAGCGGGCAGTACGGCCGAAGGAGGACTCCAATGGACGTATTTGAAGCAATTAGAAGCAGGCGCAGTATCAGAAGGTATCAGAGCAAGGACGTGCCAGAGGAGATGCTAACGCAGGTGCTAGAAGCCGGGCGCTGGGCACCCTCAGCTCATAACTCCCAGCCACGTAAGTTCGTCGTAATCAGGGAAGAGAAGACCAGAAGAGAACTGGCGCAGATCGCACCGTATGGGAGTTTCCTGCGCGAGGCGCCAGTGGCGATTGCCGTTGTTATCGACCCATCCCTGTCCAATCATCCCGTCGAAGACGGAGCCGCAGCCACACAGAACATGCTATTGGCAGCGCACGCCCTGGGACTGGGGGGTTGCTGGGTAGGTTCATACGGCTCTAGCTACGAAGAGGCCGCCAAGAGTATCCTGGGTATACCCGGCGACAGGCGGCTGCTGTCGATTATCTCGCTGGGATACGCCGCCGAGAGCGGCAAGAGCAGCAGAATTGATCTGGACAAACTCGTGTGTCGAGAGCGCTTCCATTGACATAAGAAGCGCCGGGCCATCGCACAGCAGCCGAGGGCTGCTGCAAACGGATGCCGCATCCCCTTAGAAACGAGGGAGGGGGAAGCAACTGCGTCCCCCTGCGTCTTACCGAAATGACATGGCCTCACTGGTAGCCACCCCCTCCCTCTCCGGCTATCTGGTTCTCACCTCTATCAGATTCACCTCCCATTCCCGCTCTCTCGAGCAATGCAGCACGAAACTGATGCCGCCATTGCTGCTACCAAGAGATCGTGTCGCGCGCCCCCGCGCTCGATTCAGGACTCGGTGTCGCGGCCGTCTCGGGCCGCACCATGACTTAGTCGACCGATCTACTGAGAATCCTTTGGTGGCCGTCACCTGTCGTCATGGGGAAGTAGGTCCATCTCCGCCTGTGCATCGCCCGCGGTTCCTGCCGCAGAATGCAGAAACCGGGGTCGGGTTTCAAGTCTCTTACCAAATGGGAGGCATCCGTCCGTAGTGTAGCCTGTGGCTGCCCACAAAGCTGCACACCCCCGGGCTTGTCGTGCATCTGAGAGGTCTCAGTTCGGCAGCCATTTGTCACGCCGCAGCACCCCGCAGCGAGACCGGCCATACCGGCGTCATCGATGACAATGGACTTCTCTGCCATGCCCTGACCCTCCTCTCACTCCCCAAAATGGACACCGTTCGACACCATCCTATACCCCGGCCCGGTGTGGAGGTTCCGTTCGGGGAGACGCTGGTCGCGCACAGGCAAAGCTGGTGAAGGCAATTCGCAGGAAGCGCCGAATTACCGATGAGTTTCAGGCGAGGAGAAAGCGGTTGACTGTAAAACCTAGGATCTTAGGGTGGGCACTTGGCGCAGATGGAGCGGAATAGAGTAGTGCTCAGGTAGCGGTCACCCCTGTCGGGCAATATGACCACAATAGTGCCGCGGCTCATCTGCCTGGCCAGCCGCAGAGCGCCTGCCACCGCCGCTCCGCTGGACATACCCAGGAACAGCCCCTCCCGGGTCGCCAGCAGCCTGGTGGTCTCGAAGGCCTCTTCATCCTCCACAGTCACCTTCTCGTCCCAGACCTCTGGATGGTAGATCCTCGGCACTATGGACTCCTCCATATTCTTCAGCCCCTGTATGGTGTGGCCCACAGTTGGTTCCACGCCTACGATCAGGCACTTTGGTTTCTTCTCCTTCAGATACCTGCCTGTACCCATCAGCGTGCCTGTCGTGCCCATACCGGCGAGGAAGACGTCGACTTCGCCGTTCGTCTGGGCGAATATCTCCGGACCCGTGCTCACGTAGTGCGCCATGGAGTTGTTCTCGTTGTCAAATTGATTCGGCATGTAATATTTTCCGGGGTCTTTCTCAAGAAGACGGCGCGCTCCTCTGATGGCGCCGTCGGTGCCTTCCTTTGCCGGAGTAAGCACCACTTCCGCACCCAGGGCCATGAGCACCCGCTGCCTCTCCTGGCTGACGCATTCGGGCATGAACAGCTTCAGCCGATAGCCCTTTGCAGCACCTATGGCTGCGAGGGCAATGCCCATGTTTCCGGAAGTGGCCTCAACGATGATCTTGTCTTTGGTGAGCTCGCCGGATTCCTCAGCCTTGGTCAGCATATAGAGCGCCGGCCGGTCCTTGACCGACCCTGAGAGGTTGGCCCCCTCCAGCTTCCCGAGGATCCTGACCTTGGGATTCCCGTCCAGGTTTTCCAACGGCACAAGTGGTGTATTGCCGATGGCGCAGGCAACGCCCAGCCGCTGTCTCTGTGAAATCTGCTTCGTGTCCGCTTTCATCGCCGGTTTGGCGCGCACTTCAGTTCGCCTCGATTCCGGAAGCAGTTTACGACGCTGCGCCCGCTAAATCAAGCAATTCTGCTTCTCCCGACACGCCGAGCTCCTGGCAAACGTAATTGACCTTGACAGGCTGACGAGGCTGAGTGTAGCCTCTAGGCTGGTCACGGCCCGGAGACACCGCCGTGAGACATCACCGCGGAAGACCGGCCTGTCTGACACTGAAAGGACACTCAGATCCAACCATGAACATCGTGGTTTCGGGCTCTCTGGCCTACGACCGCATCATGGTCTTTCCCGGCCACTTCGCCGATCACATACTGCCGGAGAAGATTCACGTCCTCAACGTCTGCTTTCAAGTGAACGGCATCAAGGAAGTATTCGGCGGCACTGCCGGCAACATTGCCTACGCACTCCGCTTGATGGGCGAGAAGCCTGTCATCTCCGCCACTATCGGCCGGGACTACCAGAAATACTTCCAGTGGCTGGCCAAGAACGGCATTTCTTCAGACGGTATCCGCATTGTTGAGGACGAATTCACCGCCGGCGCTTTCATCACCACCGACCAGGCCGACAACCAGATCACCGGTTTCAACCCTGGGGCCATGAAGTACTCTTCCTGCCTTGACTTCGATTGGCTCGATCCGGCAGAAACTCTGATGATCGTGGCGCCGGGCAACCTCGAGGACATGGTGAGGTATCCCATGGAGTGTAAGGCCCGGAGGATCCCCTATGTCTTCGACCCGGGACAGTCGCTGCCTATGCTAAGTCAGAAGGACCTCATGGAGGCCATCGACGGGTGTATGATCCTCATCTCCAACGACTACGAACTGGACCTGATCATGGCCAAGACCGGCCTGACCAAGAGCCGGCTCCTGGAACACACCGGAACCCTGATCACCACCCTCGGAGACCAGGGATCCCGCGTCTGCACTCCACGGGGAGAGACCCCCATAGCTGCCGTCAAGCCCAGACAGGTCGTCGATCCAACCGGTGCCGGCGATTCCTACAGGGGCGGCCTCCTCACCGGATTGGCCCGGGGGTTGGATGTCACAACGTCCGCCCGGATGGGCAGCGTCTGTGCCTCATTCGCCGTGGAATGCTACGGCACTCAAGAATACGTCTTCACCCGAGAAGAGTTCGAAGACAGGTTGAATGCTCATTCGCACTGATTTGGCCTCAGGCCCGCCGTGGCAAACGCGAATCCGGCAACCCGGACACTCAGCCAGCACCCATGCTGTCCGAACCGTCATTCTCCTGTTCATGCCGAAGCTGCACGGGACAGGGCTGCTACTACCGTGCCGCCCTCCCGGGTGATCTCCTCATGGCGAAATACTATGCATTCCTGCTGGCAGAACTTACCCTTTCGCGGTTGCCCAAGAGCATCGGCTACGTCATTGCCACGATTGCGGCCGATATCGTCTATGCGCTCTGCCCGAGGTTGAGGCAGCGCGTGGCCGGCAATATCAGGCACGTGCTCGGACCGGAATCAGCCAGCGCAGAGATCCGGCGGGCCGTCCGCGGAGTGCTGAGGACAACCGCCAAGAACTACTTCGACCTTATCAAGATACCACGCATGAAGCCGGAGGAGATCCGGAGGCTGGTCACCCCACACGGCGTTCACCATGTCGTCGACGCGCTGGCCAGCGGCAAAGGGGTGATGCTGGTCACGGCACACTTCGGCAGCTTTGACCTGGCGGTCCAACTGCTGGCGGTGCATTCGGTGCCGACCACCATTTTGGTCGAGGCGCTGGAACCCGAGCAACTGCTGAACCATGTGGTCTGGCTGCGGAGGAACAAGGGCCTGAACATCATACCGGCCAAGGCGGGCGCTCTTCAGATCATGACCAGAGCACTGCGTAACCGTGAGATAGTCTTGATTGCGTGTGACCGCGATGTCACGGGTGAGGCCCCGAAGGCGATCTTCTTCGGCGCAGAGACACGCCTCCCGGATATCGCCGTGAGAATTGCCCTGCGCACCGGAGCCGCCATCATTCCTGTTTTCAGCATCCGCCGCGATGACGGGCGATATGACGTCTACGTTGAGCCACCCATCCAGGCGACATCCAGCGGAAGCGGCGCCGTGGCCGAGTGCATGAGAGAGGTTATCGGCGTGATGGAGAAGTATATCAGGAGTTGCCCGGAGCAGTGGGCTGTGCTGCAACCGGTTTGGCCTGAGAACGCCGGCGGCCGGCGGGTGCAATGATGGCCCTGTCTCAGTCAAGCGTGGAGTCAAAGGCCAGAACTCCCAACGGGAAGTGGGCCGTGCTTGCCGCCGTCATGCTGGGCAGCATCATGGGGCCCCTCGACGGCAGTATCGTGAACACCGTTCTTCCCTCGATAACGAGGTACTTCCACACCGACATTTCCATCGCGCAGTGGGTGCCTACCGTGTACCTCTTGACCATCAGTTGCCTCATACTACTCTATGGCCGTCTGGGAGACATGATCGGCTACAGAAAGGTTTACCTCTCGGGCCTGGCTGCTTTCACCGCAACATCCATCCTGTGCGGGGCCTCCCAGAGTATCTGGATGCTGATAAGCTTCAGATCGCTGCAGGGGCTGGCAGCGGGGATGATGATGTCAGTCGGCTACGCGATAGTCACCACGGCGTTCCCGCCGCAGGAGAGGGGCAAGGCGATGGGCGTCTACGCCATCAGCATCGCCGTCGGGCTGGGGCTCGGGCCAACGCTGGGCGGATTGATCGCACAGCATCTGAGCTGGCGCTATGTCTTCTTCATCAACGTGCCCATCGGGATTACGGCGGTTTCTTGGGGCTACCGCATCATTCCACAAGGAGTCCGGAAGCCTGGCCAGCGCCTCGATGTCTGGGGCGCTGCCACGGCATTCGTGCTGCTGACCAGCCTGCTCCTCTACGCCAACCGGGGAGACGAATGGGGTTGGACAGCGCCGTCATCGCTTGCATTGGTGGCAACTGCGTGTGTATCAGGAGCCGCGTTCATCTGGGTTGAGAAGAGGGCCAGCCAGCCGATGCTTGACCTGTCCCTATTCACTAATCGCGTCTTTGCCCTGGCCAACCTGAGCGCACTGCTGAGCTTCATGGCCACATATGCCATCGTCTTCCTGACCCCTTTCTATCTTATGATTGTGCTGGACTACGACGTCCTGAAGATAGGACTGATCATGGCGGCGTCGCCAGTGGCCACGTTGTGCGTGGCGCCTCTCAGCGGTGCCATCTCCGACCGGATCGGTTCCAGGCCTCTGGCATTCTGCGGGATGTGCGTTTCAGCCACGGGGCTTATGCTCCTTAGCCGACTTCAGGTTGGTTCCGACGCCACCGACGTGGCCTGGCGGCTGGCTATCGCGGGCGCCGGGGCGGGCCTGTTTCAGAGTCCGAACAACAGCGCTGTCATGGGGAGCGTGCCTCCACCACGCCTCGGCATCGCCTCCGGCATACTGGCTGCCATGAGGAACGTGGGCATGGTCCTGGGCATAGCCGTAGCCGGGGCAGTGCTGTATCACTGTGCCCCCGTGACCCATTCACTGCAGGCAGGCGCCTATGGCGAAGCGGAGATCCGGGAGTTCCTCTGCGGGTTGCAGTGGGCCTACATCACCGGGGCCTGCATCGCGGGGGGCGGGGCTCTGACATCGCTGGTGGCCGGGGGGAACAGGATTTCGGCCCGCTGATCAGAAGACGCGTGTAGGGCGTCATGCCCGGGTAGCACAGTCGCGGCGCTGTATGAGCCACGACCCCCAAACGACTCCAGCGCAGGAGCCAACGAAATGCGTTACCCCCTGCAAGTGAGTGTCCTAGACGGTGAGCAGGCTCTCCGTCTAGGACACTCCAATCAGATCATGCATGGTGAAACCTGCAGTGTGGCACCGTGGGGATGACATGACATTGACAAAAGCGCCAGACTGCAGTAGATTCGAAAGCAATGAGCCTACCTGGGGGGAAGCTCAGTCCGCGATGTCCTTCGGGTTTTCAGGCTTCTCTCCTCTAGTCACCGGCCGGTTCAGTTTGGAGTGATACGGCCAAGCATTGGTGGCAAGACCGCGTGCTCGGCCGTCTCGAAGCGGTTATTTGGGGAAAGGAGGTGCAGCCGGCACGAGCGTGAGACGACAGACACACCTGCAGCTCGCATTCGGTGGCGATCTGTGCCTTATCAACTTAGGAAGGGAGGCAATCTATGAGTAGAAAGAGAATCAGCATCGTCTGGCTTGTACTTTCAGCGCTGATCATCCTGGCCATGGTCATGTCCACGGCCTGCGCAGAGGAGAAGGGCAAACGGGAAATCAAGAACCCCGAGACCTTCATCCAGGATCAAATTGGGGACGCTGATTCCCTTGATCCGGCCTATGCTTACGACACCGCGAGTGCGGAGCAGATCCAGGCGATCTACGAACCCCTGATCTACTACGACGGCGAGAGAACCGATAAGTTCAAGGAGATACTGTGCACTGAGTACAACGTCTCTGACGATGGCAAGACCTACCGGTTTAAGATTCGCAAGGGGGTCAAGTTCCACAACGGCAACGACCTCACCCCGGAGGATGTGGAGTACAGTTTTGAGCGGGGCATGGTCCAGGACTACGTTGGTGGACCGCAGGCTTTGATTCTCGAGCCCCTGTTGGGCGTTTCCCATACGTGGGACGACGAGGGTAACATTGTGGTGCCACTCGAGGATATCAAGGACGCCGTCGAAGTGGATGGCGACTGGGTCCAGTTCAACCTGCCGACGCCATTCGCACCGTTCCTGCACGTCCTGACTGGCTCCTGGGGTTCGATTGTAGACAAGGAGTGGTGCATCGCGCAGGGCGACTGGGACGGCACTCAGGCGTCATATGAGGCATTGAACAACCCTGAGGCCAATGCCACGCCCCTGAACGATGTTGCCAACGGCACTGGCCCCTACAAGCTGAGCCGCTGGGATAAGGGTGTGGAAATCGTCCTGGAAAGGAACGACGACTATTGGGGCAAGGAAGGCAGCATCAAGACCTTCATCTACAAGATCGTCGATGAGTGGACCACCCGGAAGCTCGAGCTGCTGAACGGGGATGTTGATCATGCCTATGTGCCCCGGGCCAACATAGGCGAACTTGAGGGGGTCGAGGGGTTGAAGGTCTACAAGGACCTCCCGCAGATGGTGGCGGACGCCTTCTTCTTCCAGTTCCAGATCGGGGAGGAGAGCACTCGGGTTGGCAGCGGGAAACTCGATGGCAACGGCATCCCACTGGACTTCTTCAGCGATTTGGATGTCAGGTTGGGCTTCACCTACTGTTTCGACTGGGAGACCTACATCCAGCAGGCCCTTCTCGGCGAAGCCCAGCAGGTAGCTTCTCCGGCAATCGAAGGGCTTCCTTACAGGAATCCCGACCAGGAGAAGTATAGCCTAGACTTGGCGAAGGCGGAGGAACACTTCAAAGCGGCCTGGGGCGGACAGGTGTGGGAAAAGGGCTTCAAGTTCACCCTCCTCTACAACACCGGCAATCTGGCCAGGCAGACCGCCTGTCAGATCCTGAGGGACAATGTGAAAAAGGTCAATTCCAAGTTCCAGGTCGAGGTGCTGGAGTCTCAGTGGTCCCTGATCCTGGACGAGATATTCAGCGGCCTTGTGCCCATGTTCCAGATTGGCTGGCAGGCAGACTATCCGGATCCCCACAACTTCTTCCATCCCTTCATGCACAGCGGAGGCGCCTATTCGGGGATTCAGGGCTACAACAACCCCCGCGTTGACGAGTTGATCGAGGAGGGGGTCAGGGAAACTGATCCGGATGCCAGAAAGGACATCTACTACGAGTTGCAGCAGATCTACCACGATGATGCCCCTGGCATAATGCTAGCTCAGATCCTGGGACGGCGGTACTTCCAGGACTGGATCAAGGGGTACATCTTCAACCCCATCGATCCGTCTCAGGTCGGCCATTACAACACTCTGAGCAAGGGGTACTAGCCTGGGGCCAATCGAGGTGGTGGCGAAGCCACGGAAATGAGAAGCAGGGCTCCCTCTTACAGCCGTGAGGGGGAGCCCTTCGCACAGGATAGACTGGAGGCTAGGCGTTGGAGCTGAGAGCCTACATAGTTCGGCGGCTGCTGCTCCTTATCCCGGTGATGTTCGGGGTGAGTCTGCTCATCTTCGGAGTGGTGCAGCTCTTCTCACCACTTCAGAGGGCCACGCTCTACATCAAAGACCCCAAGCAACTGGCCCATTTGGGCGAAGTGGTCGACAAGTACGGTCTGAATGACCCCTTCTGGCAACAGTACGGAACCTGGTTGAGCCAGTTGTTCCATGGCAACCTGGGCTGGTGCAAAATCGTCGCCGCGCCGGTCGGGGAGGCCATTTTGAAGTTCCTGCCCACCACAGTGGAGCTGGCCATCTTCGCCACACCACTGATCATTCTCGGCGGCATCTTCCTGGGAAGCAAGGCCGCCGCCAACAAGGATAAGGTCATTGACCATGCGTCCAGGGTGGGCGCCATCATCGGCTGGTCACTCCCCACTTTCTGGCTTGGCCTGATGCTGCTGATGATCTTCTACGGCTACTTCTCGGGGCTATTCCCTCCTGGCAGACTGAGCACCGATGTGAGCCTCCTGGTGAACTCGGATGCCTTCCACCAATACACCCACATCCACACCATCGATGCCATCCTCAACGGGAATTTCCGCGTTCTTGTCGATGCCTTGAGACACTTGGTGCTGCCTGTGGTCACCCTGACCGTGGTTAATCTGGCTTTCATCATGCGTCTGATGCGCTCCAGCATGCTGGAGTCACTAGGCAAGGGGTATGTTCTCACCGCCCGCGCGAAAGGCCTAGATGAGAAGACAGTCATCAACAAGCATGCCCGCCGAAACGCCCTCATTCCGGTGCTGACTGTCTCAGGATACCTGTTCGCGGCTATCATCAGCGGGGTCGTGATTACCGAGACCATCTTCAATTTCAGGGGTGTGGGCTGGCTGGCCTGGCAGTCTGCGGTTCAGTTGGACATTCCCACCGTCCTCGGCTTTGCCCTGTTCACCGCCACAGTGTTCGTCCTGGCCAATCTGGTAGTGGACTTGCTCTACGCCAGGATAGATCCCAGGGTCAGGCTGGGAGGCAGAGCCAAATGACCGACTGGCGATTCATGCTGCACCAGTTGCGCCGCAATCCGCTCTCGATGGCGGGCATAGTCATCATCGGCATATTCGTCATTATTGCGATCTTTGCGCCCCTGATCGCACCGCCTCCTGAGGGCCACAGCGACCCGTACATAATACCTCGGGATGGATACTCTCCCATACCCCAGCCACCCAGTCGGGAGCATTACTTCGGTACCACCGAGGGCCAATATGACATCTTCTACGGCGTAGTCTGGGGCACCCGTTCTGCTTTCAAGATAGGCCTGGCGGTGATTGGAATTGTCCTCGCGATCGGTATTGTCCTCGGCAGCCTAGCAGGCTACTTCGGCGGAATCATTGATGAGGTCATCATGCGGGTGACCGACATCTTCTTGGCATTTCCTTCCCTGATACTGGCGATGGCGATTGTTGCTGCCCTTGGTCCCGGTCTGAGAAGTGTACTTATTGCCATCACCGTTGTCTCCTGGCCTTCGTATGCCCGGTTGGTCAGGGGTGACATCCTGGCCATCCGCGAGGAGGACTATGTCGAGGCCGCCCGCGGTGTGGGTGCTTCGTCCTTTCGCATCATCGCCCGTCACATTCTGCCCAACTCCATCTACCCGGCGCTGATTATGGCGTCTCTGGACATTGGAGCGGTGGTGCTCTCAGCGGCAGCGCTCAGTTTCTTAGGACTGGGAACACCGGTAGGTTACGCTGACTGGGGACAGATGATCCAGTTCGCCCGGAATTGGATTGTTGGCCCGCCCGGTAGTCCGCTCTTGTACTGGTACACTGTAACCATCCCCGGCCTGTTCATACTGTTCTTTGTCCTCGGGTGGAACCTCCTTGGTGACGCTTTCCGAGACATCCTTGATCCACGTCTGGTCCGGAGATAGCCATGCAGGAACTACTCAAGATAGACGGCCTGACGGTGCGGTTCTACACCTACGAAGGAGTTGTTCTGGCCCTGGATAACCTTGACCTGGCCGTCGGGCAGCAGGAGACGCTGGGGCTGGTGGGCGAGACGGGCTGTGGCAAGACTATGACGGCGCTGTCCATACTCCGCCTGATACCCCCTCCGGGGAAGATAGAATCCGGCAGCATCCTCTTCAACGCCGATGGCGACTCGGAGGCAGTCGATCTCCTGAAGATAAGTGAAGCCGAGATGCGCGCCGTCCGAGGCAGCCAAATATCAATGATCTTCCAGGAGCCCAGCGCTGCCCTCAATCCCGTCTTCACCATCGGCGAACAGATTGCCGAGGTCATTCTCCTGCACCGCCATCAGGAGATGGTCCGTGAGGCACTTAAGACAGTCACGAAGCTGCTGGACGAGGGCAGTACATCCCTGCGGGTCGTTTTCCGTCCTGCGTGGGTCATGGAGAAAAGCCTGTATCACCATATGGACCAGAAGCCCGAAACGACATTGCCCAGAATTCTTGGCCGGATCCCGTTGTTACGCAGGATTCTGTGGCGTATTGAAGATGAAGCGAGAAAGACAGCCGTGACAATGTTGAAGCAGGTCGAAATACCTGACGCGGAGCGGGTGGCCCGGCAACATCCTCACCAGCTGAGTGGTGGCATGAAGCAGCGCTGCGTCATCGCCATGGCGCTCTCCTGTCAGCCCAGGTTTCTCATCGCCGACGAGCCGACGACGTCTTTGGACGTAACCGTCCAAGCACAGATTCTGGAATTGCTCCGCCGGCTGAAGGTCGACAGGAAGTCATCGATTCTGTACATAACGCATGATCTGGCAGTCGCTGCTGAGATTTGCGACCGGATTGGCGTGATGTACGCCGGCAGCATGTGCGAACTGGCCCAGACCGCAGACCTCTTCGCGGAGCCGCTGCATCCCTACACCAGAGCACTGCTGGCCGCAGTACCCAAGCCCGGTGAGGAGCCACATTCAATTCCGGGGTTCATCCCGGACCCTCTCAGTTTTCCCCCAGGATGCCGCTTTCATCCCCGTTGTGACGTCCGAATCGAAGCTTGCGCCAAAGAGGTACCGCCGTTGCGGGAGGTGAAGCCGAGGCATTTTGTCGCCTGTCATGTCTGCAGTGGAGTGAACAGTGGCCAACCTGCTTGAAGTGCGGGATCTGAAGACGCACTTTCCTATCCTCAAAGGCGTCCTCCAGAGACGCGCTGGCGCTGTCCGGGCCGTTGATGGCGTCAATCTCACCATCGGGCGCGGCCAATGGGTAGGCCTCGTCGGCGAGTCCGGCTGTGGCAAGACCACGCTTGGCAAGACCATACTGCGTCTCATTCCTCCTACCTCAGGGCACATCTACTTCAATGCGCCGCCCGACATAATCGGGCAGATAGCTGCCCTGGAACGGTCGACCGACAGCCGGCGCCAACTGCAAGCTCTCCGGCGGGAACACGACCTGGCCGTCTTCTCCGGGAAGAAGCTCAAGGCTCTGCGGAGACAGATGCAACTCGTACACCAAGACCCCTACACCTCACTCAACCCGCGGATGAAGATCAGGGACATCATCGCTGAACCGCTGACCGTACACGGTCTGATGCGCGGCAAACAGGCCACAGAGAGAGTGGCGGAGATACTGCGTCAAGTCGGTTTACCCGAACAGCACATGAGCCGCTTTCCTCATCAATTCAGCGGTGGGCAGAGGCAGCGGATAGCCATTGCCCGCGCGCTCGCCACCAACCCGGACTTCGTGGTTCTGGATGAACCGACGTCATCACTGGACGTATCCGTGCAGGCTCAGATTCTGGACCTCCTCGAGGACCTCAGGCACAGTCAGAATCTGACCTACCTCTATATCACCCATAACCTCACAGTGGCTGAGAGTGTCTGCGATACCATCGTAGTGATGTACCTAGGGAAGATAGTGGAGATCGGGAAGCCCCTCGACATATTCCACGATCCCAGACATCCCTACACTCAAGCGCTGGTCCTTTCCACACCCATCCCGGATCCCACGACCAAGAGAGCGAGGATCATCCTGCCAGGCGAGGTACCAAGCCCAGCCAATCCCCCTCCCGGGTGCAGGTTCCACCCCAGATGCTCGAGGGCCACTGAAGAATGCCGTGTCACCGAACCGCCTTTGGAGGCCAAGGAGAGTTCCCGTCTGTTCGCTTGCTGGCACCCTCTGCCGTGACATCCGCATACCTCTTCTTTGGGAACTTCTCTCCTCTGCCGTCTGGTTGCCGATCCAACGACATGCTATGATGGTTACTCACCGGATGGAGAAAGGACACGAAGGAGGCAGAGTCGATTCAGATGGCAGAACGCACCCTGGAGATCGGCGAGGCAGCGAGGATACTCGGCATATCAACCGAGGCCGTCAGGAAGCGCATCAAGCGGGGTAGCCTCAAGGCGCAGAAGAACGTGGATGGGCAGTGGCTGGTCATCCTGGACGAGTCCAGACTGGCGGCTGGACACCGGGACAATGGCGGGGACAGCGTCCAGGCCGACGCCGCCGGAGTGGCGGCCACTATGAACCTGGTCCGGTCATCAGCAGCCATTGAGGAGGCCCTCAGAGATGAGGTCGATATCCTTCGCGACGAGATCGCTTTTCTCAGGGATGAGGTTTCCCGTCTGGAAGCCATCATCGCCGGCCTGACTCAGAATATCAAGATGCTCGAGGCACCGCGGCAGACACAGCTACGCACGTCATGGTGGCAGCGCCTGAAGAGTAAGCTCATCGGCGGGTAGCCGGGCCGCGGACTTGAAGCCGGCCGCTCTTATTTCTTGGTCTTGCCTGGCTTTTTGGCAGACCGGCGCGTCTTCCCTGATTTCGAAAGCTCCGGCGGAGGATCGTCCTCAGGGTAGACAACCAGCCGGGGACCATCTTCATGGTCCGTGCAGTCCACCACCATGCTGGTCTTCCGGAAGAGCCTAGTGACGTCGGGCGTCGCCCGAAGGAGAACGGTCTCCTCACTGCACACCACCGTGTCCCCCTCCTGCTCCGGGCCGAGCCAAAGGCCGTATCCCTCACCTTCGATGTCAATCCGTAGCTGGTGGCTTCTGTCTCTCGAGTTGGCCGCCCGAATGGCCTTCAACTCATTCGCGGCACGCTCCGTAATGCGTACTATGTCCTTCGCCCTGGTCGTCTTCTTCGTCCTTTCGGCCATTCCTCAACTCTCCTGATGCCAATTCAACGTTCCCAGACCACTAGCTGGCCCGATATGATTGCACCGAGCCTGGCTTGACTGCTTTGCATGAATTGTAGCACCACGGCCTCTCGCAGAGCCAATCAGCCGACACCCCAGCCACCAGTTGTGAAGCACGAAATCCGAAGCACAAGACCCTAGGCCGAAGACCCCAGGCTCATGGGGTCTGGCGTCGAGCGACCTTGGAGCTGGGAATCTTGACGACGGCTGGTGATACAATCTGTCCCAATGAAGCGGCAAATCGTGGTCGTGGGTGCCGGCGCCGGGGGAATGATGGCTGCCGGCCGGGCTGCAGAGATCGGCGCAGATGTTCTTCTGCTGGAAAGGACCAATCGTCCCGGCAACAAGCTGCGCCTCACCGGGAACGGGCGCTGCAACCTCACCAACACCAAGGACCTGGACGACTTTGTGGACATGTACGGCCCCAATGGGCGGTTCCTCTACAGCGCCTTCCAACGCTTCTTCCGCGACGACCTGTTGTCCCTGCTGGGGCGGTACGGCGTCGAAACCAAGACGCAACCCGATGGACGCGTGTTTCCTGCCTCAAACAGGGCTGAGGACGTGGTCCTTGCCCTGCAGCGTTACCTGGAAGAGGGTGGTGTACGCCTTCGCAACAATGCCAGAGTGAGCGCCATATGCGTCAACAGGCAGAAGGTTACCGGCGTGGAGATCGGTCAGGAGACCGTGCCAGGCGCCGCCGTGGTCCTGGCCACCGGCGGCGCGTCCTATCCCGAGACCGGGTCCAGCGGCGACGGCTACCGCCTGGCCGCCGAGCTCGGCCATACCATCGTCAAGCTGCGGCCGGCCCTCGTGCCCCTAGTGGTCATGGAAATCGACTTGGCCAAGAGCATGCAGGGGATCGCACTGAAGAACGTCCGCCTCACTGCGTACCAGTGCGAAGCCGACCGCATCGACCCGTCCCTGAAGCTGGCCGGGGACTACGGGCGCGGCATAGCCGGCCGGAGGCCGCCCAAACCCGTCATCGAGAGCCGCACCGGCGAGATGATGATCACCCACTTTGGGATCAGCGGACCCATCACGCTGCTGATGAGCCTGGCGATAGTCGATGCCCTGGAACGTGGCCCTGTCAGCGTGGCCATCGACCTGTTTCCACAGCTCGATCAGAGCCAACTGGGGCAGCGGCTACAGGGCGAATTTGACCGGTACGGGAAGCGCTCTCTGCGGCACCTCCTTGATGCGCTCCTTCCGCACAAGCTAGTGGATCCACTCCTGGAGATGGCTGGGCTGCCGCCCGACCGGCTGGGCCACCAGATCACGGCGCTGGAGAGGGAACGGCTGACCCACCTCCTGAAGTCGCTCCGCTTCAACGTCAAGGCGCCACTGCCCATCGCCTCGGCCACGGTGACAGCAGGCGGGGTATCGCTGGATGAAATCGACCCGAAGACCATGGCCTCACGCCTGGTCAAGGGCCTGTACTTCTGTGGGGAAGTTTTGGATTTGGACGCTGACACCGGCGGCTACAACCTGCAGGCGGCGTTCTCTACCGGGTGGGTGGCCGGGGAGGCGGCGGGGCAGGGAGTCATCGCTCGATCAGCATGAAGCGCGTTTCAGAGTTGACGTCTGAGTGTATGCCGCTTACTCGCCCCTATCGCGTAGAACGCTGACCCCGAACTCTCTCAGAGCTTCCGCCACTGCGCTCAGAGGCAGACCAACCACGTTGGAGTAGTCCCCTTCGATCCTATCCACCAGGACCGCCCCGCGCCCCTGGATGGCGTAGCCCCCCGCTTTGCCCAGCGGCTCCTTGGTCCGGACGTAGGCGTCGATCTGCTCCATCGTCAACTTCTTCATCCAGACCTTGGTTTCTACGGAGCGCGAAATTGCCTTGCCGGTCCCGGCATCGAGGACGGTGAATCCGGTGACCACGGAATGCACCCTGCCACTCAAAGCCCGAAGCATCTCCCGCGCCTGGGAAATCGTGCGCGGCTTGCCGAATACTCTATCGCCCAGGACAACGAGCGTGTCTGCGGCAATTATCAGGGCATCGCAGTGCTTCCGCGCTGCAGTCTTGGCCTTGCCCAAAGAGATTCTGCGGGCCGTTGCGTGTGGGCCCAGGGCCGTCGTCCGCACCTCATCATGATCGGTCGGATCGACCTCAAACCGCAGACCGATCTGCTCCAGAAGTTCCTTCCTCCGCGGGGACGCCGAAGCCAGCACAATCTTCTTCATCATCAAACAGCGCCGTACAAACGACGGGCTATTATCTGCGCGGCAACCAGCCGTTGTCAAAAATGGACGGGCACCGGGAAATGCTACGTCAGATCTGAGTCTCCCGCTCTGAAAGTTCAGGCTTCGTTGGATTGCCTGAAGTGCCGTGTGCTATCATGACAGCGCAATCAGCGCAGACGGCGCTGCAGTGATGTCACCGGCACCCAGGTGGTGACAGCCACAGGACATGGAAAACTGATGATCAAGAAAGCTTTACTCTTGCTCCTGCTCGTCGCCATTGCGGCCATGCCAGGCGCGTCCGCATGCTCCTCCGGGTTGGAGTTCCCCAACGGCATATCCGGCACCGTGTTCGATGACGCTAACGCCAACGGCATCCGGGACGAGGGTGAGAAGGGTGTCAAGGGAGTCCTGGTGTCCAACGGCACGTACTGCCGATCGACCAACAGCTCGGGTGAATACAACCTGCCGGCTGAAGGATCCTTCATCTTCATGACCACACCGCGGGACTACACACCCACCCGCGGGTGGTACGCAGCGATTTCCAGCGGTAACGCCGACTTTGGCCTCAAGCACACGCCGGAAAAGGATTCGTCGGACTTCACCTTCGTCCAGATTACCGACATACATGTGGACGAAGACGTCGCCGGCGCGGTGGCGGAGCTGGTCGGTGAGCTGAACAATATGGCCCCGGCCTTCGTGCTATCTACGGGAGATCTGATCGCCGAGGGCAACGGCGCCACGATTGCTCAAGCGGAGCGGTGGTTCGCCATCTACGACAACTTGACGTCTGTGTTGAGCATGCCCATCTACAACACCGTCGGCAACCATGATGTGGTCGGCATCTCCCGCAATGAAGTCGATTCTAATGACCCCGGCTACGCCGAGGGCCTGTTCACCGCCCGCTTTGGACCCACCTACTATTCGTTTGACTGGGGCCAGTACCACTGCATCATTCTCGACCCGAACGATCTCGTGGACGGGAAACAGGTTTATCGGATATCCGCCACGCAGCTTCAATGGCTCAAAGAAGACGTCAAGCGCAGGAAGGACCGCCCCTTGCTCATCTTCTTCCACGGACCCACGGCAAGCTGGAAGAACCGGGACGAGGTCCTGAGCGCGCTGAAGGGCCGTTCGGTGAAGCTCTTCTGCGGGCATCTGCATCAGGACATAATGACTGACGCCGCCGATGTCTCCGAACAGATCACCGGTGCCGTCAGTGGGGAATGGTGGCACGGGGCCAACCCGGACGGGAAGCCCGCTGGTTACCGGATAGTCTCTGTACGAGGAGAGGAAATAGACAGCCTGTACAAGGGAACGGGGCAGGAAAGGACCATCGACCCCGGGCTGACTCCGATCGTGAATGGACAAGTCGAGATGGCCGTGAAGATACACACTCTCAATGGCCCTGTAAATGAAGCGCGCTACCAGATAGATGATGGTGAAACAAGGGCCATGGTTGTTGAGAACGGCCGACCCTGGGCCGTCGCCACAGCAAATTGGGATACCGCATCATTGGCAGAAGGCTATCACTATGCCACCTTCACAGCAACGGACGCGGCCGGGAGCTTCCAAAGGCAGGTCCAAGTCAAAGTGAGCGACAGCGGCACGGTCTCCGTGTCGGACCTCACCTCACACTGGCGCGTTTACCAAGGGTCTTACGTCTCCCTGGAAGGGAATCTCGCAGCCGACCTGATAGGCCCATCGACCCCCCTCCAGATTCCGGATGGCATGGGCCTGCTGCTGCTCCAGGATGCTGCCGACAGAGCAGTAGTGATTGCCGGGGAGTGTTTCTCGCCTCCACTCTCGGACGTCAAGGCCAGGCTGCGCACGAACCAAAGAGTGGTCGTGAAAGCGGTGCCCCTCAGGCTCACCATGGCTTTCCTGGTCTCGACCAGGGAGTATGAGGAGCTGTACTCGGGCATCTCGAAATACATCAACATGCTGCCCGATTCGGCATTGGAGGGTCCCGCGGGGAGCCCGGTGGCCATATGGGGATCGAGGTGGCTGAGCGCCGACGATTTGCTGGTTCCGTCGGAGTAGTCACTAGTAACACGGGCTTGGGCACAGTCAGCAAAGAATTGCGAAGCGGAGGTATCAAGAGAATGGGAATCCTGGATGGTAAGGTGGCAATCGTCACGGGCGCGGGGCAGGGTATCGGGCGCGGCGCAGCTCTGGCACTGAGCAAGGAAGGCGCTTCAGTGGTGCTCACGGACATACAAGGGGCCGCCTGTCAGCGGACCGCGGGCGAGATCACCGCCATAGGTGGCCGTGCGGTGCCGGTCACCTGTGACGTCAGCCGGCGCGACCAAGTGAAAACCGTGGTCGCGGCGGCGGTGAGAGAGTTCGGCACGGTGGACATCCTGGTCAACGCGGCCCAGGCCATGCGGAACGACGTCCCTTTCCAGGACACTACTGACGATGATATGCAACTCGCGCTGGGCACCGGCCTCATGGGAACGTTCTACTTCATGCAGGAATGCTTCCCATACATGAAGGAGCATGGCGGCAAGATCATCAACTTCGGCTCAGCCGCCGGGCTGGAGGGCCACAGCAATTGGGCGGCATATGCTGCAGCCAAAGAGGGGATACGCGCACTGACGCGCGTGGCCTGTCACGAATGGGGCCAGTACAAGATCAACTGCAATGTCATCTGTCCCATGGCTGGTTCCCCGCACATGCTGGAGTGGGGCAAGGCCAATCCCGGCATGCTGGACATCATCGTAGCCATGATCCCCCTGAAGCGCATGGGCGACTGTGAGAGAGACATCGGCCGGGCGGTGGTCTTCCTGGCCGGCCCGGACTCGGACTACATCACGGGCCAGACCCTGATGGTGGACGGCGGCCAGGCCATGTTGCGGTAAACCCTGCCGGGAATAGTCGGGGCCCGGCAGCGATAGAGCCTCCTCCCTGACACTGTCGGGCAGACACGGTACGGCTGCTGCGCAGGCATAGACCAACAATCGCGGGCGAACGGCTGCCAAACAAGGTCTTGACAAGCGCCTTCTCGTCTGGTCATATTATGACCAGTGCTGCCCGCAGAAGCACATTATGTTGTATCGGTGGCCTTCTGCGGGACAAAATCTAGGGGGTGACAAGTGCAAAGGTCGGTCCTCGCCGCCTGCAACAAACACGTGAGAATGCTGAGAGCAGCCGCGTTGCTCCTACTGACGTTGACTTTGGTGTTGGTGCTGGCACTGGTGCTGAACACCGGGGTGCCGACACGGGCGGCCACAGCGGGTCCCAACAACGCCGGTACAGGCGCCAGCGTGGATGGTCCCGGAACTGTCGCCTGGACGAATCCCGGCTACATCACAGCCGACGACACCAACTATGCGACTGCAGTTCTTACGCCAAATGCCACCTCTGAATACCTTCAAGCCACGAACTATGGTTTCGCCATTCCATCCGACCAGGTCGTCACCGGAATCCAGGTCTCTATCATGCGGCGGAGCTCGTCGAACATTTTCGGAGACAGTGTAGACGACGCTGATCTCTACTTACTCAAAGCTGGGGCCATAGTCGGCACCGATCACGCCGTGGCCGCAGACTGGCCTACCACCATGACCGTAGCCAACTACGGCGCGACGGATGACCTGTGGGGAACGACCTGGACGCCTGCAGATATCAACGACCCCAACTTCGGCGTAGCACTCTCGGTACTCAACGAGAGTGGCTTTGCCAACAGGACGGCATCTGTCGACTATATTCAGGTTACCGTTAGCTACGGTCCTCCCCACACCATCACCGCCAGCGCTGGCACGGGTGGCAGCATATCGCCTTCCGGAGCCGTGATAGTTGGCGAGGGAGGCAGCCAGACCTTCACCCTAACTCCTGATCCGACCTACATTGCCTCCGATGTGCTGGTGGACAGTGTTTCACAAGGGAGGTTGAACAGCTACACCTTCACCGACGTTCTCACCGACCACACCATCTCCGCCTCCTTTGAAGGCGGCTGGGCAGCGCCCACCGCTTCCCTTGCCGGTGCCGGTGTAGTAACGCCCAACAACGCCTGGACCTCGAATGAGCTGAGAGCTGACTTCAACAACGGCGGCGACACGCAGGACTATGGCTCTTTTGGGCTCAGTATCCCCGGTGGAGCTGCCATCAACGGTATTGAAGTGAGCCTCGAAGGGTTCATT
>JAUCPZ010000123.1 GCA_030372995.1 Dehalococcoidia bacterium
GGCCGACAGCAAGGTGGATGCCGCCATCCCGGCCTATACCAAGGCCAGTGGCATCTCTGGCAGTATCTCCAGTGTGGGATCGGATACCCTGGCGAACCTGATGACCCTGTGGGCGGAGGAGTTCAAGCGGGTCTATCCCAACGTCAATATCCAGATCCAGGCTGCCGGCTCCTCCACCGCACCACCGGCCCTGACCGAGGGCACTTCCAACCTGGGGCCGATGAGCCGCAAGATGAAGGACAAGGAGCTGGAAGCCTTTGAAAACAAATTCGGCTACAAGCCGACGGCGATTCCGGTCGCCATCGATGCCCTGGCCGTCTTTGTCCATAAGGATAACCCGATCAAGGGGATGACCATTGCCGATGTGGATGCCATCTTTTCCCAGACTCGCAAGTGTGGCGGCACGGTCGATATCACCACCTGGGGCAAGGCCGGTCTGGATGGCGCCTGGGCCAACCGGGCACTGCAGCTCTTTGGCCGCAATTCGGTATCGGGCACCTATGGCTATTTCAAGGAACATGCCCTCTGTGGCGGGGATTTCCGCAACAACGTGAATGAACAGCCTGGATCTGCCTCAGTGGTGCAGTCGGTGGCAACCTCGATCAATAGCATCGGCTACTCCGGCATTGGCTACAAGACCTCCAGTGTGCGTGCAGTACCGCTGAGCAAGAAGGTCAGCGAATCTTTTGTCGATGCCACGCCTGAGAATGCCGTTTCCGGCGACTACCCGCTGTCACGCTATCTCTATATCTATATCAACAAGGCACCCAACAAGCCGCTGGACCCGATTACCCGTGAGTTTGTCAAACTGGTGCTGTCACAGCAGGGACAGCAGGTGGTGGTGAAGGATGGCTATGTGCCGCTGCCGGCCAAAACCGTGGAAAAGGTTCTGGCAGGGTTGCAGTAACTGAGTTGCAGTGACCGGATTGCCTTTACACCCCCGATAGTGCCGGAACGGCGACAGCGGTTCCGCATTTAAGCCCTCCCGCGAGGGCTTTTTTATTGCAGGGAATCGTCGCCACCTTGATCTGTCATATCTTTGTCACAATGTGCCACTATGCTGGGCCATCATTGAAGCTTAATCAGGTTCTGTATGCCCAGTGAATCCCGTTCCGCATCCCCCGTACCGTCCGAGAGCCGCAATGCCGGTCCGGTCATTGATTTTGGTTCGGCCCGGATTCGCCGTTACAACCGTATCCGCCACTGGAAAGACCGGATTGCCGGTTATGCCATTGGTGCCGGGGGCGTGGCGGTACTGGCATCCATCCTGCTGATTTTCCTCTACCTGCTTTATGAAGTGGCGCCGATGTTCATGCCGGCCAGTGTCAAGGAGGAGGCTATCTATGCCTTGCCGGCAGGGGCCGGCCAGGAGACGCTCTACCTCAGCGTCGAGGAGCAGAACGAGATCGGGCTGCGGGTAACTCGTACCGGCCAGTTTCTGTTTTTCAATGTCCGTGACGGCTCAGCCAATCAGGCAGTGCAGTTGCCGCTCGCGCCAGGGGTGGCCATCAGCAGTTTTGCCATCGATAGCGAAGAGAGCCGTTACATGGTGTTTGGCCTCAGCAACGGGTCGGCCATCATTGCCAGGCACCAGTACCGCACGGCCTATCCCGAGGGGAAACGGGTCATCACCCCCTGGATTGAATACCCCTATGGCGAACAGCCATTGCCGCTCTCGGCCAAAGGCTCTGCGCTGCGCCAGATCAGCCTGCGCCAGGCCGGGGAGAGGGTGGTGGTGATTGCCAATGATGGTACCGGCCTTGCCGGCATTGAACTGGCCATTGAGGAGAGTTTTGACGGCGAGCGCTCGGTGGAAACTTCCGCGCTGGCCCTGCCGGCAATCGCCGGCACGGATATCCGGCAGATCCTGATCGATCTCTCGCAACAGTGGATTTTTGTTCTGCAGGGCGGCAAGACCCTCCATGTCATCGATAACCGTAACGGTACGACTGAGCAGATCGCCCTGCCTCTGCCGGTGCAGGAGATCCGCTTCCTGCTCGGTGGCATTTCGCTGCTGGTGGCAAGCCGTGATGGCACCGTCAGTCAGTGGTTCATGGTGCGTGACGAGAATGGCAATTCCAGACTGACGCAGATCCGCCAGTTCGAGGCCAGGGCACGCAATGGGCTGGCCATGGCCATGGAGCCGCGTCGCAAGGGCTTTGCCACCGTGAGCGATACCGGTTATGTGGAGCTGTTCCATGCTACGGCCGAGCACCGGGTCTACCGCAAAAAGTTTTTTGAACAGAAGCCGGTGCAGGCTGCATTCTCGCCGCGGGCCAACAAACTGCTGGTGCTGACCAGCGATGACCGCCTGCACGTGCTGCAGGTGGATAACCGGTATCCCGAGGTTTCCCTGACCGCCCTGTGGGGCAACTGTCTCTTATACACATCTCCGAGCCCACGAGACAGCG
>JAUCPZ010000124.1 GCA_030372995.1 Dehalococcoidia bacterium
AATGAACACCTCCTTGCTCAGCATGGGCCAGCCTCCTTGCCCCAAGTAAAGAGGCTGCCCTGCTATTTAGCAAGGTGTAACATTTTCACCCGCCATCTTCGTAAAGTTTACGTCCGCCACTGACAAGAGGGAACTGGTGCAGCTGCCCGACCCCTGCACCATCGACAGCCAGACCCTGGAGAAGCTGGCCCTGTTCCTCAAGGACATCACCATCGCCTGGGAGAAGGCTACCCCGGAGCACCGCAACCAGTTGGCCTCCTGTCTCTTTGAGGCGGTGTGGATCAAAGAGAAACGGGTCGTGGCCGTTACACCACAACCCGATTTCAAACCATTCTTCGACCTTGTCTATGAAGGCAAGGGGGAAGGTGTATTGCAGTGGCGACCCCGAGGGGATTTGAACCCCTGATCTCCACCGTGACAGGGTGGCATGTTAGACCGCTACACCACGGGGCCGGTCGATGATCGCTCGAGCCACCAGTCCGACTCATCGTCCGCAGGGAAGCTGCTTCGTTGAGGCAGGCAACAGCAGAAAGACGGCCTTCCGGCGGCCCTCGCAGATGAGAGTTTACCTTTGCCTGAGTGTGGTTGTCAAGGAAGCCTCAACTTGACAGGGTGAGCGTGGGAACGGTAACATTTAGTCTGCATCTCTGTGTGCGGAGGAAGACCATTTACGCTGTAGTTGAAACCGGAGGAAAGCAGTACCGGGTTTCCCCCGGTCAGGTCATCGAGGTCGACCGCCTGGCCGTCGAGCCGGGGGCCAAGGTGGAGCTGGACAAGGTCCTGATCGTTGCCAGCGACGAGAAGGTCTATGTGGGCAACCCCCACGTGAAGGGGGCCAAGGTCCTGGCCGAGGCAGTTGACGAGGTCCGCGGCGACAAGGTGCTCGTGTTCCACTTCAAACCCAAGGTGAGGGAACGGCGCAAGAGGGGACACCGGCAGTACCACACCAAGCTGGCGATCAAGGAGATACACGCCGGTCGGGGGCACAAGATGGAGGGTCACAGTGGCACATAAGAAGGCCTCTGGTGGTACCAGGGGCAACCGCGACAGTCAGCCCAAGCGCCTGGGCGTGAAGAAGTATGCCGGCCAGACGGTCAAGTGCGGCAACATCGTGGTGCGCCAGAGAGGGACTCGCCTGCTTCCGGGCACCAACATGGGAGTGGGCAGGGACCATACCCTTTTCGCCCTGACCGATGGCGTGGTCAAGTTCGAATGGGCCTCCAAGGACAGGAGGAAAGTCAGCGTCTATCCGGTGGAAACTGAGAAATGAAGGAAAAGATACATCCTACATACTACCCCGATGCCAAGGTGACCTGTGCCTGCGGCAACAGCTTCACCACCGGCGCCACCAAGAAGATGATCAAGACGGAGATTTGCAGCAAGTGTCACCCGCTCTTCACGGGCGAGTACAGGATCGTCGACACGGCCGGGAGGGTGGAGCGCTTCAAGAGGCGCTACAGCAAGAAGACGGCCGAGAAGAAGGAAGAGTAGATTATCCAGATAGTGCCTGCGGAGGGGCTATAAGAGCTGAGCTTTCCAGGGAGCGGAGAATTGGACTCCGCTCTCCTGTTTTTGGTGAGGGGGAGGCTTGCTGAAGGAGTTCCACTACGGCGGCCAGGCAGTCATAGAGGGGGTCATGATGCGCGGACAGCGCAGCATGGCGGTGGCTGTCCGCGGCCCCAACGGCAAGATCCACGTCACCACCAGGCCCGTCTCGAACGCGCAGACCGGGATCAGGAAGATATGGTTCCTGAGGGGTGTCGTGGCCCTGGTCGAGAGCCTGGCGCTGGGCGCCAGCGCCCTGTTCGAGTCGGCCAATGTGTCCCTGGGGGAGGAGGAAGAGAAGATATCGGGGCCCGTCCTGTGGGGGACGCTGCTGGCCTCCTTCGCCTTCGCCGCCGCGGTCTTCTTCGTGGTCCCGCTGGTGATAACCGACCGCCTGATAGACCCCGACTTCTCCTGGATAGTCAGCAATCTCATCGAGGGCCTGGTCCGGGTGGTCATCTTCATCCTCTACCTGGCGGCGGTGAACCTCATACCCGACATCAGAAGGGTGTTCGCCTACCATGGCGCGGAGCACAAGACCATCAACGCCTACGAGCACCACGTTCCCCTTGAGCCCGGGCCCGTGTCGAAGTTCTCAACGGCCCACGTCCGTTGCGGCACCAGCTTCCTCTTCGCGGTGATGATCATCGCCATACTGGTGTTCTCACTGGTGCCCAGCTCGAGCATCTGGGTGCGCGTGGTGTCCCGCGTAGTGCTCATCCCGGTCATCGCCGCCATCGGGTACGAGTTCACTCGCTTCAGCGCCAGGTTCGCCGAGAACCGCGTGGTGCGGCTGACGTTCCTTCCGGGCCTGGCCCTGCAGAGACTGACACACGACAGCCGGACAAC
>JAUCPZ010000125.1 GCA_030372995.1 Dehalococcoidia bacterium
CGCTGTCTCGTGGGCTCGGAGATGTGTATAAGAGACAGCGACGAAGGCTTCTAGCCGCGTAACGATGCCTGCCTCGGCGGCATATTCATCAATCTCCAGTTGACCGAGGGGCTTGTCACCCATTATGTCTCTGACAATGTTGAGAATGAACGAGTTGGGCCCACAGCCAAAGTTGGTCAGAATCAGGCCATAGAGTTGAGGATCCCTGGCTGCGATGGCGGCTCCGGCGATGTGTTTGGCCTCATAAAACCAGTATGGCCGGTCGGAATACTCCTTGACGTTCACGGAGGACAGGGGCAGGTAGTCCAGGGGGATGGGCACCACCCCGAGCTGGGCCAGCTTTTCTGCGATTCCCATGTTGGCGCCGGAATCCTGAGACATGTACGAACGGGCGAAGATGACCACGCCCAGTTGCTTACTCTGACGGAGATCCTGGAGCAGCCTTTGGCCGTTGGCTTGCAGCGTGCTCTCATACCTTCTCTGCGCCGCGATTCCGGCTATGGCTGCAGCCCGGCCTTGCCTGGACGAGAAACCCATGCGTTTCGCAGCACGGGTCAGATTCTCAATGGCATCGTCGTCACCATGGCTGAAGTCAAGCGTCGGGATCACCAGCTTCCTCTCCAGATCCATGACCTCACGGATGATGTAGGGTGAAGCCTGAACCAGCGGGCACGAGTACTTCTGGTTCTCGTCGCCGTCTTTGAGACCGAGGCGGATGGCGGACGGATAGAGGATGTAGTCGACGTCTTGCAGGGTGGCGGCATGACCGTGGAGAAGCTTAACCGGGAAGCAACTGTCCGTGTATCCCAACTCCGTGGACATCTCCGTAATGTGCTTGGTGGTCTTGCTGGAGAGCACTACCCTAGCGCCGAGGGCGTTCAGGAAACCGATGAGCAGGGGGGCGTAGTCGTAGACCAGAAGCGCCCTGGGAACTCCGACGACCGGCTTGGCATCCCTCTCGGCGTAATCGGCGAAGAGCGCCCTCTCCCGCTCGTCGAAAGCGGTCTCCACCCTCTCCTTGGTGGCGATGGTGCTGTCATAGAGGTCGCAGCGGCTGCCGTAGAAGGTGGGCTTCTCCCCGGGGATATCGAGGCGGGTAATGGTGCAGTTGTTGTCGCAGCCCTTGCAGACGAAAGTACTAAGCTTGTGGTTGCTGTCGATGACCTTCTGAAATCCCTTGAAGCGGGAGCCGTCGCCGTTATCCCTCTCTTTCGCCAGGAGCGCGGCGCCGATGGCTCCGCTGACCTCCTTGTGTTGAGGGACGATAGTGGATTTCCCTTGCAGGGCGCGCTGGAAGGCGGAAACGACCGCCTCGTTGTAGAAGACCGCGCCGGTGAGTATCACCTTCTCGCCGAGCTTGCGTGTTTCCACGACCTTGGAGAGGTAGTTGCCGGCGATGGAATTGGCCAAGCTGGCGGCGATGACCTCCAACGGCACTCCTCCCTGCTGGGACGAGGCCACCGCCTGCCCCATGAAGGCCGCACACCGGGTGCCGAGGTCTATGGTGTGCGGCGCCGCGAAGGCCAGCCGGGCGAAATCGCCGTTCTTGACACTGACACCCATCTGCTCGGCCAGTTCATCGATGAAGCTGCCGGTGCCGGCGGCACAGGCCTTGTTCATCTGGTAATCAACGACCACCCCGTGGCGCTTTATGACGAGCTTTGAATCCTGACCACCGATCTCGATGATGTCTGCTTCCGGATCCAACTCCGCTGCGGCCCTGGTCTGGGCCGTGATCTCGTTCTTGATCAGGTCGGCACCAATGAAACTGCCGACGAGGTATCTACCTGAACCGGTGACGCCCACGCCAATGATGTTGGCCTTGTCTCCGACGTCCCGCAGGAGATTGCGGAAGACCTCCTTGATGGCGTCGATGGGCCTGCCGGCGGTCATCAGGTAGCTCTTGGCAATGACCCTCGTGCCGGACTCGTCGAGTATGACCGCTTTGGTGCTGGTTGAGCCGACATCAACGCCGAGGTAACCTTTGAACGGGCCGTCGATGTCTGGCGGGGTCCAGCCATCGTTCCGCCCGGCAGCTTGCTGGAGCCGGGGCATCTCGAAGTAGTGCAGCGCCGTTTCCGTATCCGTGAGCCGGGCAACGGTCGATCTCCTGCCGGAGGCTTTAGCCAGCAGCGCCGCACCTATGGCTTCGACGTGGAAATGGTTCTCCGGCACTATCACTTTGACCTGGGTGGTGTTACGGGCGGAGATCACCTCGTTGAGCGCCTTGATTATGGCGGCGTTCCCGGCCACACCGCCGACACAGTAGACAGGCTCCTCAAATGGCCCCTTCTTCAGGGCCGCGACCATGCGGGCAATGCTCCCGCACAATGCGTAGAGCATGGCTCCCATGGGGACGCCCTTCTGTTGCAGGTGTATGAGATCAGTTTTGGCGAAGACGCTGCAGCGCGCTGCTATGCGTGGTGGTGTTCCCTCGAACTCGAGGGCGAGGCGGGCGAAGTCTTGCATGGTGATGCCAAGACGGTAGGCCTGCTGTTCAAGAAACATGCCCGTGCCCGCGGCGCACAGAGGATTGGAGGCGACCCGCCACGGCTTGCGCAGGCCGTCGACAAGCTCCAGGACAAAAGAGCTCTGACCACCGATCTGAATGATGGTCTTGGCATCTGGATGAGTCTCAAGAATTCCCGAAGCGATCGACAGGGAGCTGCTGTATTCCAGCCAGTTGAGCTCCTTCGGGACTACCGACGTGGCGGAACCGGACACGGCAGCGGAGGTGATCTCCGCAAAAGGGAACTCGTGCTCCAGCCTGGCAAGGAGGGCGCCGACTGCGGCCTGCGAACTGGTGGTTACCTTCTCGGAGTCGAGGCGGACTGCCCTCTTATCTTGGTCGATCAGCGCCAGCTTAACGTTGACTGAACCGATATCGACACCAAGTGAATAGGTCATTCTTCACCGGTCAGATTGCTCAACACTGAAGAGCGATCCATGATGCGATAACGATTATAACATCCGCCTGGTAGCGTGGCTAATGAACCGGTGCGTCATTTGTGCGACGGCGTGCTTGCTGGATCATCGTGTCACGACAATGCGGCCCGCAAGTGCAGGATGTCAGGCGCTGCTGATGGGCCAGGTTTCGAAACGCAACTGTGCTTGGCTCCCCTAGAACGAATGTGTTATACTAGCGTGCTGTGCCCTCGGGGAGATTTCGCGCCCCGAGAAGTGAGTGCACGTTTACTTGCTGCCGCCTGGGGGATGGCAGCCTGGATCGATAGGTGACTGGTCAGACGTGAAGGGCCGGGGGTACTGCTGTCCATGAAGATATGCCTCTTGTCTTATAGGGGGCATCCGTTTGGTGGCGGGCAGGGTATCTACATCCACAATCTCTCCAAGGCATTAGTCAACCTTGGTCATGAGGTTGACCTTCTGTCAGGCAATCCTCACCCCGTTGTAGTGGATGCTGTCAGGGTGCACAAGCTGGAGAGCATGGATGCCTATAGTTGGACCGGACGCCTTCCGCCTGAACCGCTCCGCCTGATCTATCCGCTGAACCAGTATGAAGTCGCGTCGGTGCTGCTCGGTGGGTTCCCGGAGCCTTTGACGTTCAGCATAAGGGCGCACCGCAAGTTGTGGTCATTGCTCCGGCACCGCAGGTTTGATGTTCTTCACGATAACCAGTGCCTCGGGTACGGGATGCTGCTGATGAAGCAGTTCAAGATACCGATGGTCTGCACTATTCATCACCCGGTGACCGTGGACCGCGACGTGGACATCCGGAACGCTAAGGGCTGGATGAAGTTCAAACTGTACCGGTGGTATTCATTCTTGACCATGCAGCGTTTCGTGGCGCGGCGCATGGACCGGATTCTGGCAGTGGCGGAAACCTCCGCCAACGACACGTCGAAGGCATTCAGGATACCGCGTGAGAAGTTCAGGGTTGTCTACAACGGGATTGATACCACACTATTCCACACGAACGGCGCGACCCCGAAGAAGCCCAACAGCCTGATAGTCGTCGGCGGATACAGCCCCATTAAGGGATTGCCACACCTGCTGAAAGCGATGACGCTACTAAGGAACGAGATGGACCTGAAGCTGACCGTAATCGGCGGGCCTCCCAACGGGAAATACTCCACTGGGCTGGTGAACGACTTTGGCCTGCAGGATTCGGTGACCTTCACGGGCAGGATCAGTCATGAAGAGCTGGTCAGGCAATACGCGGCGTCCGAGGTGGCGGTGGTGCCATCCCTTTACGAGGGGTTCGGCTTTCCGGCTGGTGAGGCGATGGCGTGCGGCCTCCCCGTCGTTTCGAGCAGCGCTGGGGCTCTGCCTGAGGTGGTAGGCAGGGATGGAGAGGCTGGTCTGCTCGTGCCACCCGCTGATGCCGATGCTCTGGCAGCGGCTCTCAAGAGGCTGATGGCTGACGAGGATCTGCGGCGCCGGATGGGTGCGGCGGCGCGCCGCAGGGTAGAAAGGCTGTTCACGTGGGAACAGGCTGCCAAGAAGACGGTTGAGGTGTACCAGGAGTTGATCGCAGATGCTCACCGTTGATTACGAGCTGATGGGCATGGGGGCAGGACAGAGGCTGCTGGATGTGGGATGCGGCAACGGGCGGCACACCTGGGCGGCCTACAGTCTGTACGATTGCCAGGTGCTGGGTCTGGACATGCTCGAGACCGACCTGCAGAAGACCCGGTTCGCTCTGTACACCGCGGACAACAGCAAGCGCAACGGGAACGGCAACTGTTGGCTGGCTGTAAGGGGGGATGCCGCAAAGCTGCCGCTGAAGGACCGCTCGTTCGACCGGGTGATATGTTCGGAAGTCCTGGAGCATGTGGCGGACGACAAGAGCACGGTGGCAGAGCTGGTCAGGGTTCTTAAGGATGACGGTGTGATCGCGGTCAGCGTGCCGACGCGTCTCACCGAGAGCATATATTGGCGGATATCCAAGCAGTACAGCCGGAACCCGGGTGGGCATGTCAGGATATACAAGGCGAAACAGATCATGCAACTCCTGCGGGACCACAACCTGGAGATATTCGCCGTCCGGCACAAGCACTCGTTGCACTCGATCTACTGGCTGCTCCGCTGCCTGTTCGGCGTGAACAACGAGAAGGCGCTGGTGCCCCGCATGTATCACAGTCTTCTGGTTTGGGATCTGAAGACGAGGACCAAGCCGGTTCGGCTGCTGGATGACGTATGCAACCATCTGTTTCCCAAGAGCATCGTCATCTACGCCAGGAAGGGAGAAAATGGAAAACGTCTCCAAACTGCTTAGCGACCTGGCTGATTACATCAGTCGGCATCAGTTGCCATCTGGCGCCATCCCGTGGTATGAGGAAGGCATCACTGATCCCTGGGACCACGTGGAATGCGCCATTGCACTAGATCTGACTGGACGATTTGACCGTGCGGTGAAGGCCTACCGGTGGATGAAGAGGAAGCAGAATCCGGATGGGAGCTGGTATTCGGCTTATGTGGACGACAAGCCGAAGGATCTGACGCGTGACACCAATCACAGTACCTATGTGGCCACGGGAGTCTGGTATCACTACCTGATTACTAAGGATAAGGACTTCCTGCGGGAGATGTGGCCCAGCGTGCGGGCGGCCATCGATTTCGCGCTGGGGATGCAGCAGCCAGGCGGGGAGATCCTGTGGGCCTGCAACGGGGCCAAGGGCACCTGGCCAGGGGCTATCTATGCTGCGTCGACCTGTGTCTGGCAGAGTATCAGGAGCGGGTTGAAGGTGGCTGACAGAGTAGGTGAGAAGAGACCTGATTGGGAGACGGCGAATGCCAGGCTCCTCGATGCCATGCGGCGGCGGCGCGAGTGCTTCGACAGGTACGGAGAGGACAGCCAGGGGTTTGCCACCAACTGGTACTATCCGGTGCTGACCGGCGTCGTTGACCGCGAAGAGGCGCAAAGGGTGATACGCGAGCGCTGGCAGGATTTCGTGGTCGAGAACTGGGGCTGCAAGTGTGTCACGGGAACGCCCTGGGTCACGGTGGCGGAGACCTCTGAACTGATCATGTCCCTCTATCGCATCGGTGAGCGCGAGCGGGCGAGTCAATTGATGAACTGGATGCTTCAGTTGAAGGACCACGACGGCGGGTTCGAGACCGGTGTCAAGCTGCCAGACCAGATGATATGGCCCGAGGAGAAGAACACCTGGACATCTGCCGGGGTGATCATGGCGATATCCGCGTGGGCAAAGGCAGAAGGCTTGACTATCGAAGGTCTTCATGTCCCCTGAAGAATACGTTGGATACGAGAACCTCATCCGCTTCATCGAAGACAGGCAGCTCCAACTCTTAGAAGGCGACATCATCGAGATCGGTGCCTACATGGGTGGGGGCACGGTCAAGCTCGCCAGATTCGCGAAGAAGTACCAGAAGAGGGTGTTTGCTGTTGACACTTTTGATCCCGAGGTGGACCGGACGGTGGGGCGGGGAGGAGTAACGGCCGGGGAGGTGTACCGGGCATTCCTGGAGGGGCCGTCAATGTTCGAGATCTACGAGAAGGCTATAGCGGGATTGGATAACGTGGTCACTCTCAGGGTTGACTCGCGTCGCCTGGCCTTCCCGCGGGAGCAGAAGTTCTTCTTCGGCTTCATCGATGGCTGCCACCAGAGGTCATACGTGGAAAATGACTTCGCCGTGGTATGGACACAACTGGTCTCCGGCGGCGCCGTGGGATTCCACGACTACCATTTCGATGACTGGCCTGAGGTGACGCCTGCAGTGGATGGCATAGTGGCAGAGTACACGCGCGAAATAGCGGAGACCGTCGAGATCAAGGGTAAAGGCGACGTATCTACGCTGCTACTGGTGAAGCGCTAGCATCATCAGGCCCTTGCAGCACATCAGCCGTGCTGGGTATGGCCAGAGCTTCGCAGGCTGCACTTCAGGACCACCCCGTCACTAAGGGAAGGAACGTGGCGGGCGATCGCGTCCAGCATTCGGAGGATGGTCCGCCATACTGGTCTGGGGAGTTTGGACAGCATGGCTCCCCACCATGGAGACGCGAAGAACAGCGAGACGCCGATCGACTCATCGACGTGCATGTGCTGCTTGACCATGCGGTTTAGGGTCTTGTAGTCGAAGCGGTAGGTGTGGTCGAAGGGCGTCTGCCAGATCTTCTCGTAGATGGACTCTTCCCTTCCCAGCAACTTCCGGAATCTGACGAAGAAGGTTCGTCCCAGCCTGAATCCCAGCGCGTCTAGGTTGGCCACAGTGATGATCACGGCCCCCCCGGGTTTCACGACGCGCGCCATCTCCATGATGGCCCTCTCGGGTGTGGGGAAGTGGTCGAGGGCGCCTTTGCAGACCACTTTGTCCACCGAATGACTCTTCAGCGGCATGTCTTCCCCGATGCCGCGGAGGAGCGCGACCCCCGTCCCGTCCCTGGCGATGTCCCTCTTGGCATGATAGATCATGGTTTCAGAGGGCTCCAATCCCAAGCAGTTCCCACCACGCCGGGCCAAGTCCATGGCGTCATTCGCTCTCCCGCACCCAACATCCAGTACCCGCTCGCCCGGGCGCGGGCTTACTGCATCGAAGGTGGCCTCACTCAGGCGTTCGAAGAAGAACTCAAGGTCCGGGAACATGAACTTGGGCACAACGTGATCGTCTTGCCAGTCGAGGTCAAACCCGTCCTCATGACCGGTGCGGCCACTGTCAATCATCTCATTCGCCATCTCGCTATCTTGAGCCTCATTCGTTTCCTTCATCAAGCGGCCCGTGAGCCAGACTGCGTGGTCTAAGGGTCAATACGCTCCCGGATCTGCCTCATGGTGCAGCCTCGTACCTGGGATATGAACCGAGAACCTTGAAGAACGAAGTCTTGGCCTGCACCTCCTTAAGCACGCTGCCTATCAGTTTGTCTTGGCGATGACCTTCGAGGTCTATGAGGAAGATGTATCTCCCCAGCGCCTCTTTGGAGGGGCGCGATTCTATCTTGGCCAGGTTGATGCTGTGCCTGGCGAATTCTCCCAGCACCTCGTACAAGAGGCCGGGGCGGTCTTCGGCAAAGGTGAAGGCGAGCGAAGTCTTGTCGCGGCCGGTGGGCGGGTGGTCGGCGGGGGCCAGGACGACGAACCGAGTGACGTTTGGTGCGCGGTCCTGGATGTTGCGCGCCAGTATCTGTGCGCCGTATAGTTCGGCCGCTCTGGCATTGCCCACGGCGGCGGCCGGCTCGTTGGACGCCATCATGTCCTCAACGGCAGCGGCGGTGCTGAGGGCGGCCACCACTTGGGCCTTCGGGTAGCACCGCTCGATAAAGCGTCGGCTTTGCGCCAGTGCCTGAGGATGCGAGTAGATCACCTTGAGGCCGGCTGCGGAGGTCCCTGGCTTGACCAGAAGATGATGCTCGATGTCCAGCACCAATTCGCGAGAGATCAGCAGGCGCGACTCATGAATGAGCAGGTCAAGAGTGTCGTTGACGGATCCTTCGAGGCTGTTCTCGATGGGGACTATCCCTTCGCCCGCGATCCCGGTATCCACCGCAGACGCTACAGCGGCGACACTTGGGAACGGTATGAGATGAGCCTTTGGGTCATACTTCAGGGCAGCCTGTTCGGTGTTGGTGCCGGGAGGTCCGAGGTAGGCGATGCTCTTCTGACTCATGTTCAGCTACCGGTTAGCGCTTGATGCAGTGCGGCCTCCGAATAGCGGTCGGTGACAACCACCACCCGATCGCCGGCCTCAAGTGCGGAGGTTGAAGTCGGCAACTGGATTCGCTCATCCTTCTTGATCAGGAGGATGATAAGGCTGTTCTGCGACAGGCTGACATCCCTGATCTTCTTGCCCACCACCCCGGCAGTGGGCGGTATCCGGACATCGACAATCTCTCGATCACTGCCCTTCAGCACCGCCAGTCGGCTGAGGTACATCGGCTTGCTGGTTTGGCTCTCAATGTACTGCAGGATGAGAATAGTGCTGCTGACGGTCACATCGACGCCCAGCTTCTTGAACAGTGGGTCATTCTTGAGATCGGACAAGCGGGCCACAGTCCGCGGGACCTTGAAGCGGTGTTTGGCTATCTGGCAGGCCACAAGGTTGTCGGCGTCCTGGTCAGTCACTGCCACGAAAAGGTCTGCCCTGCTGGTTCCCGCCTCTTCCAGGGTGCTGGTTTCGCAACCGTCGCCCCGCAACCCGATGCTCCCGAGTTCGTCCTCAATGCGTTCCAGGGTGGCCGCGTCCTTATCTATCAGCAGTACCTCGTGTCCCTTGCTGAGCACGGCTTTGGCCAAGTGATAGCCGACGTTGCCTGCCCCCACGATGACAATATACATGGTCTATCCGTTCATTCTGCCTGGCTGCACCTAGGAAAGCCTCTTCCTTAAGGATTGAGCGATGAGCGCCGTCGGACAGACGGTGTCAAGACCCAGTTCCCGGTAGATCTCTTCTCTGGCCGGATCGTACACACGGCAAACCACCTTGGGGACATTGAAGACGCTCTTGGCGATTTGAGCGGCCATGATGTTGGCGTTGTCAGCCTCGGTGACGGCGACGAAGGCGTCCATCTCTTGTATGCCGGCTCTACGCAGGGAATCCTCGTCCGTGCCGTCGCCGAGAAGCGCATTACCTCTGAAAGTGTGCGGCAGCTTCAAGAATCCAGACGGGTCAACATCCAGGATGGTCACTTCGTGCCCGTCGGCTTCCAGGAGCGTGGCGAGATGCGCTCCAACCCGGCCGCAGCCCATGATCAGGACCTTCATTTTGGCTCGGTCTCCAAGGGTTGCCGCAGGATCATGACCCGGCAGGGCGCGTTCTTGAGCACGTAGGGAATCGTTTCGCCGATGTCGAAATGCCCGAACTTGGTGCGGTAACTCATGCCCATGAGAAGCAGATCGATCTGCTTCTCATGGATCTCAGATACGATCGCCGGCCCCGGCTCGCGTGCCTGCAAGAGGTCTGTCTCGATGATGCAGTCGCGTTCGTTGGCGCAATCTTGGGCGCGCCGGAGGATGCGCTGTCCTTGCTCGGCATCGGCATTCAGCTCGGCATTGAGAGGGAGTGATCGCTTGACCTCGATCACGTGGACGACGAAGACCTTGCCCTTGGTCTCCTTGGCGAGCTTGCACGCCAGCTGAACGGCGTCCCTGTCGGCATCACCGCCGTCCACTGCGGCCAGTATGCGGTAGAATTTCATGTCCAGAGTCGAACGGCGGCCACGGCATCGGCTGTCCCGTGTTCACCGCATCCATTATATCAACAACCTCAAACATTGTCGTGCGGAAGCGCGGCCGGTCGGCTGCGGTTCCCCCGCGGTCCGGTCAGCCGTTCCTTCGCATCGGCGCCGGAACCAGCTTGCCACCCCGCCCGGCGTAGGGCACCTCCCTGCCGCCAAGCCAGGCCTCAATCATGGCATTCACCGTCTCGGGGGCTTCCTGTTGTACCCAGTGGGAGACATCGGGGAGGTAGCGGAGGGTGAGGTTGTTGACGAGCTTCTCTGTCCCATAGGTGAGGTGCTTGCCCAGAGCGATGTCCTTCTCGCCCCAGATCATCAGGGTAGGAGTCTCAAGAACTGACTCGATTGCCTGTCGCTGTTCAGCAAAGAGTCCTCCCTTGTGGATGCCCCAGTTGGCCCGGTAGTAGTTGATCATGGCTGTTAGGGCCCCGGGAATCAGCGCATTCTTGCGGTAAACGTCAAGGACTTCTTCGGGGAAGCGCGACTTGTCCACTGCGGTGGCGTAGAACGTCTGGCGGATAGTGCGCGCTCCTCTCGATCCCATCATGAACTCTGGGAACCACGGTAGCTGAAACAGGAATACGTACCACGACCTCGTGATCTGGGGCCAGCGGGCCATGCGCTCGCGATAGATCTTGGGGTGCGGGAAGTTCATGACGATAAGGCCGTCGAGTGGGCGGATCTTCTGGAGAGCGAATATCCAGGCGATCACTCCGCCCCAGTCGTGCCCGATCAGCAATGAGGAACGGGCGCCGGCTGCATCGATAAGGCCGGCTACGTCAGCAGTGAGGCAGTCGATCCGGTAGTCTGACTTGTGGGGTGGCCGGCTGGACCCGGCGTATCCTCGCAGATTTGGTGCCCATGCCGTGTAGCCGAGCCCTGCCAGGAGGGGCAGCTGGAATCGCCAGGAGAAGGAGCTCTCGGGATAGCCGTGCAGGCAGATGGCGAACTTGCCACCCGAGCCGCAACTGTCAACCTGGAAAGTGAGACCGTTGGCTTGAACCGTGCTTGTCGTGATCTCGCCGCTCACGCGCCCTCCTCCTGCAACCTGTCATCTCAACGCGAGTCGCCAGCTCTGGTCGAATCCACTCAACAAAGCCTGGTGGCGTTCCGTCCTCTGGCTGATAGAATCACAGACGGCAGACTGTCGCAATGCCCCGCATGAGGGTCCTGTGAAGTGACTACGTTGGACATGGCTCGTCCGAATCAGCCTGCATGCTCAGAGTCCTTACCGCGCGGGGGAACCATGCTACCGGGCGCTGGACTCCGCGGTGTGGACGGCGCATATCGGACGAGGGGGCTACTGGGGATTCTCGACTATCCACTCCTTTGCCTCTTCGAGAGTCTTGGCCAGGTGAATGTCCACCTGCATCAGGCCAATGACAGAGGCTGCCAGACCGGATGCTCCGACAACGACAGTCGGCCCCTTGAGCCTCTTCTTTTTCACTAGCGCTGCAACCTCGCGGCCCTTGGCTGCCGTTCGAGGCGTCATAGCGGTGCCCTTGATATTCGTGATGCTGGGTGCGGTGATGCCATCGGGCAACTTTGTCAGTTCTGCCAGCGTCTCATCCACGGCGGCTTCATAGTCGCTCCCCTTGAGCCCCGAGTAGTCACTGTAAAGGATTCTCTGTCCGCGATGCTCAATCCAACTGACGTATTTCCCCATTTCTGGCCCCCCTTGAACGTGATTCGGTCCGACGGCTCACATGATACATGAAGCGCGCGGCCCGTGGATACCTACCGCGCTACCGGGACGTGGGCGGGGTGGCGCCCCACCCTACTCCCGCATGAGCCCTTTGACGACCGCCTGGTACTTCTCGTGGATCATCCTCCGATCGAATTCCCAGAACTCGGCGAGCATGGCCTGATCTTCCTGCTCCGTGACATACGTGAGGGCGGCTGGGAAGAAGACGGCATCCTCCTTCTTGATGTGCTTGGGATAGAATGCCACCAGTGTGCGGAGCCGGTCGGTAACCTCGCCCAGTGCACCGATGTCGCGCTTCTTGTATCGGCTGTTGGCTTCAGCCAAAGCTTTGGTCGTCTCACGCCCGAACGCGTGTTCCTCGATAAGCTCATTCATCATGCGCCGGTGCTCGTCGGACAGAGGCTTGTCTCTCAAAGTCTTGAAGAGGATGTCTTCCTCCTTGCCGTGGTGGGTCCGGTCGGCATACACACGTATGAAATCAACAGCCTCGTCCACGAAGAGAGGTTCAATGGATTGAGTGCGTTCAGCACGCTCCAGCCTGCGGTGGATGACAGCAATCATCCCTTCGATCAGCCGATGTTCTATCATCAACGGCCCGCGGGCCTGCATTGCCCAACCTCCTTCTCAAACGAGAGATGGCCTGGTCAATCCTTCTCCAGGCGTTTGCCCATACTCACCACGTCGTCCTCCAGGTAGCCCAGTTTGCGGTAGAACTCCACCACGCCCGCGTTTCCCCTTCTGACCTGCAGGTTGATCTTGGGGCAGCCCATGCGGCGCAGCCTGATCTCGGCCTCGGCAACCATCTGCCTGCCGAAACCGCAGCGTTGCCGATCGGGGGCGACAGCAAGGTAGTTCAGCCAGCCCCGGTGGCCTTCGTATCCCGCCATGAGCGTAGCGACAAGGCGGCCGTCCTCAATGCCAACGAGAAGAAGGTCAGCTTGCATTGCCTGTTTGCGCCGGATGTCTTTGTGGGGGTCATTGTGGGGAACCACGAGACGGCAGTCCCGCCACAGTTGTATCACCGCATCCTCGTCTTCGGCACGGTACGGCCTGATCTCCACTGGTCCCCCTTGTCGGCGCGAAGAATCGTGCTCAAGCCTGATACTTGGGAATGGGCATCCCCCTCTTCTTCATCTCCTCAGCGATCTTGCCCGTGATGGGGCGGCACGGGCAGTTCTTGGCATGCTCTTGGTGCCACTGCAGGCGCTGCTCCAAGGTCGGATTCTTGGGCATCTTGTGACTGAGGTGCCACTCGCGGTTGATCTTCGATGCGTTCATGTCAGTTCCCTCCGGCGCTTCCTCGTTGAAGGTCATCGGCAGCTTGCCGTAGGCTCCTTTCCAGCTCTGAGCGGCTTCGAGAAAAGGGCCATAGCCGTGATCCCTGATGAACTCGAAGGATTGACGGTATCGGCCGTACTTGTAGCCGGTCTTACTGTACCATTCCTGCAAGATGTCACAGGTTAGACAGTCAGGGCAATCGGCGCAGGTTCCTCCCATGCGGAGGCGCTTGATGCAGCAAACCTTAATCCTGCATCTCGCGTTTTCGATATCTCTTGCGCCAACGTCGTAGCCCAGGCGGCAGCCGCGGCAGGCGCCATCCACGAGAGCCGGGCAAGTGCCACAGTAAGCGGCGCAGCACGCGACGTCAATGAATGACATTCGCAGTCTTCGTTGTTGTTCTCATTGTACCTCGGCGCCCCGCTCCAGGAACATGGCGCGGAGTATCGACCGGTGGCAGCGTTGTTCGTCAGCACAGTAGCAGCCGACCGAGAAGTTGGTCTGATGGGAAAGGGCGGCCAGCAGGTCGAGGATTCGCTGCTTGTCCGGGGCGAACATCTCCGAACGGTACTTACGCAAGAATGCCTTCCATTCAGCGTCGGACCCAGCGGTACGGCCAAGCTTCAACAAGCCGGCGCTTGGCGCCAAGTTGGGAAACCAGACATCGTACCAGTTCTGCGCGGCGTACTGGGTCTCGGGGACGCCGCGGGGCGGGTGTCTCACCGTGCCTATGCGGAGGCCTTCGTCGGGCAATCTTGACGTGCCGAGGCGGACAACCCGAATTGCCATGGTCAACCCCCTAATCATGCGATAGGTTCAATCCACTGTGCGTGAGCGTGCTGAGCTTGCCGCCGAGGCAGCGTCCGGGTTACTCCTGCTTCCACTCCCCCACGTACTTGCAGCGCTTGGCGCCGTCCATCACGCATTCCACCTCTTCAATCCGGGTCACCCTCGCCTTGGTCAATTCGGCGACAGCGTACATGTATCCTTCCATCGTGTAACAGAATTCCTTGCAGGGAGCGGGGAGGTCGCCAATGTAGACGGTAGCAACGTTCTTGCCCACCGGCTCTACCTTGAGATAGCCGTGGGTATGCATCACCCCCCATAGCAGAGGGCTCCGGGTCAGCATGAACCTGGTATCGAACATGCGTATGAGGGACCTGTAATACTTGTTTATGCCATCGGTCGCCGTGAACCTTCCCATCTCGAAGAAGAACTCCCTGGGCTTCCTGGTGGGAGCAGATGACGAGAGATACTTGGCGGTGGCCACCAGGAAATCCCGGTAGGCCACCTCGGAAACCCAGTCTGAAGGGAGCAGCCTCTTGCCGGCTATCTCCCGGCTGTCAAAACTCTTCAGGATGGTCTGAAGAGCTGGTTCGCCGAGGCTGCGGCTGACGAATAGCATGGCTGAATTGACGAGCGAGGCCTTTATCCGGGGTTCCTTAGGCATTGTGTTCCTTAGGCATTGTGTTCCTTAGTGATGCCGGCACGCGACCAGCTTCCAGCCATGGCCCGGCGTCAGAAGTGCCACCGGCTTGTGCCGAGGCAGTTGCCCGAATCTTATTCGGGATGGGCGGGTGATGTCAACGTCGGCCGGGTGTGGCGCCGTGGAGTGTGGTCGCGGTAAGTCGGTGGATCAGGCATACGGTTGCCTGTCCAAGTGCCAGCTGGACGCTGCCTCCTTACGATCTCGTCGCCAGGCGGGCGGAATGGGCGCCGCAGGACTCTGTGCTGTCATGGGGAGTGAACTCCTTGTAGAAGCCGAACTCCTTCAGCACCGCCAATTTGGGCCACACGTTGCGCTCCAGGTCATAGTGGAAGAACCCCGGGAAGATATCCTTGTTCCGAACAATGAGGTCATAGATATGAGAGTAGGACTCCTCGATCTTCATACCGTACCCGCTGCATGTCTCATGGCCGGTCACCATGTATTCGGGGATCATCTCGTAGCTGAACTCTAGCCTGGACTTGTCTATCTCCCGATAGATGTCGGTCTGGGGCAGGTAGCAGAGCAGCGAAGGGAGGACCCGTACGCCCATAGACCGGAAGCAATCCATGAGGAACACTGACTGGTAGAAGTGCTCCATGGTTTCAAAGGGGAAGCCCCAGATGAAGAATGTGTCAACCCTGGGCATGATCCTGGCAGCCAGGGCGACCACCTCGATTGCCTTCTCCGAAGTGAATCCCTTCCTGGTGCGCTCCAGTATTTCGTCGGATCCTGACTCGATGCCAAAGCGCAGCTCCACACAGCCGGCATCAGCCATCAGTTCCATCGTCTCCTTGTCGACGAGATCCACCCTGCCAAAAGCCTTCCAGCGGACCTTCAGGCCGGACTGAAGCAGTTTGCGGCTGAACTCCTTTGCTCTGTACGGACTCGCCAGGAAGAACTCATCCTGAAAGAGAAAAAGGTTCTTCCCTTTCGAGTCGAGGATGAATCTCATCTCTTCTATGATGCTCTCCGGTGTCCGCACGTAGGACTCACGGTCCCAGACCGGAGCTACGGAGCAGAAGGTGCACTTGAAGGGACAGCCGCGGGAGGTGATCATGCCGATGCCGCCGTATTCAGGGATATTCACCCGGTCATAGGCTGGAAAGGGTATTTGATCGAGGTTGCGGATGCGTTCCTGGGGGTGAGTGCGGATGACGGAGCCGTTCTGCCGGTAGAATATGCCCGGACAGCGCCTCAGGTCCTCGCCACGGACTAGAGCGTCCAGAAGGATCGGCGCAGATGCCTCACCTTCCCCATAGGCGACGACATCGATCTGAGGGAATCTCTCAAGGAGCGTTCTTTCGACGGACTTGGGGCCTACGCCCCCTAGGATGACGGTCTTCTCGGGATGGCGTTCCTTGATTGCCTGGGCCAGCAGGACGGCGAAGGGCAGCAGGTTGGCCATCACGGAGATGCCGATGATTCGCGCGGATCCCTCGAGGAAGGACAAGCAGTTGTCGATCTTGAAGGGCTCTTCAAACTGGTTTGTCTGGTAGTCGCGGAAATCGACCTGGAACCCGGCCTTCTCCAGGGCTGTGGTAATGTAGAGAGGTCCCAGAGGGAGGTGCAGCTCTCTGTCCACCTTGTCGAAGTATTTCAGGTACAGCATGTTGAGATTCAACAAAGTGATGTCGGCGTCATTCATGGGCGGTGCTCCCAAGGCGAATGGCTTGTGTCACCAGCTATGTTCCTCCGGGTCTATGGGGCATTGGATGTCATCGTCGGAATCCAGGCCGTCGGGCCCCCGGGATTTGAGGCGGTAATTGACGACCTTGCCATCCCGCTCAATGCCTTCATAGTGAAACGGGTTGTTCCACGGATCATAGAGCTCATTCGTATTCACGTACTGCTTCAGAGGGCTGACAGGAGAGTTCCATTCTGACGTCGTGGGATAGGATGAGCCGTGGTCGTCCTTGTATGCCTGAAGCGCGTTCTGAAGAGAGGCCATCTTCACTTGAGCTGACGCGGGGACATCGTAGGCGGTTGTGCCCAGCACCTGCTGGCCGGAGTCCTCGCAGTCGCAACCGGTGGCGCCAGCGGCCAAGATCGCCGCCAGCATGAGAGCTGCACTCATGGTCTTGAAGGCGCTCAACTGGTGGCGCCTGACCTTCGTATTTCGGATCATCGTCCGGAGGGTGCTCTCCGGAGTGCTGGCAAGCACAGCGATTTCTGAATCGTGGAGATCGAGGGAGATCAGCCGCGCGGCTTCCTTGGGCGACTTCAGGAGAACCGCGGCGAACTCCTGGTCGACCGAGGCCTTCTTAAGGAGGATTTCGATGCCGTGTGGCGAGTTGCCGCGTGGTCGCCTGTCTCCCGACCGTCCTCCAACGATGGTTCTGAACGCGTCTCTCATATCGCCTCGTGGTTCATGTCAGGTCTTTGCGGACTCAAGCCGCAGCGCTGCCCACTATCCTCTACCAGCTCTTGGTGTCCTTCGTACACTCGAGGTCATCCGCAGAGTCTATGCCGTCCGGGCCGTAGGACTGCAGCAGATAATCCACCACCCGGCCATCCTGCTCGATGCCCTCGTAGTAGTAGGGGTTCGCCCATGGGTCAGCCTTTATCGGTGTCCTCAAGTACTCAGCCACAGGGTTGTCCGGGCTGTACCAGGCCTCAGTGGTAACGAAGCAGTTGTGCTCTGCGTAATATGCGTCGAGGGCTGTTTGAAGGAGCGTCATTTGGACCCGGCAGCTGGCCAGCTCGTCATCGGCGCTTATGCCTTTCGTCTGAGTGGGCGTGCAACCCATGTCACACGCAGTGGGCAGCGTACTCGCAGTCACGACGGCCGCCAGCATCAACGCGGCGCTCATGGTCTTGAAGGCACTCAATTGCTGGCGCTGCACTCTCGTGTGACGGATCATGGTCTGCAAGGTGTCGGCTGGTGTGTTGGCCAGAATCCTCCTTTCGGAGTCCCTGAGGTGAAGGCCGATGAGATGCGCTGCCTTGTCGGGCGATTCGAGCAGGACCTTCGCGAAGTCTGCATCTAGTGAGGCCTTCTTGAGGAGGACCTCTATGCCGTGTGGGGACTTGCCGCTCGGGCTGCTCTCTGCTGACCTGCCTCCGACGATGGTCTTGAAGGTGTCTTTCATGCGTTTCCTCCCAATTGCACGCGTTCTGAGATGCTGTCTGGCCTGTTAGAGATTCCGGCAGATATTGGGAGCCGGAGGCCTAAGCTGCGACAATTGCGTACATGCTATAATGCGGGGCGCGGCATGTCAAGAGGGACGGACGGGCGCGGGTAGGTTCGACGACGGATGCTGGGGCCGGCCGACACTATGGCGTAAGCTTCTTCGCCAGCAGCTCCCGTATCACCTTGGGGTTGGCCTTGCCGCCCGAGGCCTGCATGACCTGCCCCACCAGGAAGCCCATGGCCTTCCCCTGCCCCTTCCTGACGTCGGCCACGGCGGCTGGCTGTTCACTGAGGACCCTGTCGATAAGGGCGTCGAGGGTGGCGGCATCCGAGACCTGCCGGAACCCGCGGGCGCTGACGATGGCCTCCGGCGCCTCATCACTGTCAAACAGATGCATCAGGACTTCGCGCGCGGCGTTGGCGTTGATCTCGTCCTTCGAGAGCATCTTGAGCAGCGCGGCAAGACGGGACGGTGTGACGGGCGAAGTGCCGAGTTCGAGTTGACGCTCCTTGACGGCCGGAACGAGTTGGGTGGTGAGCCAATGCATGGCCGTCCGCGGCGCAATGCCCTCGCGGATCAGCGCTTCGAAGTAGCCGGAAATGTCCAGATCAGAGCTGAGGAATCTGGCTTCCTCGGCAGTTAGCCCGTGATGCTTGACGAATCGCTCGGCCCGGGCTGCAGGCATCTCGGGCAGGCGGGCACGCATACTCTCGACCCACTCCGGCGAGAGCTCGATGGCCGGCACCGAGGGATCCGGAACGCACGGCCCTTCGAACTTTGCCCGCATGGGGAGCGTAACCTTCTTGTCGGGATCCCACAGCCGAGTGTGCAGCACTATCGTCTCGCCGGCCTGGATTGCTGTGGTCTGGCGGCTGATCTCGTAGGCGATGGCGTCGCCCACGTGCCGGATGGAGTTCATGTTCTTGACTTCCACCTTGGTGTTCATCTGGGCCGTTCCCCGCGGGCGGATGGAGATGTTGGCATCGGCGCGCATGGTGCCGTTCTCCATGCTGCACTCGGAGGTTCCGGTGTAGCGCACCTGGGTGCGCAAAGCCTTGAGGAACTCCATGGCCTCGTACGGCGAGCGGAAGTCCGGCTCGGTGACGATCTCCACGAGCGGCGCGCCGGCCCGGTTGAAATCCACCAGGCTGATGGGCAGGCGCCCCTCCATTTCGTGCACCAGCTTGGCGACGTCCTCTTCCATGTGTATATGATGGATGCGGGCTCTCTTTGTCTTGCCACTTTCGTCAGTGATGTCCAGTCCGCCGCCGCGCGACAAAGGCAGGTGAGCCTGGGACAACTGGAAGCCCTTGGGCAGGTCAGGATAATAGTAGACCTTCTGGTCGAACGCGCTTCTCGCCTGCAGCTCCGCCCCCAAGCCCAGGCACAGCAGCGAGGCCTTCTCCAGCGCCTGCTGGCTCAGCCGCGGCAGGGCGCCCGGCAACCACAGGCAGGTGGGGCACGTATTCGCATTGGGCTCATCGCCGTAGCGGTTGGGGCAATCGCAGAACATCTTGGTGGTGCAATTCAGCTCCACATGGATCTCCAGGCCGATGACGGCTTCGAAGTCCATGGCTACTGGCCTCCCCAGGTGTCGGTGAGATACTCGCCCAGGTCGAGCAGCCGTGCATCGCTGAGCCTCGGCCCCGCGAGTTGGATTGCCGTATGTCCCGCGCTCCGGCCCGGGGGCAGGCAGAGCGCGGGCTGGCCGGTGACATTGGCGAAAAGCGTCGAATCAAACTGGGCATAGGTATCGGCCAGCGTCGCAGGTTCGCCACACGGCGCCCCGTCCACTGCCGGGAAGACCAGGAAGTCGGCCTGTGCCGTGAGCGCCTTCATGCCAGCCAGCAAGCGCGCCCGGATGCGGCAGGCATCCTCGAACGCTTCATAGCGCTCAAACTGGAAGAAGGCGCCCTGGAACAAGTAGCTCTTCACCAGAGGGCCAAAGGCGATGCCGCGCGAGAGCAGGTACATCTCGTTCCAGTTCTTGGCTCCCGGCGCCCGTGGGCCGTACCGCACGGAGTCGTACCGGCCCGCAGCGGAGGAAGCCTCGACGGAGCCCACGATCTGGTGGACGAGAGGAAAAAGCGGGAAGTCGGGGAAGGACATCTCCCTCAGCTTGAACCCTTCTGACCTCAACGCATCCAGAGACGCCCGGAACATCTTCTCATACTCGGGCTGCAGGCCAGCCAGTGTCTCCGAGATGACACCAATCGTGGTGTTCTTCGGGTCGATCTTGTGCGGCGAGAAATCCGGGCTCTTCTCATCGGGGAGCGAGAAATCCAGGCCATCCTGACCGGCGGCCGTCTTGATGACTTCGCGAATTTGCCGCGGGCTGCTCGAGAGTACCGCGCAACATTCCATGGACGGGATGAGGCCGATTAGCCCGAAGCGTGAGACGAGGCCCCAACTGGGCTTGAAACCGCAGACACCGGCGCGAACGGCCGCCAGGCGGCTCTCGCCCATGTGGTCCAGCATCAGCTCGGCGTCGGCAGACCGCTCCCGGAGCGCCCCGCCAGCCTCGCTCCCCCGCAGGCCGAAGCCGAACTCGCTCATGCGCGTGGAGCCGCACAGGAATGCTCCAGCCTGGCGCAGGCGCTGTACTACGGTCGCGTCCTCCAGGGCCCTGAATTTGGCCAACGCGTTGGAGCCGGCCTCGGCGGGCCAACCCGCCACGGAGATGCTGGGTTGAACCGCCACCCTCAGCCCCCGGAGAGGGCCATCCCCAGCCGGGGCCGCCCCGGAGCTGCGGTAGACGAACACTGAATCCATGAATGTGTTTGCCGTCATTCGAGGATGGTAGCCGTCTTGTAGTAGTTGCCCTTGACCGCAGGCGCACCCCTCAGCAACTGCCCGCTCTCGGACAGGGGCGAGCGCCTGGCCTCGGTGCCCGGGCGGGTGCGGTTGGCCACCGGTGCCACGCCGTAGACAGGGTCTTCCTCACCTGCCTTCTCTTCAGCCAGGGAGGCAAGCTCCTCGGCCCGGTTGAGGGTCGCTTCCATCAGTTGACGTTCCTCGGGCGCAATGCCGATGCGCGACAGCCAGGAGATCCGGTCCACCCTGTCCTCCTTCTGCGCGGTCCCCGGCAGGACGGCTTGGCCACCCAGGTTCAACAGCCCCAACTCCGCGAGTTGTTCACGTTTCACGGCAGAAGGAGCGCCCGTCAGCGGACAGGCGGCGCTGCGGTTCTTGGGGAAGGCAATGACCTCGCGGATGGAGGGAGTCTGGAGGATCATCGATACGGTGCGGTCCATGCCTAGGGCCAATCCGCCGTGGGGCGGCGGCCCGAAGTCGAAGGCGCGCAGGAAGAAACCGAACCTGTCTTTGATCTCTTCTTCGCTCAGACCCAGCGCGGTGAATATCTTGCGCTGCAGCTCGCGGCTGTTGATGCGGATGCTGCCCCCACCCAGCTCCTCCCCATTGATGACAAGGTCGTAGGCGCGCGAGCGCAGCTTGAGCAATTCCTCGATATTCTTAGGATCGAAATCGGTGCGGTCTGGCGCAGTAAAGGGGTGATGGCTGGAGGTGATCCCGCCATCCTCGGTGGGCTCGAACAAAGGAAACTCGGTGATCCAGACAGGACAGAACGTATCGGCCGGGATCAGGCCGAGGCGGTTCGCCAGATGGAGGCGCAACTGCCCCAGCGCCGAGGTGACTACCGCGTATGAGGGGTCGGCTATCATGATAAGGACATCGCCATCGGCAACGTCGAATCTCTTCCGCAGCTCATCCAGTTCGCGTGCACTGAAGAACTGGACGATGTTGGATTCGAGCCTACCGTGCTCGGCGCGCATCCAGGTCATGCCCTTGGCACCGAACGACGGCGCGATTTCCTTGGCGTATTCATTCTGCAGCACGTTCTTGCTCAGCCTCTCGGACTGGCCCTTGACGTTGAGGCCTTTGATGCAGCCGCCGCGCTGCAGGATCTGCTTGAAGATGGAGTAGTTGGTCTGAGTGAAAACATCCGTCACGTCAACGAAGCGCAGGTCGAACCGCAGGTCAGGCCGGTCGGAGCCGGTGGTATCTATGGCCTCGTTCCAAGTGAGGCGCGGGAAGGGCCGTTGGAGCGTAATGCCGCCAATGGCGAACATCCTGGCGGTGAGCTCCTCCACCAGCTCGTAGATGAACTCCTCGTCGATGAAGGAGGCCTCGATGTCGAGCTGGGTGAACTCGGGCTGGCGGTTGGGGCGCAGGTCTTCATCGCGGAAGCAGCGCGCCAACTGAAAGTAGCGCTCTATGCCAGCGACCATGAGCAGTTGCTTGAAGAGCTGCGGCGACTGCGGCAAAGCGTAGAAGGTCTGCGGGTGGAGTCGGCTGGGAACCAGGTAGTCGCGCGCGCCCTCGGGCGTGCTGGCCGTCAATGCGGGCGTCTCGATCTCCACGAAACCCCGCGAGTCAAGGAACTCGCGGACGCACCGGAAAATGCGGTGACGGGCCCTCAGGTTCTCCTGCATCGAAGGGCGGCGGAGGTCGAGGTAGCGGTACTGGAGGCGCAAATCCTCGGAAACGCTGTCGGCCCCGGCGGATGACGCGCCGGCGACCATGGCCTTCTCAGAAATGGGAAAGGGCAGCGCGTCGGATTCGGAGAGCACGTTCAGATCGGTGACCATGACCTCGATGCTGCCGGTCTCGATGTGGGGATTCTCTGTGCCCGCGATCCTCTTCTTGACCACGCCCCTGACGGCGATGCAGTACTCGGAGCGCAGTGACGCAGCCTTCCGGCAGAGGTCGGTGCCGGCGACCTCGGGGCTGAAGACGATCTGGATGATGCCGCTGCGGTCGCGCAGGTGGACGAACAGCAGGCCGCCGTGGTCGCGGAAGGCGTCCACCCAGCCGGCCAGCAGCACGTGGCGGCCGGCATCGTCAGGTGTCAACTCGCCACAGAACACACGATCCGTAAACGACACGTGAGGAACGTCCCCCTTTTGTTACATTGCTGCAACAGTTGCCTGAATCTTAGTGTGCGGCTGTGCGGGATGTCAAACGTGGGCAGACGTTTGAGTGAGAGCGGGCCGGTTTCCTTACAGCAAGCGCTGGCAGGTCGGACAGAAGTAGCACGTCCCGCCGAGGTACGACATGTCTTCAATCTTGGCGGCGCACTCAGGACATGGCTGCCCTACTGCGTTCTTGTCCATCAGGCGCACGTACTTGCCGGGACTGCCGTAGAGGTCTAATTCATCATTCCTGCCGCCGAGGCGAATCGCCTCCTGCAGCGTGCCGATGATTGCGCGATGGAGCTTCTCGATGTGGCTCTTCTGCAACGCGTCGAGCGGCTGCCTGGGATGGAGCTTGGCTTTGAACATGATATCCTGGGCGATGGCGTTTCCCAGCCCGGGTATCAGCTGGCCCTGCGTCAGGATAGCCTTCACGGTCTTGAAGCCGCTGGCGATCGATTCCTTCATGAGGTTCGATAGGTAGGCGGTGGTGAAGCCGGGTTCGGTGGGTGTGGTCCGCATGCCTTTGATATACTGCCTTTCCAGTTCCTTTCCCTTTTCGTAGAGTTCCATGGCGCCCCACATCTGAGTAGTCGCCGACAGAGCGCTGCCGTCGTCAAAGTGCAGCGAAAGGTGATACTTCTGAGGCAGCATCGAGGCCAACTTGTGAAACAGGATCTTGCCGCCACACTCGCCAAACACCAGAACATACCCGGGGTCCAGCGGAATGAACAGCCACCTGCCTCTGGTGTACGCCTTTCCGACCACTTTCCCCTTCACCGCCGCGGAGAACTCGTCCGGCTGCAGGTTGTACCAGACGAACTTGTGCGGTGAATTGCCGAGAGTGCCCTGGGTGATCCTCTTTCCAGTGAGCGTCTCGGCCATCTGCCTGGCGATGGTGACGTACTCCGGGATTTCGAACACGGTGTCTCTCCGAGTGGCGCTATTGCGGATCTCAGGGCGGAAAGCCAACAGACCAAAGGCGTCGAGGTAGTCGCCGGCGCTGCCAGTCAGACTCGGCGGCGTCGGAACCGGTGGCAGCCTTGACGGCATTCAGGGCGTATGAAGCCGCGGCACGGGCGTGTTCAGGAACATGACCAGTAGCCGCAGCATGGCCCGCCGCTCTGGCAGCGGCGCGGGCGGAGGGCTCGGAGGCGGCGCGGGCCGCCGCATGGGCCTCCAGCTGTCTCTTATACACATCTGACGCTGCCGA
>JAUCPZ010000126.1 GCA_030372995.1 Dehalococcoidia bacterium
CCACACGTCGTTTGTTATGAATGACAAGTGCGCGGCGGGGACCGGACGCTTCCTGGAAGTGATCGCCCGCACCATCGGGGTGCCGCTGGACGATTTCGGACCGCTTTCGCTTCAAGCCACGGATCCGGTGCGGATAAGCAGTGTGTGCACCGTCTTTGCCCGGTCGGAGGTAGTCCGCTACCTTCGAAGGGGAGTGCCCAAAGCAGATATCGCTGCGGGTATCTGTGAAGCCACTGTGGAGCGTGTGGTGACCCTGCTGAAGCGCGTGGGGATTGAGCCGGAGCTTGTCATTTCCGGGGGTATCGGCAAGAACGCAGGGGTGGTGAAGCGCATTGAGGGCAGGCTGGGTCTGACGGCGCGGATTCCCGCGGAACCGCAGATCATGGGGGCCCTGGGCGCAGCCCTGTTCGCCAGGGAGAACATTGCCCTGAGTAGCAGCGCCACAGTCAACCACGTGCGTACAGCGGAATAGCCCTATCGGGGTTAAGATTTCTGGATTCAGGAAGAAGGGGGTAGTGATGAAAAGACTGGGCAAAGCGATGGTACTGTTGGGGCTGGCTTTCCTGCTCGTGACCGCTTCCGTGGTGACCGCGTGCGGGGGGGGCGGCGAGAAGGAGAGCAACACCGTCGTTCTGGGGTGGCTGGCGGACCAGACCGGTGCCTCCGCTGCCACTTTCAGGGAGGTCACGAAGGGCATGGATGACTACTTCGCGGAGATGGAGGAAACGGACCCCATACCGGGGGTGAACATCAAGATGATTGTCTATGATACCCGGTTGGACTATGCCCGTTTCCCCGGGGGATACCAGTGGCTGGTGGGCCAGGGGATGGACCTGTTGCTGGGCTATTCGCCGGAGACGCCTGACATAACACTGAGCGACCAAGTGGAAGACAAGATACCTCAGTACGAGTTCAGTGCGTGGCCGACCACCATGGATGAGGATTGGGTCTATTCCCACGGTTACAGCCAGGAATACGAGGGCCGGGCTGTCTTGGATTACCTGGTCAACCAGTGGTGGCCAACCCAGGGGAAGGACCGGGCCCTGAAGGTGGGACATGTGGGCAACCCCAACTGGGGGAGCACGGGGGAGTACCAGAAAGGGCTCGACTGGGTCGCGGCGCAGAATCCGGGGAAGATCGAATTGACGTCTGTGGGTGGCAGCCTGACTCAGACAGCCTGGGCCAGTGAAGTGGCGGCGATCCAGGATACGGATGCCATATTCCTGAGCACGGTCGGCACCTCTACAGCCACCTTCTTGAGTGAGGCCATTGCCAGGGGCTACAAGGGGTTGATAGTGAGTTCCGGCATCTCGGCCCTGCCTGTATGGAGCATGCTCAGGGGAATGATGGACATCACGAAACTCGATGGGCTGCTGGTCCCCCACCTCTATCCTCTCTCCAGCGACGCGACCGCCTACACCGACCATATGTACCAGATGCTGGACAAGTACCGGCCCTCTGAAGCAGCGACCTTGAGAAAGGCAACGACGTGGACCTCGGGGTGGGTTGAGGCCCAGATGCTGGCCGAGACCGTACGACTGGCGGCCAAGAACGTAGGCGCCGAGAATGTTGATGGCACCGCCATCAATGATGCATTCAAAGAGCTCGACCTCGAGATCCAGGGCATGCCGAATATCACCCTGGCCAATAGCGGTAGTCATCACGTGTTGTTCCCGTATTGCCGGATGATCAAGTACGATGCGGCTAAGGACGACTGGTTTGCGATCACCGACTGGTTCACTGCCCCGGGTTTCGCTACCTAGACGGGATGCGATGAGCGTGGACCTGGCGCGTGTGCAGCGGCACAGCGCGCGTGGGCCCGGCTGTAACAGGCCAAGTACGAAGTAAAGGAGGAGATGAATGGAGCACTTCAAGATGTTCATCGGCGGCAAGTTCGTCGATGCCAAGAGCGGCAAGACCATGCAGTGCGTGGACCCTGGCACGGGGCAGCCATTGGCCACTGTGCCACGGGGGGGAGCGGCTGATGCCGACGCGGCAGTTAAGGCCGCCAGGAAGGCCTTCGATTCGGGCGCGTGGAGTGGCCTGTCCCTCCAGGAACGGTCGGAGATCATCATGGAATGGGCCGACCTCCTGGACATGGAGTCCACCAGGCTGACCATTCACGAGAGCCAGAATAGCGGCGCGCCCGTCTCCGGCGTGGGAGGCGTGCTCTGGCTGGGAGGCATGACCATCAGAAACCTGGCCTGGTATGCCACCAACAAGTTCCCCTGGCAGGAGGAACTGAAGCAGACCGGTTCGATATGGGCCTGGGGCACCAACACCATCATCCGGGAGCCCGTGGGCGTCTGTGTCGGCATTATCCCCTGGAACACGCCGGTCCTGGCTGCCATATGGAACATCACGCACGCCATCGCCATGGGGAATACCATCGTGCTGAAGCCGGCTTCCGATACACCGGTCTCAGCCCTGATCATGGCTGAAACGGTGGCCAAGAGCCGCATCCCCAAGGGCGTGGTCAACATCGTCACCGGCCCTGGAGGGGAGATTGGTGAGGCCCTCTGCCGGCACCCGCTGGTGGACAAGATCTCCTTCACCGGCAGCACCGAGGTAGGCCAGCGCATCATGTCCCTGGGCAGCGAGACCGTCAAGAAGGTAACCCTGGAGCTGGGCGGAAAGTCAGCCAACATCGTGCTGGAGGACGCCGACATCGATTGCGCCGTGGACGGCGCGCTGGTGGCTATCATGTACAACACCGGCCAGATCTGCTCCGCCGGGTCCCGGCTGCTGGTGCCCAGAAGCATCTACGACCAGTTCCTGACCAGGCTGAAGAAGCGCGTGGAGGACGTCAAGCCCGGCTATCAGCTGTCTCTTATACACATCTGACGCTGCCGACGAGTTCCGAAC
>JAUCPZ010000127.1 GCA_030372995.1 Dehalococcoidia bacterium
ATGTCCGCGGCTGTGCCTTGAACAGGCATGTTGATGGCCATCCGCTCCGCCGCCTCCCTGACCTGACGGTTCTCGGACTTGATATCGGGTATGTAGCGCCTCCGGCCCATCACCGTTTCCACATAGCCTGCGTCTCTGGCTTTCTGTTTGGTGGATTCGAGGTAGCTCTTTACGCCAGGGTACCTCTCGAAGTAGGCGGCGATGAATTGCGCCGCCTGGTCGCGGGAGAGCTCAGTGGCCTGCTCCAGCCCGTAGTCGCTCATGCCATAGATGATGCCGAAGTTTACCACCTTGGCCACACGGCGCATGTCCGGCGTGACGCTGCTCATGGGCACGCCGAACACTTCCGCCGCCGTCGCGGCATGGATATCCTTGTCTTCCCGGAACGCAGCCAGCAGCCGTTCGTCCTGAGACAGGTGGGCCAGGATGCGGAGCTCGATCTGGGAGTAGTCAGCGCTCACCAGAAGGCAGGCTGGCGCCGCCACAAAGGCCCGGCGCACCTGCTTGCCCAGTTCGCCCCGGATCGGGATGTTCTGCAGGTTGGGATCGCTCGAAGAAAGACGCCCAGTGGCCGTGGCGGCCTGGTTGAACGTGGTGTGCAGCCTGCCCGTCACAGGATCAACGAGGGCCGGCAGCGCGTCGATGTAGGTGGAGCGCAGTTTGGCCAGTTGGCGGTATTCAAGGATCAGTTTGACAATGGGATACGATGTCTTCAGCGCTTCGAGAACCGAGGCATCGGTGGAGTAGCCGGTCTTGGTCTTTCTCGCGCCGGGCAGCTTCAGCTCGCCAAACAGCACCGTCCCCAACTGCTGCGGCGAATTGATATTGAAACGATGGCCGGCAAAGGCATAGATCTGATTCTCCAGCGCCACCAACTGCCGCCCAAGGCCCTGGGACATCTCCTGCAGGATGCTCTTGTCCAGAATGATGCCGTTTCTCTCCATACCGGCAAGGACCGGCACGAGAGGCATTTCGACCTCAGTGAACAGCCTTATCACATTCCACCGCTCCAGCCCCTCTTGCAGCACAGGGCGCAGCCTGTCGATAGCCCTGACTTCAGCGCAGGCCACCCTCGCTCTTTCCTCAATGTTGATCTCCTTCAAGAGGCTCCGCTTCGCCGGCGGCCGTTGTGGGCCGCCTATCTCCAAACCCAGCTTGCTCAGAGCCAGTGCCGGCAGCTCCGCCGCCTTCTCTCCCAGGAGATAGGCCGCGATCATGGTGTCAAATCCCACGGGACGCAGTTCCACCCCGTATCCGGCGAGTGCGTTGATGGCCTCCTTGGCATCATGAGCCACCTTGTTAATCCGCTCATCCGCCAATACGGCCTGCAACCTGACGAGAGCCTGGTGCGCTTCCAG
>JAUCPZ010000128.1 GCA_030372995.1 Dehalococcoidia bacterium
TGCGGGTGATGTCGGATTGTGGGGGTCATGGTCGGGGTGAGAGGATTTGAACCTCCGACCTCATGGTCCCAAACCATGCGCGCTAGCCGCTGCGCTACACCCCGCAGCCTGCGAATATACCACGGCCATTCGGGCGAAGTCAAAGGAACTCGGACTTCAGATCGACGTTCAAAGAATGGCACGCTAAGCCGCAGGCGGACACCCTGCCCTCGCTCGGGCCCGGCACACGAGCTGGCAACAGTTTGCTATCAGCCGGGACGCCGCTAGAGGACCACCGGGCGCGTCCTTCTGTCGTCGCTCAAGCCACGCCGATACCACGCCCCTCGCGGGCCCGCTTTGGTTGCCAACCCAGGAGGCAGCACACCCACCTCTCCAGGTCCAAGGCCGCGATCTCAGTCTTCAGGACATCTCAGTAAGTACGGCCACGATCATTGTGGCCGACAGTCCATTCCCCATATTGCGGGTGTGAGATATACTGGCACTTGGATAGACACCGCTAAAGACCAACCTGTTCCTGATAGAGCCACAAGACTGCGCGGTGGCGGAAGCAATGGCCGGGGCGGATGAGCAGCCCCCAATGGTGGCCGAGGAAGAACAGGATCCACCTGCGCTCTGCGCCCCATCCGGCTTCGGTCAAAGACGACGGTGGTGGTGCGTCCCCGTGACCAATCAGCAACGGACAGCACCGCCGTGTCGTGCCGTAGACAATTGCCACGGGGAAGGAGGTGCGAATCAAGAGAAGAGGTCCATGCCGGCAGAGACTCCGCCGCAAGGAACGCAACGGAGGCAGTCACTGAATAGGGCCAAGTACGGCCAACCCTTAAGACGACTAGGGAAACAGGAAGGAGGTAGGCAATGGCTAGTGCATTAGCGCTCGTGGGCAAGATCGCCTTTGTGGTCGGTGTACTCTTCGCAATCTTCGGTGGCATCTGGGGCGGCATATCCTATCCTACCAACGAGGTAGTGATTATCGTCCTCCTGATCGCCGGTATCCTCATCGGCCTGCTCAACGTCACTGCCAAAGAAGGACCGACCGTTCTGGCAGCCGCCGTGGCCCTGATCATCCTAGGCATATGGGGCACATCACAAATCACCTACGATATGCTGAATCCTGTGTCTCGATGCCTCTGGGAGAACACGGTCGGCGTGGTATCCGCCTTCGCCCTGCTCATGGCACCCGCGGCTATCATCGTTGCCGTGAAGGCCGTGATCTCCACCGCCAAACCGGGAGATTAGTTTCAGATGCGAAGGAGATAGCGGCAAAGATGGCCTGCCTCCGATATGACGGAGGCGGCCCTAGTCATCGGCAGGAGAATAGGTGCACCGGCAGAAGGCCGTGTCCTTACGATGCGGCCTCCCGGCACATTCCTTGCATGGGATGGGCATAGTCCGCAGTGCCTCGGCGATCGTGAACACCTTGCCGTTCAAGAGGGAACAGGCAGTGCACGAATCGTCGTTGGCTGAAATCTTGACCTTCATGATGCCTGAACGTCTGTATCCCTCCAATGCCGCCTTGGCCGACTGTTGACGCATGCCAAAGGAGTCTCTCCCTTCCTCATTAAGGAAGAGCGCCATGGAATAGTAGAGTGCATCCAGACCATCCTGCCCGTCACGAGCCGAAGCCGTCGTCATGTTCGTAGCAAGTCTGTTGAATATCTCCCAAATAGTGCCACTGTCGCTGGCCCTGACTCCAAGGTACTCGGAGCGTTCCTGTTTGCGAATCTCGAAGTCCGTCTTTGTCACGCCGTAGTCTTCGAGTACGCCCAGCCACCGATTAAGGTAGCGAAGCTCACCCCGTTCCACATCGAATCGTTTAGCCTGTTCTTCAGTCAGCAACAGACGTTGGTTGTCTGACGATCTAGTCCGCACAAATATGTACTGCCCACAGGACGGACATTTCCTCTTGCGCTTGGGAGCCGATCTCAACTGAACGCCGCAGTACGGGCAACCCAGCGACGCTGCGGGCATAGTGGGCAAAGCGCCTGTGCCGGAGTCTCGCGCCGACACGATAGCCCCGCAGTCCGCCGGCGCCGGTTCTTCCTCGCTGTGCCTGAGTTGTTCCAGCCTTGTCAACAGTTCCCTGGCCTCACGATCCGAACGCAATCCGGCTAGAGACCGCGTGATGCGCCGAAACTCGGCCGAATCTGCGATCCTGCCTTCCGACAGCATTCGCCGGGCCCTGTCCTTGTCACGGTTGATGTCAAATCGTTTGACCAGGACCAGCAGGAGATAGGTGCCAAGCAGTCCAAGGACGAGTCCACCCAAGATCGCAATCAGGGTCTGCACAGTTGTCCCCTCTGCCCGAAGGTGAGCCTACTGCGGGAGCAGCGGCCTCTCTATGATACCACCAAGTCGGAGAAACCGTGTACCAGTCTGTGGTTCCGCGATGGATAATGTCCGGCGGTGCGCAAACCCAAACGCGACGCCGGCAAGAAAAAGAGCTTCCCAGGTGACCTTTCAGCCTTGTGTCCCACTTTGCTTGCCCATGGAACCTTACAGCTGTTTCGACCACCCGGGAAGGCTCTCTATTCTACCAACATCCTAGGCACAGTCAAGACTCCTTGCGGTTCTTCGCATCCAACTATACCGCCAGCCGGCGCCGCACTCTCGCGCGGCGCCCATACTGGAGCGCGTCGTCTCCGCTGCCACCGCCATCGGCTATACCCCAATCTTGACCACCCGGTCCCCACTCGGGGCACACGAGCAGATCAGATAGGCGCTCCGCCCGTCTTCCGCCTGAGACGGATCTTCGATTCTCCTGGGGCGAACCTTCGGTTGACCCCCCGTGCCTGCGTTGGGAGGCAGACAGATACTATGAGGGATGCCAAGGCCGCTCACTGCCGTGAGCCATCAGCCATCAGCCATGAGCTTAGAGTCTAGTGCTTGGGATCTCAGATTCAGAATTTGGGATTTGCACCTCACCCGGGCGAAGACACACTGCAACTCGTGCCATATGGCGGCACGGGATAACCAGCAAGCGGCGCGTCATTCCCGGCAGGTTTTCGACAGTTTCCTTATGACATTATGTCAACCAACCCGTTGTATGAACTTCTGGCCATATCCTATAATGAAAGCCACTAATCATGATTGAGATCAGGATCCACGGACGGGGCGGGCAGGGCGCCGTCACCTCCGCCGAAATGCTCGCCCTGGCTGCCATTGCCACCGGCAAGTATGCGCAGGCGTTCCCCAGTTTCGGCCCGGAGAGGCGCGGGGCGCCCGTGCAGGCATTCGTGCGGATCGCGGACCGCCACATCCGGGTGAAGGGGGAAATCAGGGAGCCGACCGCCGTTGCCGTTCTCGACCCGGGACTGTTGAAGATCATGGATGTGACATCCGGCCTGCGGGAGAACGGCACCATAATTGTCAACAGCAAGATGCCCCCCACCGAAGTGAAAGCCCTCTTCAAGGGCAAGTGGCCCGTGGCCGTGGTCGATGCTTCGGCCATAGCCGTGGAAACGATCGGCGTCAACATAGTGAACACGACGATGCTCGGGGCGATACTCAAGGCGACGGACGTCGTTCCCCTCGATTCGCTGGAGGAACCGCTGAAGCACCGTTTCGGCGGCAGAGCCGCCGCCAATTTCGAGGCCTGCAAGAAAGCCTACGAGAAGACAGTCATCGGGTAGGCGCAGAGAGACATGAGCGCAAAGAAGAAGGACTCTGAGATCACCTGGCGCGATATCGACATCGGCGCCATCATCCGCACTCCGGGCAACGCGGCCGAATACAAGACGGGTGACTGGCGATCCGAGAAGCCAATTTGGAACAAGGACCGCTGCATCAAGTGCGGCATATGCGCCCTCTTCTGCCCCGAGGGCTGCATAGGCCACGATGACAAGGGCTATTTCGAGGCGGACTATTACTACTGTAAGGGTTGCGGCATATGCGCCAAGGAGTGCTGGACACAGGCCATAACCATGGAGCCGGAGGAGCACTAGCATGGCCACGATGACCGGAATGGAAGGCTCCCTGGCGATGGCCGAGGCCGTGAGGCTGGCCAACGTCGACGTTGTGGCGGCGTACCCCATTACCCCGCAGACGCACATAGTGGAACGCCTCGCTGAGATGGTGGCCAACGGCGAATTGAATGCCGCATACATCCCTGTGGAGTCCGAGCACTCGGCCATGAGTGCCTGCCTGGGCGCCTCGGCAACCGGAGCCCGCACCTTCACCGCCACCGCCGGCCAGGGCCTTGAGCTAATGCACGAGGTGCTCTACGTCGCCTCCGGACTGCGTCTGCCGATCGTGATGGGCGTCGCCAACAGGGCTCTTTCTTCGCCACTGAGCGTGTGGGGCGACCATTCCGACGTCATGGCGGTCCGGGATACGGGCTGGATCCAGATCTTTGCGGAGAACGGCCAGCAGGCCTTCGATCTCACACTGTGCGCCTTCCGCATTGCCGAAGACCCGAAGGTTATGTTCCCCGTGATGGTTCATATCGACGGCTTCCATGTCTCTCACGTCGTGGAGCCTTTGTATCTGCTGGGCCAGGCGGAAGTCAGGGGATTCCTTCCGCCCTTTGTGCACCCCTGCCCGCTTGATCCGGACCGGCCGGTGACCATGGGAGCCTTCACAGTGCCCATTCTCTACAGCGAGGCCAGGAAGGCAATGGAGACGGCTCTCCGGTCGACCAGGCCGCTCATCAACCTGGCCTTCGACGAGTTCGCCAAGCTGAGCGGACGCCGGTACCAGCCTGTTGAGCACTACCGGTCTGAAGACGCCGACACGCTGCTGCTCACCATGGGCAGTTACAGCGAGATCGCGATGGAAGCCGTTGACCAGTTGCGGGACCGCGGCGAGAAGGTGGGATTGATCAGGTTGCGGCTGTGGCGGCCGTTCCCCTTCGACGAGCTGCGGCGGGCCACGGAAAACTGCCAGACTCTGGTGGTGCTGGACCGCTGCGTCTCGCCCGCCGGACCTCCCGGCCCCGTCTGCTCGGAAGTCAAGGCGGCGCTGTACGCCCAGAAGAAGCGGCCCAATATCGCCGGTTTCATCGGCGGACTGGGCGGCCGCGACCTCACACCGGGCGAGTTTGTTCAGATGGTGGAGCGGGGCAGGGTCATCGCCACGCAGGGTGGGGAAGAGATCGAGTTCATTGGAGTCAGAGGCTGACGGTGGAGAGTTTCGCAGTATTCGTTCCGCGGCTCGTGCCGCATAAGGACTACTTCGCCCCCGGCCACCGTGCCTGCATCGGGTGCGGCGAAGCCCTGGCACTGAGGCTGGTCACCAAGGCATTGGGCAGGAACGTCATCATCTCGAACGCCACCGGCTGCATGGAGATCGTCTCTTCGCCCTATCCCACCACGTCGTGGCGGGTCCCCTGGATCCACGCGTTGTTCGAGAATGCCGCCGCCGTAGCCTCCGGCATCGAGGCTGCCGTCAGGATTATGAACGAGAAAGGCACGTTGAAGAACACGCCCAAGGTGGTAGCCATGGGCGGCGACGGGGCCACGTTCGACATCGGCCTGCAGGCGCTCTCCGGCGCCTGGGAGCGGGGCCACGATTTCATCTACGTCTGCTTCGACAACGAGGCCTACATGAACACTGGGATCCAGCGCTCGAGCGGCACGCCCTTCGGCGCAGCGACCACCACCTCTCCTGCAGGCAAGGTCAGCATCGGCCAGAGCACCTGGAAGAAGAATATGCCCGCCATCGCCGTGGCGCATGACATTCCGTACGTGGCCACCGCCTGCCCCAGCTACCCCTTCGACCTCATGGAGAAGGTGAAGAAGGCCATGGCGACGAAGGGGCCGTCATACGTCCACGTGCTGTCGCCTTGTCCGACGGGGTGGCGTCACGGCGGCGACCTGAGCGTCAAGATCGGCCGCCTGGCTGTGGAGGCCGGCGTGTTCCCGCTGTATGAGGTAGTCAACGGCAAGTACAGGATGACCATGGACTTTCCTCAACTCAGGCCGGTGAAGGACTACCTGACCCCCCAGGGCCGCTTCCGACACCTGCCCAAGGACGAAGTGGAGCGGATCCAGAAGGGCGTCATCCGTGAGTACGAAGAGCTGAAGAAGAAGGTGGAAGCCTAAGTGGCCAGCAAAGTAGCGGAGATCATCAAGAAATACGATGGGGACAAGGGCCAGTTAGTCTCCATTCTCCAGGATATCCAGACCGAGAATCACTACCTGGCCAGGGAGGCGCTCGAAGAAGTGGTGGCTCTGCTGGGCGTTCCCGCCAGCCAGGTCTACAGCGTCGCGACTTTCTTCAAGGCCTTCAGCCTGAAGCCGCGCGGGCGGCACGTCATCAAGGTGTGCCTGGGTACCGCCTGCCACGTCAGGGGTGCCGCCAAGGTCGTGGAGAAGATGGAACTCGACCTCGGCATAAAGCGGACCGAGACCACGCCTGACCTCAGATACACCCTGGAGACCGTCAACTGTGTCGGCTGTTGCGCCCTGGGCCCCATGGTCATGATCGATGACAAGTATCACGGCCAGATAACCAGCGACAAGGTGAGCCCGCTGCTGGCCAAGTATGAATAGAGATGGCAGCCAGACCTAAACCCAAAGACAAGGCCCCTGCAGGGCGGCTGAACTCGCCCAAGCAGCTCGAGGCACTGCGGGCTGCTATCGTCGCCAAGAGGGATCTGAAGAAGCCGTGCATCGCGCTGTGCGTGGGCACCGGCTGCCTGGCGTATGGCTGCGTCGATATTCTGCAGGCTTTCAAGAATGAGATTGCCAGACAGAAGCTGGAGAACAGCGTCGACATCCGCCCCACTGGCTGCCCTGGCTTCTGCGAGAGGGGCGCCCTCCTCACCGTCTACCCCCAGGGCGTTTTCTACCAGCGCGTGAAGATCGAAGACGTGCCGGAGATCATCGAGGAGACCATTGTCAAGGGCAGGGTCATCCCGCGACTCCTGTACACTGACCCCGTCACCAAGCAGCACTATGAGAAGGAGGCGGACGTTCCCTTCTACAACAAGCAGATGCGCCTCCTGCTCGATGCCAACAACAAGATTGACCCGACATCGATAGACGACTACATCGCGATCGGCGGCTACTCCGCGCTCGCGAAGGTGCTCTTCCAGATGAAGCCCCAGCAGGTCATCGACGAAGTGAAGAAGTCGGGCCTGCGCGGCCGCGGCGGCGCCGGCTTCCCCACCGGCAACAAGTGGCAGTCCACCCGCGACGCCGAGGGCGACATCAAGTACGTCATCTGCAACTGTGACGAGGGCGATCCCGGAGCGTTCATGGACCGCAGCCTGATGGAGGGCAATCCTCACAGCGTGCTGGAAGGGATGATCATCGGCGCCTACGCCATCGGTGCACACGAGGGCTACGTCTACATCCGCCACGAGTACCCCATGGCCGTTGAGAACGTCATGACGGCCATCAAACAGGCCGAGTCTAAGGGACTCCTGGGCACCAATATCCTGGGCAGCGGCTTCCACTTCAAGGTCAAGGTCAGCCGCGGTGGCGGCGCCTTCGTCTGCGGCGAGTCCACCGCCCTCATGGCCTCGCTCGAAGGGAAGGTTGGCGAGCCGCGCGCCAAGTACATTCATACTTCAGAGAGAGGACTCTACAACCGGCCGTCCAACCTGAACAACGTCGAGACCTGGGCCAACATCCCCCACATCATCATGAAGGGAGCCGACTGGTTCAGCGGGATCGGCACCATGACCAGCAAGGGAACCAAGATCTTCTCGCTCGTGGGCAAGGTGAACAATACCGGCCTCATCGAGGTTCCGATGGGGATGAAGCTCCGGGACATCGTTTACGGCATCGGTGGCGGCATCCGCGACGGCAAGAAGTTCAAGGCCGTGCAGACCGGCGGCCCCTCGGGCGGGTTCATCCCGGAGAGCCACCTGGATCTCGCGGTTGATTTCGACGAGCTGACCCGTGTCGGCTCCATGATGGGCTCGGGAGCCATGATCGTCACCGACGAGAACACCTGCATGGTGGACATGGCCAAGTACTTCGTCGGGTTCCTGCAGGAGGAATCCTGCGGCAAGTGCCTCCCCTGCCGCGAGGGCCTGAAGAGGATGCTGCAGATACTGACCGATATCACTGCCGGCAAGGGCCGTCAAGAGGACATCGAGCTGCTGGAGCGGATGGCGGCCACGCTAAAGGACGCCTCGCTGTGCGCCCTCGGCAGCACGGCGGCCAACCCGGTGCTGACGACCATCAAGTATTTCCGCGATGAGTACGAAGCCCATATCAAGGACCACCGCTGCCCGGCCGGCGTGTGCAAGCCGCTGATCACCTACAGCATCATCAACGAGAAATGCCCCGGCTGCGGGCTTTGCGTCGAGCCCTGCCCGACTCAGGCCATCAAGTTCGTGGCCAAGAAGCAGCCGGTCATCCTGGACCAGGAGAAGTGTATCAAGTGCGGCACCTGCTATGACATCTGCAAGATGAAGGCGGTGGCAATCAGATGAGCAAGATGGTCAACCTGACCATAGACGGGCGAAAACTGCAGGCGGAAGAGGGCCAGACCGTTCTTGTGGTCGCCCGGGACAACGGGATCGAAATTCCTAGCCTCTGCTACCACGAGGAAGTGGAGCCGTACGGAGCTTGCCGGCTGTGTCTGGTCGAGGTCACCAAAGGCACTCGCACGCGTCTGGTCGCCTCCTGCCTCTACCCCATCGAAGAAGGGCTGGTGGTGAAGACCAATACCGACAGGGTAGTGGCCAACCGCAAGATGCTCATGGAGCTGCTGCTGGCCCGCTGCCAGGGCGTGAAGGCGGTCGAGGACATGGCCAAGAAGCTGGGCGTCGACCGGCCTCCGTTCAAACCCGAGTACTGGGAGAAGAACGGTTGCATCCTCTGCGGCCTGTGCGTCCGGGCCTGCGCCGAGGTGGTGGGGACATCAGCCATCAGCCTGGTCAACCGTGGCGTCAACCGCGAGGTGGCTGCGCCGTTCCTGGAAACGGCGAATGACTGCATCGGCTGCGGGTCCTGCGTGTATATCTGTCCCACGGACTTCATCAAGATGGAAGAGACCGGCGACACCCGCACGATTGTAAACTGGAAGGCCACGTTCAAGATGCAGAGGTGCCAGAAGTGCGGGAAGAACTTCGCGCCGGTGAAGCAGCTCGAGTATTTCCGGAAGAAGCTGAACCTGCCCGAAGGCTTCTTCGACGTGTGCCCCGATTGCAGGTAGCAGCCGGACCTCGGAGCGCCCACAATCCGTTCCATCACCACGTGTCCTCTTCCCTCGGCTCCCATGGCACCCTCGTCCTGTGTCATTCCGGGCGGTCCACCTCCGGTCAGCCCGAAAGCGCAACGCGGCAGCCGTAGGGAGGCCGCAGGCAGGCCCAGCACTGCGAGACGGCCCCACTCGCTTCAGTGCAAGACAATGGCCCGCAATGACACTCAGGTGCGGAGTGACGTATCTCGCTTCCCGCGTCCGCGGGATTGACATGCCGCGGAGACGGAGCACGCTCTGGCTGGCCTGACATTGCGTGCGTTCCCCGCCGACCCGGCCACGGGGCGAACAGAGACACTGCGACCGTCTGAATTCTTTAAGTCTTGGCCGACGATGGAAGCTTTCGCCGCAGGAGAAACGGGAGATCAAAGGTGCCCCGCACTGCCAGGTCATACCGAGGTCCGCCTCCCAGCCGCAGCTTGTGTCAGCCTCACCCTGCGGCGCCGCATGATCGCACGACGGTGCCTATGTCCAAGCTGAGGTTCAGGTGGTATCATAACAACGGCACACATCTTCTCAACCTCATTCAGGCGCCAGAAGGAGTGACAACAGTGGCCCTCGAGGACAGATTCAGAAGCTTTGCCAATCAACAGAAAGCCCCACGGGACCAGCACTACGAGCCTTACGACAGGGACGTGGAGTCCATGAAGAAGGTAGATTCCACGGTGTCCAAAGTCCTTGAGGCGTTTTGTCATGCTGTTGGCTGGAGTCTCAAGCGCAGCGACCACTGCGATAGAGACAGGGGCGCGGTATTGTGCAACTACCTCTTGGAGCATCAAGATTTCAGTCGTGAAGGCTATGTCACGGTTGACGTGGAAGTGACGCGGGGATACCGGTCAGACCCCGTCGAAGCCGTCACCCTCTACACGGGCAAGATCGTGGGGACGGCCGAGCATGCCCGAGATGTTGCCTCGAAACTCGTCATACCTTTCGGCGAATTGACGGAGGAGAGGCTGGCCGCAGCGTTGGAACAGCAGTCCAGTAAGCTTATCACGCACATCATCCGCCTTCAGAAGCCCAGACAGCCGGTCTCATATGAGTGCGGGAGGTTGCAGGAGACGTTGAGCCTTGAGGACCGGTTCAGAGGATTCCTCGAAGCACAGAACAAAGCGGAATGGGACCGTCAGCACCAGGAAGCATACGAGAGGAATCTGGCATCCCTCAAGAAGACTGAGCCAATGGTCTCCGAGTTCCTGCATGGATACTCTTCGGCGCTTGGCTGGAATGTGGAGCGCCACGACTACTGCAGCCCGGCGGCCGGCGTGGTCAGTTGCTGCTACCAGCTAAGCCCCTCCGGTCTCGATGCGGGCCACGTTGACGTATGGGTGTCCGTGACCGACCGACAAGAGCCTGAGCCGGGGCTGATCGAGTATGTCGAGATCGACGGCGGGGCAAGGGAACGGACGCGCATAGCCTTCGCCGAATTGAGCAAGGAGAGGCTGGCTGCTGCGTTGGCGGTGCAGTCCGCCGGTATCATCACCCGCATTAGCCAGCGCGAGGGGCCTCAGTAGCCCGTCCGATGACATGCGTCCGTCTGTCCGTGACCTGCCCCCTTCAGTGCCTGGCAGTCCGACCGTGTGCGTCGCCATCCCACTGTGTTCCCGGCCACGGGGCGTGCAGCGAGGGACCCAAGGCCCTGAGCGTCAATCAATCTCCCACAAGATCGGGGCTAAGGGGGTTGAAAGAGAGAATACCCCCAGGGCGACTCGAACGCCCGCGCCCGGCTCCGGAGGCCGGTGCTCTATCCACCTGAGCTATGGGGGCATGTGTTATTCATCATACCCTGCCTGGGGCGGCGAGGCAACCGTTCCCGATGCGGAGGTTGACATCCTCCGCCACTCCACATAGGATTCATCCAGTTGCCGCTACTGCGTAGAATGGCACTGTCGTCAACGCCATGATTACCATACGCGATGCCAGAGAAGAGGACCTGCCCGCCATAGTCGACATCTATAATCAGTCGATCCCATCGGGCCGGGCGACGGCTGATACGCGCCCCATTTCAGTTGCCGACCGCATCGACTGGTTCCGGCAGTTTGATCCCGCCAGGCGGCCCATCTGGGTGGCAGAGGACAACGGACGGGTGGTGGGGTGCGTCTACCTCTCGTGGTTCTACCACGCGCGTCCCGCCTACGACAAGACCGCGGAAATCAGCACCTACGTTGCCACGGATTACCAGCGGAAGGGACTGGGGACACTGCTCAAGCGCAAGATGATCGAGGCCTGTCCGCGGCTGGGGATTGAAAACGTCATCAGCATGTACTTCGACCACAATGAGGCCACGGAGAAGATCAACCAGCGGCTCGGCTTCAAGGTCGTCGGGCACCTGCCCGAGATCGCCGACGTGTTTGGAGTCAAGCGCGGCCTCAAAATCGCGCTCCTTCGAATACCACAGACGAAGGAGAGGAAATCCGCTGCCCCGGCCGCCGAGCCCGCCGCCGATGAAAGAGAGCATACCGGTCGGCTCGACCTCAAGCAGCACAAGGAGTTGGCGCTATGGGCTGCAGAATGCGCTGAGCACGTTCTCCCCTTCTTCGAACAGAGGCACCCGGACGACATGCGTCCACGGCAGGCCTGTCTCTTATACACATCTGACGCT
>JAUCPZ010000129.1 GCA_030372995.1 Dehalococcoidia bacterium
GCGTGCATCATGGGCACGCATCACCGGTTGAAAGCCCGTCTCGGGCAAAGGGTGTCAGGGGGGCGGAGCCCCCCGCGCCTTCGGCCCGAAATCCCAAATCCTAAACCCTAAGTTCCGGTCTTGGAGACCCAACAAGACCTACGTGAGCACGGGGCGTTAAGAGGGGCGAAGCCCCTCTTAGTCTGTTCGTATGTCCCGAGAGTGGGCCGGGTGATGAAGAGCTTTGCGATCGGGCTCAGGTTCGTGGGCCAGCCTGGCAGGTTCGCAACGGCAGGTCAGGTCTCGGACCTGACACTCAGACATGGTGCGGGGACAAACATTGGGCGCATCGCAATGCGCCACTACGGCACGGCACAGGCACACTCCTTGTCCCCGGGGCATGCTCTCTGCGATCCGACTGGCGGCGGAGGCGTGCATCATGGGCACGCATCACCGGTTGAAAGCCCGTCTCGGGCAAAGGGTGTCAGGGGGGCGGAGCCCCCCGCGCCCTCGGCGCGAAAAACCAAAAACTAAAACCTAAGTTACGGTCTTGGAGACCCAACAAGACCTACGTGGGCAAGGGGCGTTAAGAGGGGCGAAGCCCCTCTTAGTCTACTCGTGTGGCCCGAGAGAGGGCCGGGTGATCGACAGTATTCGCCGAAGGGCCACCGGCATCTTATCGCTTGGGGCGGGTGACGAATGAGCGCGGCTCACATCCGGAGCCCCGCTACTTGACATAATGGACCACCTGCAAAGACGATGGACTTGTTTGGAGGCGCGGAGCCGCGGTGAAGGCGTCAGCGGCCGGCCAGAAGCCACGCATCAAGACACATGGCCAGGAAGATCAGGCCGAGGTACGGGAAGGCAGACAGCTTGTAGACCTTCCAGGCATCACGGGAGTTGGCTGACAGGAGGAGCCGGAGATTGGCGTATATCATGACCAGGCCCAGAATGACCGCTGCCGTCAGGTATATCCAGTGGAGCCCGCTGGTGAAGTAGAACACGATGGACGCCGCGGCTAGGGGCAGCGCCAGAAGGAAGAGAACCTTCACGGCCTGCCGGGTCTCCTTGCTGAGGGGGAAATACCTCACACCCCCCTGGATGTAGTCCTCCCTGTTGGCCAGCATGACGCTCCAGACGTGCAACGGTATCCAGATGCAGACGAGGAGACATAGCACCAGCAGCTCAATGCCAAAGCGCGGAGTAACGGCGAGCCAGGCAATGACGACCGGTGCGCAACCTGAAATAGAACCCAGGAAGGGGCACATGACGGTCTTGCGCATAACGACTGCGGCGACCGTGCCTACCAGCCCGGCGACGAAACACCACGGGTTGAGGATCCAGGCCAAGCCGAGGCCCGCGGCGGTCAGGACGAGGCAGAAGACGAGGGCCTTCTCGGGCGGATCGATGGCCTTTGCCGGCAAGGGGCGGCAGTTGGTGCGGCGCATGCGGGCATCGATGTTGCGGTCGAGGTAGTTCGTGAGGCCATTGACGCCGGCGCTGCCCAGAGTGATGGCCAATAGGGTGAGAAGAAGGCGGCCGGTCTCCGGGAGGTCGTCCGCAGCGACGACCATAGCACAAAAGCCAATGAAGACGAGAAGGCTGCTCTCGCGGGGCTTCGTGACCCTGACATAGTGCCAGGCTGTGGCCAACGTTCTCTTCATGGGAGTGCCGATGTCCATAACCGCTGACGTATCATATGGTATCACAACGGCGGGGGATCATGGAAGCGGCCGGCCCTCGCCTGCAGGCGTGAGCCGATGGCCTGAAGGACCGCGGGGTGTGACAGGAGCCGCTGCACCAACCGTCTCTCCATGTCGAGCCCTTCCTGAAGGCTCAGGCTGGCTCCCCTCGATACGGCCTCTTTGACAGCCCTCGCCACGGGCGGAGGGAGCGAGGCCAGTTGACCGGCCAGACGTTCGACCGTCGGGATCAGATCCTTTCGTCCAACCACCCGGTTCACCAGGCCTGCCGACAACGCCTCACGTGCGTCGATCCAGCGGTTGGTGAGGAGCATCTCGAGCGATTTGGCCCGACCTATGGTGCGCGGGAGGGTCTGAGAGCCCCCCGCGGCGGGGATGATGCCCAGCGTGACTTCGGGAAGGCCGAACCGGGCATCGTCAGAGGCGACCCTCAGGTCGCAGCACAGAGCCATCTCGATGCCTGATCCGAGCACGTAGCCGTGCAGTGCGGCGACGACCGGCTGTGGCAGACTCAGGAACAGGCCCCAGACATCCCTCTCCCACCGCACCCGGCGGGCGGCGGCGGGTGGGGGAGCCGTCAGGAATTCACTGAGGTCGGCACCGGCGCAGAAGGCCCGGTCGCCTGCGCCTTTGAGAACCACCGCGTTCACGTCGGGGTCGTCACGTATCGCGCCCAGCACTTCGTAAAGCTCATCCCTCATCTTCACGTTGTAGACGTTGAGCGCCTCAGGGCGGTTGAGCGTGACATAGGCGACGGACTCTCGCTTCTCATAGAGCAGAGTCTGAAAACCGCCGGCTACCTGGCCCGCGCACATAGCTCCTCGATACTGATCTCGTTGTAGTACTTCCCGATGTCGCTCAAAAAGTGGGCGTCGCTGTTCTGGAGCAGAAGCAGGTTATGTTTCCTGGCGGCCTTCCTGATGGCGTGCTGATCCATCTCATCGTCGTGTGTCGGGTTGTGCAATTCGATACCGTGGATCGAATCGTCGATCTCGGAAGTGAGATCGTCTACTTTGGGGTACCCCGGGTGGCCCACGAACCTGAAAGTGAGGTCGCCCGGCAGGTAAAGGATCACCACGTGCAGCTTGCCCTTGTCGATCTCTTCGCCGGGTATGATCAGCAACTGCCCCGGGAAATGCTTCTCGACGATCTCCCTCACCTTGAAGCCATAAGCCTTGTTGTAGTGCTCAGTGACTCCGATGCCATCCAGCCCCCTGGCCCTGGCGGCAGCCACGATCTTCTTCACCACCTCCACCGTGGGTGTGTAGATGCACGTCGCCTCGCCGCAGTGGGTGTGGAGGTCAAGCTTCAATCCGGTCGCCCCTTGCTCACTCGCCCTTGAAGGTGGGCTTCCTCTTCTCGCGGAAGGACGTGATACCTTCCGTCCGGTCATGGGTAGTGTGCAGGATCATGTACAGGTCGCATTCGAGCCGCAGGGCCTGGTCGAGAGTGAGATCCATGCCTTTGTTGACCGCCTCTTTGGCATATCTGAGCGCGACAGGCGCCTTGGCGGCGATATCGTTGGCCATCTTGGCGGCTTCCGAAGCGACGTCCTGGGGCGGCACCACGCGGTGGACCAGACCGATAGTGAGCGCTTCTGCGGCGGAGACCGACTCACCGGTGAGAAGCATCTCGAGGGCCTTTCCCCGGCCGATGATGCGGGGGAGAAACTGCGTGAGACCGTTGGCGAGAAGGCAGGCATGCGCGAAGTCGCCGGCAGAGAACGATGCATTCGCTGACGCGATCCGCAGGTCACAGGCCAGGGCCAGAGCCAATCCGGCGCCGCGGGCGTCGCCATTCAGGGCGGCAACCACCGGGCACTCGATCCGCGAGACGATCTCGCCGACATTGCGGCGCAGGGCGAAGTCAGCGAGGGTGTCTTCCGGCAGTCCCCCGCCGGAGGTGTTTTCGAGGGGCAGGGCGGGGTCTTCGCCGATGCAGAAGGCCGTGGATCCGGCGCCGGTGATCACGACGACCCGGATATCGGGGTCTTGATTTGCCTGAAGGCAGGTGTGCTCAAGTGCAGACATCATGCCGAGGTCGATGGCATTGCCCGCCTCCGGGCGGTTGAGGGTTATCCAGGCGACGCCGCCTTTCTTCTGATAGAGGACCGGCTCTTCGGCCACGGTGAGGCTTCTCCTTACGTCAGCGCCTTCAGGATAGCCGCCGACGCAGGAGGGTGTCAAGAAGAAGAGGACATGTTGCGGAAGGACTATTGGCACTGGACCTGATTTATGGTACAACTGTGGCCGATACGCGGCCTGAGGCAAATCTGCGAGGAACGGAGGAGGTGCGACACGATGGACAGCGCTGAGATTGCATTGCAGCTTGTCGTGGCCATTGTAGAGAAGATGCCGATTACGCGGGGCGACGCCTCGCCGAAGAGCACCGGGGAGGCGATAGGAGAACTGTATATAACGACGCTACAGAAGGTTATTCAGGGCCTCAAGGAGGCTGGCATACAGAAGAGCCAGTAACCAGAGAAACGGCCGGCAGCGGGAAGGAACTGAAGAAGCCATGGTCTGGCCTTTGAGGAGGTGCCATGCAGTTGCATGAACGATTGATGGATATCCTTGGTCACGAGGTGACTGTTACGTCACGGGGCAACGACGGGTGGAGGGAGATCGCTGCAGGCACCTTGAAAGAGGTAGGTCCTGATTACATCATAGTCGGCACGATCCGTCGCGACAAAGAGGATCAATCCGAGGGCACCGTCGACTGGTGGATCAGGTCGGCGGAGATCCTGGCCGTAATTCACGCCTGGAACTGCCCCAGTTGCCTCTCACTTGATGAATGAGGGGAGCCTCGTCGATGATGCAGCGGAGCATGCCGGGTCTAGATGCGCTCTGCCACGCGGAGCTTGGCGCTGCGGCTGCGGGGATTCCTTCTGATCTCGTCTTCCGGAGGGGTGATAGGCTTTCGGGTGATCAGCCTCAGAGTGGGTATGTGATGGCAGGTGCAGGATAGCACCTGTGGCGGACAGAGGCATGCCTTTGATTCCTGCTGCATGAAGCGCTTGACCAGCCGATCTTCCAGCGAGTGGTAGCTGATGACTGCCAGCCTGCCGCCCACAGCCAGAATGCGCACCGTCTGCTGTAATGCCTCGGCCAGGTTGTCCAACTCCCGGTTTACAGCGATGCGCAGGGCCTGAAAGGTGCGGGTAGCCGGGTGGATCCGGCCAGAAGTCATGCCGGGGATGCTCTCTATGGCCTCGACAAGCTGCCTTGTTGACGTGACTGGCCGCATCGACACGATGCGGCGGGCTATGAGGCGGCTGTGCCTTTCTTCGCCGTAATCCCACAGAAGAGCGGCGAGGTCTTTCTCGGCATAGCTGTTCAGGATCGTGGCGGCGGTGGTCTTCTGAGTGGGGCTGAAGCGCATGTCGAGGGGTGCGTCGAACATGAAGCTGAATCCGCGGTCCCGGTCCTCCAGCTGGAGTGAAGACAGGCCGAGATCGAAGAGAATGCCGTCAACCGGATAGAAGCCGTTTGTGCGGCAGATGGTCTCGAGATGACGGAAGTTGTCATTTACCAGAGTCACGGCGTCACCGTGCGGCGCCAGCCTCTGTCTGGCCACTTCCAGAGCCTTCGGGTCAGCGTCGATGCCTAGCAACAAGCCGCCAGGCAAACAGATTCGGAGTATGGCCTCGGCATGGCCGCCGGTGCCGACCGTGGCGTCGGCGTAGCGGCCCCCGGGCCGCACATTCAGGAGCTCGACAGTGGTATGGAGGAGAACTGGCGTGTGGGGCACTGCTGCCTGGGGGCCTGCTAGGTCCGATCCTCGATGCCCTCGCTGATCTGCCAAGCTTCGTTCTCCATCAACTCGCTTTCGGCTTCCCAGTTTTCCCTGCTCCATATCTCGAAGTGGGTGTTGACGCCGGCGATGACAGCGGCGTCACCGATGCCGGCGTATCTCCGCAGAGGCGGCGGTATCGCAATGCGGCCCTGGGCGTCGAGTTCTGTCATGAAAGCGGTGGCAAAGGTGAAACGGCTGATTCTGCGGGTCTTGCTGCGGTTAGCGGATTGGGCGGCCAGCCTGTCGGCGATGTTCTGCCACGCCTCCAGCGGGTAGACCGTGATGCACTTCTCCAGGCCTTGTGTCATGACCATGCCCTGGTGCAACTGCTCCCTGAAGCGGGGCGGAAGAGGAGTCCTGCCCTTCTCGTCGATCTTGTACTCGTAAGTGCCCAGAAACATGTCTTTCACTTGAGGGTTTGGCGTGGCCAGGCTGGTGTGGCGGCCCAGGCTAGTCGAGGGACTTCCTCAGGGTATGACAGCGTATCTGCTGCTCCAAGAGACGGTGCAGGGAACTGTGTAGCCTGATCTGAGTCAGGACATTGGCGCCGATCTGAGGCGGTGTCTCCAGAAGCATCTTGTCGGGTATCAGGCGTTTCGTGATCGTCTTGAGCTTGCGTAGCATCTTCAGCCCCCTCATGCCATCGAGAGCGCCGGCCTGAGGCTGCTTCTGTATGCGCGTATGTCCAGCACGCACTCGCGCTTGCTGGCATCATCGGTGAGGCAATAGAAAGGCAAAGCCTTGTCCGTGCGCTTCTCGACGAGGTTCTCCTTGACCAGCGAATCCAGGGCTTCCTCCACGTCTGTCCTTCTCTTGCAGCCCAGAGTGCGTGCTATTGCGTCTGCAGTGAACTTGGCGTGGGGGTACCGGCCCCAGAAGCAAAGAAGATCAAGTTTGAGCCATGTGTTGGCGTGTTGTCTGGCGAATTCAAGAGCCTTGTGCTGCTTGTCGATCTCTGCCGACATGTGCCACCTCCCTTCGGGCGGCGTTGTGGCCACCAGCGGACTGTCGGATATCGGTGCACTCTTTACCACAGCGCCCCATTCTATCCCACAATCTACCCCTTGTCAATACCTCGTTGCAGCAACCTCCGGCGGGAGGCGGCAAGCGATCAGGCCGGCCGTGTTCCCGTCGGATATTGGTTGGCTCTCCCTCTATTGCGGTCGGGCAGCGGGTAAGGCTATAAGGCACGACCGATTCGCGGGTCAGACCGCCGCAGCACCTATCAGGCGCATGTGAGGAGTGATTTGAGGAGATTTGAGAAAGAGGGCTCGCACGAGCGTTCGCAGTCTTGTGAAAGATTCGGCAGGCAGTGTATACTTTACGACGCAGTTTTGACCTGACTTCCTTTGAAGGGGGTACCAGATGCGGTTGTCGTGTCTTCAAGAAAACCTCAGCAAGTGCCTTGCCATTGTGGGAAGGGCCGTTGGCACCAGGACGACGTTGCCGGTGACAAACAACGTCTTGCTCGCCACGGAGGATTCGCGGCTGAAGCTCTCGGCGACAAATCTGGAGATCGCCATCAGTTGCTGGCTTGGCGCGATGGTGGAGGAAGAGGGCGCGATCACAGTGCCGGCGAGGCTGCTCAGCGAGTTCGTCAATTCATTGCCGAGTGAGAAGATCGATCTGGCCTTAGGAGATCACACGCTGGAGCTGAGGTGCGCGCGTTTCGAGGCCCGCATCAGCGGCATCGATGCCGAGGACTTCCCGCCGATACCGAAGATCAGTGCTGGCATGACCTATCGCGTTGAGCCGGATGCCCTGCGGCTGGCCATCAATCAGGTGGTATTCGCCACGGCTGCCGAGGATACACGTCCGGTACTGACCGGCGTCTGCACGGAGTTCGAAGAGGACACGCTCACAATGGCTGCCGCTGACGGCTTCCGCCTGGCAGTGCACAAGGCACCGCTGATGACGCCGGCTAAGGAGAAAGTGGAGGTCATCGTACCGGGGCGGGCGCTCTCGGAATTGAACCGGCTGCTGGCTGACCAGAAGGAGCCAGTGGAGATTGCAGTAGGACAGAACAAGAGCCAGGTGCTCTTCCGCATGAAGGATGTGGAGCTGGTTTCGCAGCTGATACAGGGCACCTTCCCCAACTTCAGGCAACTCATCCCAACCAGTTACACTACGCGGGCGGTGATCAGCACACCCGAATTCCTGCGGGCGACCAAGACCGCGGCCATATTCGCCAGAGACGGCAGCGGCATTGTGCGCCTGCAGATAACTCCCGATAACGCCTCGGGCAAGATGAGCGTGTCGGCCCGGTCGGAGCAGGTGGGCGACAATATCGGCGAGATCGATGCCAAGGTAGAAGGTGAGGCAGCGAAGATTGCCTTCAATGGCAAATACCTGACGGATGTGCTGGGGGTGATCCATGAGGGGGAGATTGCTCTCGAGACGACGACACCCTCCAGCCCGGGCGTCATCCGTCCCATTGGTGCGGACAACTACGTCCACATCATCATGCCGATGTTTGTCCAGTGGTAGACCTCACCGGGGTATGAGGACCGGTGGCACAGGGGGCAGGAACACGATTCAGCGTATGTTAGCTCTCCTATGCATAGGGGAGCGGCCACGGGGCGTCTTTCGAGATGAAGAAGTCACACGATGACCAAGTGATAATACGGAAGGAGCCCAAGCTCCACAATCCGTGTATGGTGGCGGCATGGCCGGGCGTAGCCAATGTCGCTCTCGAGGCAACGACGTACCTCAGGGACAAGCTGCAGGCCGAGGAATTCGCTGAGATTGACGCCCCGTCGTTCTTTGAGGTGACGGGCGTATATGTCGAGAAGAACCTGGTTCAGCCCCCGAGATTCCCGGAGAACAAGTTCTACTACTGGAAGAGGGTGGGCAAAGAGGGGGATATCATCCTGTTTCTGGGAGAGGCGCAGCCCTCTACGAGGGGCCGTGAGTTCGCCGACATGATCCTTGATGTGGCGCAGAGGCTGGGTGTGAAGACGGTGTACACGTGTGCTGCGGCTCTGATATCGCATTTCCCGGAGCAGCCAAGGGTCTGGGTGGCAGCTACAGAGCAGGATATGCTGGCGGACATGGAGAAGCAGGGTCTGGTGCTCAAGGGTGATTTCTTCGTCGCCGGCATGAATGGTTTGCTCCTGTCGATGGCCAAGCAGAGGGAGATGAGAGGCGTGTGCTTGCTGGGTGAGACGCCGCGCTACCTGAGCGAGATGAGGAATCCCACCGCGTCACAGGCCGTGCTCAGAGTGCTGACCCGTTTGCTCGGAGTGGAAATCGACATGACGGAGATGGACAATCTCGCGGCTCAGTCGCGTCAGCAGATCGAGGAATTGATCAAAGAGAGCCGCCGGCAGTTTATCAGCGACTTCACGGTGCCCCTCTGGGAGCGCCCCCAGGAGGAGGACCAGGAGTAGGCCGGTTGCCTGACCGGTCGGGCTGACCATCCCCGCGGCGCGCTTCGGGTACACCGCAAGGCTTTCGGGACTGCGGCCTACCATGGCATGGATAAGTCGCGCGACGGGTGCAAAGCGGAAGGTCTCCCTGCGGCAGCAGGAACTGGCTGGGGTTCCGTGAATGGGGGCACGGGAAAGGAAGGCCTTCTTGCCCGTCATGGTAGGAAAGGAGGACGCCGTTGGATTATTTTTTGAATGAAGAGCAGAAGACGCTGAAGACCCTGGCCCGGCAGATAGCGGAACAGCGTGTACTGCCGGTGCGCGCAGAGCTCGATGAGAGAGAAGAGTTCCCGTGGGAGCTGATCAAAGAGATGGCGAGCAGCGACCTGCTAAGGGTCTTCATTCCGCAGGACTACGACGGGTTGGGAGGCGGGTGTTTCGATCTGTGCCTGGTGATCGAAGAGCTCTCCCGTGTGTGCGGGGGCATTGCCATCAGTTACGCGGCCAATGCGCTCGGCGTATTGCCGCTGATCCTTTACGGAAGCGATGCCCAGAAGAGGAGATATCTCCCGGCGGTGGCCAGCGGGAGCCGGCTGGCGGCATTCGCCGTGACTGAGGCTACGGCCGGCAGTGATGCCGGTGCCATCAGGACGTCAGCCAGGCGTGATGGCGATCAGTATGTCATCAACGGGACGAAGCAATTCATAACCAACGCCGGCGAGGCCGAGATCTATACAGTGGTGGTGATGACCGATGCAGCCAAAGGGAGCCGCGGTGCGAGCGCCATCCTTGTGGAGAAGGGTACCCCTGGGTTCACGTTCGGAAAGAAGGAGAAGAAGATGGGCATCCGCGCATCTTCCACCCGGGAGCTGGTGTTCCGGGACTGCCGCGTGCCGGCGGAGAACCTGATCAGCCGCGAGGGCATGGGATTCATCGTGGCCATGAGGACTCTGGACAGATCCCGCCCCGGGGTCGGGGCGCAGGCCGTCGGGATCGCGCAGGGGGCTCTGGAGGCCGCAGCCGAATACGCGCAGCAGCGGGTTCAATTCGGGCACCCGATATCGGCCATCCAGGCAGTCCAGCACATGCTGGCCAACATGGCAACGGAACTGGAGGCCGCGCGGGCACTGGTGTATGCCACGGCGAGAACCATCGATGCCGGCGCGAAGAACTTCACGGAAGAGGCGGCTATGGCCAAGCTCTTCGCCAGCGACATGGCCATGAGGGTGACCACGGATGCGGTCCAGATACTTGCTGGCGCGGGATATATGCGGGACTACCCGGTGGAAAAGATGATGCGGGACGCCAAGATCACGCAGATCTACGAGGGAACCAACCAGGTCATCCGGAACGCCATCGCCCTCGAAGTGCTCAAGCGGAAGGCCAAGCAGGAATGAACGTCATCGTCTGCATCAAACAGGTCCCTGCCAAGATCAAGATCGAGATCGATCCGAAGACCGGCTCTCTGATCAGCGGGGGAGTTGACCGGGCGATCAATCCTCCTGATCTCTATGCACTGGAAGAAGGGCTGCGGATCAAAGAGAGGACGAACGGCAAGGTGACGGTCCTGACCGTGGGACCGCTGAAGGCGGACGAGTCGCTCAAGGAGGCCATCGGCTATGGCGCGGATGAGGCCATCCTCCTCAGCGATCCGGCTTTCGAAGGGTCAGACACCTGGGCCACCAGCCACATTCTCTCGAAGGCCATCAGGAGGGTGGGCGAGTTCGACCTGGTCATCTGCGGGAAGCAGTCCATAGACGGGGAGACGGGGCAGGTCGGCGCGATGCTGGCAGAGGCATTAGGCGTGCCTTTCATCCCGCTGGTGAACAAGATCGAGGAACTGGGCGGGAGTCACATCAAGCTGATGCGGATGTCCGACGAGGGGCATCAGTTGATAGAGATGGCGCTGCCCGGCGTGATCAGCGTCGTGAAGGAGATCAACGTGCCGCGGATACCTTCTTTGCGGGGCTTGATGGCTGCGAAGAAGGCGAAGATACCGGTCTGGGATGCTCAGGCACTTGACGTGGGTGCGGCCATAGTCGGTTCAGCCGGCTCACCGTGCCGTGTGGCGAGGGTGTTCTTCCCGCACAGGGCAGCAAAGGGGGAGATGTTGCAGGGGCAGCCGGAAAGCCAAGTTGACCAGTTGGTGGAGAAGCTGAGGCAAGCGAAAGCTATCTAGGAAACGGTGAGCAATGAGTGCTGACGGAGTCGGCGATATCTGGGTTCTCACGGAGCAGCGCGGCGGACACACTAGGGCTGCCTCGTATGCATTGATGGGCAAGGCCAGGAAGCTGGCCGACGAGTGCGGCTCAAAGGTTGCGGCGGTGTGCCTGAGCCAGGCGGTGCAGGACGCACCCCAATTGATTGCCTGCGGTGCCGACAAGGTCTATGTCGTGGACGGCCCGGCACCCGACGGCTGGAACGATGATGCATACGTGAAGGAACTGTCCGAACTGGCCCGGCGCGAGAGGCCGGACGTGATTCTGGCTCCTTCTGGGTCCTTGGGATCCTCCGTGATCCCGCGAGTTGCGGTGGCGCTCGACACGGGCGTGGCCGCTAATTGCGTCTCTCTCGAGTTCGATACGCAGGGCCGGCGTCTGGTACAGACGCGGCCTGCCTTCGGAGGCAGCCTGATGGCCGAAGTCGTCTTTCCGAGCAGGAGACCTCAGATTGCCACGGTGCGCCCTCACGCCTTCAAGAAGGGTGAGCCGGACCCATCGCGGCAGGGTGAAATCATACGCGTGGATTTCGACAGGCAGGCGGTCACCTCCAGAACCCGCCTGCTCAATATGGTCAATGACTTGGCCGGGAAGGTGCGGCTGGACGAAGCCGAGGTCGTGGTGTGTGGTGGGCGGGGGCTGGGCAAGGCAGAGAACTTACAGATTGTGGCGGAACTGGCCGAAGTGCTTGGCGCAGCCCTCGCGACCTCGCGTCCGCCCGTCGACGAGGGCTGGGTCCCCTACGCCCATCAAGTAGGCCAGACGGGCAGGACGGTGTCGCCGAGGCTGTACATTGCCTGCGGCGTGGCTGGCGCGCCGCAGCACCTGGCCGGCATGCAGACCTCCGAAATCATTGTAGCGATCAATGACGACCCGAAGGCGCCCATCTTCGAAGTGGCCACATACGGGATTGTGGGCGATCTCTTCAAAGTGGTCCCACTGTTGACCAGGAAACTGCGGGAGGCCCGGGCTTAGCCCGGCTGCGTCCTGTTCGCGGGCTCGTTCCCGGTGGTGGTGCAGGCGGGTGCGCCTGAAGTGGGCAGTGTCCTCATACCCAGCATCAGGAGTGCTGCCGCAATCAACCCCATTGATCCGCCGTAGACGAAGGCGGCCCAGGAATCTATCCGTTCCCAGAGTACGCCGGCGATGATGCCCGCGGGGAGGGCGACCAGTCCTATAGCGGTATGGAGGGTGCCCAGCGCAGTACCTCTCACGTGCTCAGGGGCCATGTCACACACGAAAGCGCGCTCCGCGCCCTCGACAAAGGCGTATATGAGCCCGTACAGGATAAAGAAGATGACGAAGGTTGGCACGGACTGAAAGAACGCAAAAGCGAAGAAGGTGATGCTGAGAAGGGTGTAGCCCGCCAGGAGTATCCGTCTTCTGCCGATTCTATCAGAGAGGATGCCTACCGGGATCGAGAAAGCGGCATAGACAACGTTGAACATGCAATAGAGGCCGATGGCGATGGCCGCTGCCTTCTCTTGGGAGTCTGTTTGAGTCAGAAAGAAATCCCTCGCTCTCAGCACAAAGAACCACGAGGTGAAGTTCCCCAGGGCGAAGATAGTGGCCACGAAGACGAAGAACCGAAGTTCCCGCGGCAATGCCCGGGGATCGAGATTCGGGCCGCGCTTCTGAGGTTCGCGGCGGACGTCCTTGATCCAGAAACAGGGAATGAGCGAAGCGAAAGCGACGATCGCCGAAGCCAAGAGGATGGTCTCATACCTCAGGCCAAAGACCCAGAAGAGCAGGAGTGCCATGAGGGAGCCGCCGATAGCCCCCACCGTGTCCATGGTGCGATGGATGCCGAACGCCTTCCCCCTTGCCTCGCTGGCCGCTGAATCGGCGATGATGGCGTCTCTTGGTGCGTCGCGCAGGCCCTTGCCGGTGCGCTCCACAGCCCGGAATCCGAGGATCTGGCCCCAGGTTCCGGCAAGCGCCATGGCCAGCTTGGCCACGGCCGAAGCCCCGTAGCCAAAGAACACAAAAGGCTTCCTGCGGCCCGTTCTGTCTGAAAGGTATCCTGAAAAGACCTTCAGGAGACTGGAGATGCTGTCGCCAAGACCTCCCGTGAGACCGACAACGAAGGCGGTCCCGCCAAGCCATGTGATGTACATGGGCAGGATGGAAACCATCATCTCACTGCTGAGGTCAGTGAGCAGACTGACGATGCCTAGCAGAAGGACGTTGGTGCCGATGCCTGCAAAGAGGCGTCTTATCATTCTTCCTTTGGATCGTAGTATAGGTCCGCCTTCGCGATCATGTCCAACGGCCCTGCGGAGTGGAGACTGGGTGAGCATGCGGTTCCCCGTGGACGCTGGGGCACCAAGACGCACGAGGATGGTCAGCTCTGCTCAACGCGTCTTGAGGGCGTTGCAGCAGCGGTGCGTTCACGGTAGAGTAGGTGTGTCATGAGAGAGCACCAGCGTTCTCCCGCTGGCGTCGCACTGG
>JAUCPZ010000130.1 GCA_030372995.1 Dehalococcoidia bacterium
GGAGGTACCGTGCACAGATCCATCAAGGCGTTTGTACACAAAGGGGACAAGTACTACGTCGCGGAGTGCCTCGAGATTGCCGTGGTCACTCAAGGCAAGACGCTGGATGAGACCGTGGCCAATCTTCAGGAGGCGGTGGCTCTGCACCTTGAGGGTGAGAACCTGGCGGATTTCGACCTGGCTCCCAACCCCTCTTTGATGGTGACCTTCGAGCTGGAGCCGACGGTTGTCGCCTAGGCTGAAGCGTCTCTCCGGTGCTGAAGTCGTCGCCATCCTGCGCACCTTCGGCTTCGAGGTCCATTCCCAGAGAGGCAGCCACGTCAAGCTGCGCCGGATCGTTTCTGGCGGGGAGAAACAGACTCTGACCATCCCTCTGCATTCCGAGCTCGACACGGGCACCTTGCGGGCCATTGTTCGGCAGGCCAGGCGCTATGTCCCTGAGACGGATCTCCAACGACATTTCTACACCAAGTAATCCCCCGCCAAGATACAGGCGAAAGAAGGCTCTTCTCTCCTCTTGACGTTCGGCTTATAATCACGGCAAGGAGCGAGAGTGACAGTCGGTCCTCGTAGCTGTTGCCGCACGAAACCCGCTCTAGCCCTCCGTCCCCTCTTCAACCTGACCTCCGTTGGCGCATGCACTGACCTTGCCTGTGGAGCCTGACGGCTCCGCAGTGGCGATAAGGGGCAGTTGACATAAGGAGGTGCCACATGGCCAGGTTGACCCTTCAAACCGGTCCGGGAGTCTTTGAAGTCCTTGCCCACGTCTGCCGCAGCCACCAAGAGGCGATCAAGCAGTTCGTGGAGAACTCCGCGGATGCCATCCAGCAGCTCAACACCGACGAGGGCCGGATATCCGTCATTCTGGAGTATCTGCCCTCTGGCAATGGAGACCGCGGCCGCACCTTAAGCCGCATCCTGGTGGCGGACAACGGCATCGGGATGGACCGGGAGAAGATGAAATCGATCCTCCAGCGCATCGGAGACTCGGAGAAGGTACAGATGGCCCTCAGGGGCGAAAAGGGCATCGGCATCCTGGCATTCTCGCTCGTGGCGGAGGAACTGCACCTGGCCTCCACCGTGGCCGACGGCGTCCCTTCGAGCTGCGTCGTGCTCAAGCGCCCCTGGCTGAAGACCGGACAGGCCCAGATCGTGGAGCGCTGCCCGCGCCACACCCACGCCGAGCGCGGCACCATCGCCTACCTGGAGGGCATCCTGCCGGAGATAGCCGACAAGCTCACCAAGGAAGGTTTGAAGGAGTATCTGGGACGCGAGTTCGCCAGCGACCTGAGGCAGGGGTTGTATGCTATGGCTATCTCGGACGGACGCGGGTTCGAGCCGGTGCCTCCGCAGCGGTACCGTGGCATAAAGGCGATGTCGGAGAGCATGTCGCTGGGACGGTTGGGTACAGTGCATGTCGAGTTGCACGTCTTGCCCTGGGAGATGGCCGACGCGACGGTGAGCCTTTACGGGCGGGGCGGTACCCGCATTTGCCTGCTCACCGACCTCGACGATTTCAAGGCTCTCCCGTGGATCGACAAGCGTCTGGAAGGCTACGTGCGCTGCGATCACCTGAAGCGCACGGCCGACAAGACTGCTGTGGTGCAGGAGCAGGTCTATCAGGCCTTCGTGGCCGCGCTGCGCCGGATCGAACCCCAAATCCAGGAGATGATCGGGAAGATCAGCGCCGAGTCCCAGGAGCGGCGCTTCCAGGTGGTCATGAGCAAGGCGGGGAAACTCATAGACAAGTTCCTGCGCTATCGAGAGCGCGGTCTCCTGGCGGAACTGGCTTTGCGGACGCCGGGTGCCGGGCAGATGAGAAGGGCCTTGGACAGAGCCGCTGACGTGGACAAGGCCAAGCCCGAACCTCCGCCGGACAAACCTGCCGCATCACGGACGCCCGTGTATACCAGGGCGCCGCACATCGAGCTGCGGCCTCCGCCGAAGTCCAAGGCCGAGCTGCGCAGCTGGTACGATTCCAGGACAGGCTGCATCTGCGTCAACCGCGAGCATGAGGAATTCATGCTGGCGCAAAGGCAGGACTCGCGCTGCATCCGCTATCTCTTCGCCATATGGGCCAAAGAAAGCCTGTTGCAGGAGTATGGCGAGGATGCCGAGAGGCTGGCGGATGAGATGGTGGGGAGGATCACAGAGGCTGAGCCTTTGCTCTGGTAGACTCCGGTCAACCCCTTTGTCCCCCAGTCTTGGGGATCGAAAAAAACAGGAATTCGGGAACACCCCCAAACCCTCGGCAGGAGCTTGTCCTGCACTTCTTTCACAACTTCACACTTCATCCCTCATAATCTGGACCTTGGGTGGTTGTCCCTCTGCATGCCATAACGATTCGTCATCGCTGTTGAGGATCGCCATGCAATGTGCTGTAACCTGCCATAGGCCCCTCCAATACTCAAGACGAAGCTCTACATGCCCCCGGTGCCGCCTGAGATGGTGCGGCGTCCTCGGTTGGTTGAAAGACTGCTGGAAGGTCTCAGCAGGAAACTGACCCTGATCTCGCCCCCGGCCGGGTTCGGCAAGACCGCCTTGCTCAGTGAGTTCTTCAGTTCAGGCGAGACACCCGTGGGTTGGATTTCGCTGGATGCCGACGACAACGACCCTGGACGCTTCTGGGCTTGCGTGGTTTATGCTCTGCAGAAGCTCTATCCGGGGGCTGGGAGAGGCAGCCATGGGGATGATTGACTCTCCTCAGGGTTCCCGCCTACGACACGATTCTGACCGAGATTATCAATGAGATGCCGGACTGCGGCGATTCGCCGGGCAAACCAGTTGTTGTCGTCCTTGACGACTACAACACTATAGGCGAGAAGTCAATCCACAAGGGCATGGCCTTCCTCATCGAACGCATGCCCACGCAACTGCACGTGGTCATTTCCACACGCGCCGACCCCCTCTGCTACTCGCCCACCCACCAATAGCCGGGATTGCCCTGCTCGGCCTGGGCGATCTGCTTCGCGAATGGAATCATCTTGAGTCGGCAAAGCGGTGCCTGAAGGAATGCATTGACCTGATAACTGGCAGGAGGCGAATGCCACGCTGGGCTACGTGGTGATCGCGCGGATCAGGCAGGCCGAAGGCGACCGGAATGGTGCCATTGAAGCCATTGGGAAAGCCAAGCAGTTGGCAGTGGCTTTCGATGCTACCGAGCTGGATGATATCGAGGTGGCGGTACATGAGGCTGGCCTATTCGTAACTCAGGAGGACTTGCTGGGAGCTGCGCGCTGGATAGAGGAGAGCGGCTTGGCAGAAAACTCCAGCCGCACTGAAGCGGCCGGCGGGCACCTGCCGTACACGGTGCGGGAGCTTCAACGCATTATTTGGGCGCGGGTTCTCATTGCCCAGGGTCGGGCTGACGCGGCGCTCGAGATACTGGACCCACTGCTGCTGGCTGCTGAGGGATTGGGGCGCACCGGGAGCGTGGTCCACATTCTGATTCTCGCTTGCTTTCGACGCCAGGGGCGACGCGCTTCGGGCGACGAAATGGCTAGAGCGGGCCTTGGCACTGGCCCAGCCGGGCGGGTACGTCCGGGCCTTCGTCGACGAAGGCGAGCCCATGGCACGCCTGCTGCGCCGGACTGTCACCAGCGGCGCTTCCCGGGAGTACGTCCAGCGGTTGCTGGCAGCGCTGCCTGCTACGGACGTGGCCGCGGCGTCCAAGGGCAGCAGCCAAGGGGTCCTGGTAGAGCCTCTCAGCGACCGTGAAATGGAGGTACTCCGGCTGGTAGCTGCCGCCCGTTCCAACCGCGACATCGCCGAGGAACTATGCCTGGCGATAGGAACGGTCAAGAAGCACGTGTATAACATCTATGGCAAGCTCGGTATGCGTCGGCGTACAGAGGCCGTGAGCCGGGCGAGGGAACTGGGGCTGATCTAGACCGGGACGATCTCGCTTAAGGAGTGCGCAGGGGCTCGAACGTCCTCTGCGTTATTCTCACCCCGGAAGATCAAAGATGCGCCTCAGGAGCAGGGGGATCAAGCAGGGGTTGAAGCTCCCCGGGCAAATGGTGCTGCAATAGAATCAGGCAAGCCGCTCATGCTTGCGAGTTCTGTCCCTCAGCCCCACCATGATGTGAAGCATGCCACCGATGAGAAGGGGCATCAGCATCAGATAGACAGCCCACTGATCACTCCCGATTTGTACCAAGCGGCCCATGCCGACCAGAGCTGTTGCTACCACCAGCCCCCCGCCCAGAAGGTGCCATCGCAAGGCAATCAGGGCAAACAGAACTGGGATCACATAGTAGAACCAGTAGACTGCAGCCAACATAGTGACGATCCCGGCCGTCCAGCACAGAAGCCTTCCTGTATCTCGTGCTTCCAGACTGCTCACCACTCACCTCCTGTCTGGTTATATCGTCTTCAAAGACATTATATCACACGCCATGTGCTGGTCAGACTCAACCCGGGATGAAAAGGTGACAGCGACTGAGATCCTAAGCCGGGCGGTCACCAGAGACAAGGCAAGGCTTGGTTGCAGCGGAGGGATACTTTGGGAATACTACCTGCGAGAAATGTTATATAAGTGTAACACTAGGGTATTGACAAGTTGCACCGGGAGGATACTGTGTGGGAACACTACCTGCGAGCCTAGGGGTTTGAACCCGCGTTTTAGGGCGGCCCTGCACGTTTCGTCGGCCGCTCTCTAATGTGTTTCTAACTCTTCTCTAGCGTTGTTCTAACACGGCAATCCACAAAATAGTAACTGGTAGTGTCGCGGTTGCACTGCTGGGTGTGAGGCCGCTGGCAAGCTCCTCGATTGACACTTGCCGAAAGGAGGTGGTAATCGATGACGACAGCGCTCAAACTCGGTGAAGTCCAGTCAGAGATGTCAGCCGACGTCAAGAGGACCGATGAGCTTAAGGTCCTTCTCCGGGTCGGCTGGTCAGACAAGATGAAGGAAGTCACCTTCAAACCGGCTGAAGACCTCAAGAAGGGTGACAAGATCAGAATCACTGTTGAACGGATGCAGTAGGCCGATTGACAAAGTCGGGAGCGGCAAGCGGTCCCCCTGCAGTGCCAACCTCGGCCGGAAGATGACTGGCTCTGCTGCAAGAGTCATTCTGGCGTCAAACACTGCTTCGCTGGCCGGTTCGAGTGAGTGCTGAAGTCGCTGCCTGCGCATAGGCCTGGTCCTCAGCTTCTCCGTCGCTGCGACGCCGCCGGATACTTGTGAACCGGGCGACAAGATTGTGCTTCCTGGTTCTGCCGGTGTCGTGTACAGGCATGTCCTCCCCGCGTCCGCCTTTGTCATAAGACGCGCCGTTGCGGAGCGAATACCTGTACTCGAGAGATGCTGGCCATAAGCCCCTGGTTCACCCGCAGTCGCGGTGCCGGGCCGCCTGGCCGACGGCGTGCTCGGGTAACGCCTGTCCTGAAGATCGCTGAGGCAAGGATGCTGGCGGGCTCATGAAGCATGGCGGCTGTCTCAGCC
>JAUCPZ010000131.1 GCA_030372995.1 Dehalococcoidia bacterium
CGCTGTCTCGTGGGCTCGGAGATGTGTATAAGAGACAGGCCAATGACCTCGCGGAGCCTGTGTCGCCGGACAGCCTTAGCGGTCGTGTCTACAATAGCAATCCGACGCCGTCGCGTACGCCCTCGGTGCCGTTCGTCGATACCGATACGACGACTTATCCCAAGAAATTCTGGATGGGGCATAAGCAGTTGCTCTCCCATCCGGTCAAAAGCGTTAATGCGCGGATAACCGCCCAAGACTCCATCCTCTGTGTCACCTACTCAAGCCGGGAGGCAGTCACGAAAGCCGGGACGTGGTGGGTCTACCGCGTGCTCTCCTTTGACTATGGCTTGACGTGGACTGAGCCGCGAGCAATAGAAAATACCGGGGAATTTAACGCTGGATACTTGTTCGCGTTGATCGACGGCGACAGCGTCTCGTACTCGTATTCCAGACAGGTCGGGGGCATCGAGACGACGTATCAGCAGGTGGTGGCCAAAGAATCTCTTAAGGATGCCGCTCTGACGACCCCGGTTGTTCTGCAGCAGTCCACCGCAAATCTCCACCACTCCCAGTTGGTTGGATACCAGGACACCACTTGGCTATTCTATGTGTTCTCGGATCTCTTCGGCAATCCGCCGATGAATCACCTCGCCTCCTGTCGCTCAACTGACAATGGGCAGACGTGGGATACCCTGAATTTCTATGGCCCTGCGATTGGCTGGCCAATGGGATTCCAACGGGCTTCCGAGCACAGTTCTTGGATTGGCGCAGCTGACGATCAAGTCGAAGTTGCCACTCGCTTGCTTAATCCCGATGGAATCTCGTGGACTGATCGCGTATTGATCTCCGAGACCCCCGTCGATGCCGCCAGCCAGCTCCCGGGCGCGTGCGGCAACGGTGCCTCGGACCTCCACGCCGGCTGGTTTGACTTCGACGGCTCCGAGGGGGGCTGGTACGGCTACATCTTCTACACCCACAGCTACGACGGCGGGGAGAGCTGGGGGCCGATCTGGAGTCTCTCGCCGACTGACGACTGCGAGCACTCGGCCTTCTGGGCGGATTCCCAGCGCGTCTACGCCGTCTGGAACGACTGCCGGGAAAACGGTTCCCCCGACTTCGCCCTCTACCTCCGCTACTCGCACGATCGGGGGATGAGCTGGTCGCCGGAGATCGAGGTAGTGGATAAGATTGATCCGGCGAGAGAGCCGGACCTCTACGGGCAGGATGAGCTGGTCTATCTGGTCTGGAACGAGCAGCATCCGCCGGACTGGATCTGGGGGATCTACTTCCAGGTGGGCGGGTGGTATATTCCGGGGGATGTGAACCGCTCGGAAGATCTCACGGTGAGCGACCTGACCTTTTTGGTGAGCTACCTCTTCCGGGGCGGGGCTGCCCCGGTGCTGTTGGGGGCGGCGGAGATGAATGGCAGTGCGC
>JAUCPZ010000132.1 GCA_030372995.1 Dehalococcoidia bacterium
TTCGGAACTCGTCGGCAGCGTCAGATGTGTATAAGAGACAGCCCCCCACCCTGATGCCGGCAGGGTGCTTCCCCGAATGACCGAACGGGCTGGTGCCACCCCGCCCGATCCAGTAGTTCCCCCCGTCGTGCTGCTCCGTCTGCTCTGCCATCCGCTTCTCGAACTCCCGCAGCAGCTCGTCGAAATCCATCATGTCCAGCAGCGCCCGTTCCTCGTCTGTCAGTTGCGTCCGGTTGATGGGATCCTTCAGCCACTCGAGGATCTTCTGGGAGATGTCGGAGGGAAACTCGATCCCGGTGAAGAACTCCTGAAAAGCGACGTCGTACTGGTCGAAGTACGTCTCGCTCTTCACCAGCACTGCCCTCGCCAGATAGTAGAATTCATCCAGGTTCGTCACCAGCCCCTGGGAGAGCGCCTGCATCAGGGTCATCCATTCGGTGATCGAAACCGGGACTTTCCGCTTCCGCAGGAGATAGAAGAAGTCGATAAACAAGGCTATACCTCGATGCCTAGTGCAGCATCCGGTAGACGTCGACCTTGCGCCCGGCCGGCTGGCGCTGCAGATGCCGCGTCATGAAGTAGTCGTAGTCCACCTCCTTCTTGAGCAGCGTCCCCACGAAAGGCACTTCCTTGGTGATCCGGTCCACAGGCACACCGCCCACCATCAGACAGTGCAGCCAGTCGATCAGCTCTGAGGTGGACGGCTTCTTGCGGAGGTCGTCTATGTTCCTCATAAGGTAGAAGGTCTTCATCGCCTCGCGCAGCAGATTGTCCTGGATGTTGGGATAATGCACACGCACAATCTGCTCCATCAGCGGCGGATCGGGAAACTCGATGTAGTGGAACACACAGCGCCTGAGGAACGCATCGGGGAGTTCCTTCTCCGCGTTGCTGGTGATGACTACGACCGGGCGGTGCACCGCCTTGATGGTCTCGTTGGTCTCAGGAATGTAGAATGACATTTCATCCAGCTCGTTGAGCAGGTCGTTGGGGAACTCGAGATCGGCCTTGTCCACCTCGTCAATGAGAAGAACGACCTGCTCCGGGGAGATGAACGCCTGCCCCAGCTTCCCCAGCTTGATGTATTGCTTTATGTCCGAAACGTCCTTGTCTCCAAAACGGCTGTCATTCAGGCGCTGGACGGTGTCATACACGTAGAGCCCTTCCTGGGCTTTGGTGGTCGACTTGATGTTCCAGACGATGAGCCTCTTCCTCAGCCCCTTGGCGATGCTGTGGGCCAGCATAGTCTTGCCCGTGCCAGGCTCTCCCCTGACCAGCAAAGGCTTCTTCAGTGCGATAGCCACATTGACTGCATTACGCAGGGCTTCATCGCTGACGTAGTCCGCACTACCCTTGAACTTGTCGAAGTCACTGTTGTTTCCCAAAATCAACCTCCATGGGCTGTCTGGCGGTTTCAACCGAATCTGTTTGCAGTGGGGACCGCCCTCAACCCCCAGACCCGCGGCAGAGGGGCTCGACGCCTCTGCGCACCCTCTCACGGTCGGCAGATGGATCTCCCTCTGGGACGCCCGGCGGGCACGGGCCTTCACTCAGGTGCGATGGATACGTCCTGAACAGAATTATAGCATCGGCGGAACGCCGAACGCCAAACACATCACCCCGCACCGCTGTGCCCAGCTTAGACACGCCAGGGAGCAGTGCCGGGTGGCAACAGCCCCGATTTGTGGCGGTGGTTGGCGGCTGTTATCATAGAGGGCTGTTGAACGAGAACGTTGATGCAGATTGACTTCGCCCGGCTGAGGAAGAACAGGTGGCTTCGTCTGGCCATCGTCTTCGCCGTCATAGTCGCCCTCAGCCTGGCGCTGATGTACCTCT
>JAUCPZ010000133.1 GCA_030372995.1 Dehalococcoidia bacterium
GGAGATGTGTATAAGAGACAGACCATTGCCATCATTGCCGAATGGCCCAAAACATGGATCCGTCGGCGCCATAATGGCCGGGTTCAAATCTGTTACCGCGAAACGCATCAACCAGATGCGCCTGATGCCTCGTGCGCCCGTTTGGCAACGCGGCTTCTACGAACATGTGGTGCGGAACGAGGGAGAACTGACGGCCATTCGGGAATACATCATTGCCAATCCCGCTCGATGGGATGAGGATGAGAACAATCCGTCTATCGTGAACCGGTAGTCAAACGCCCGGTTCACCGACCACCGATCCCCGAGTCGCGAGGGACTGCCATAACGCACCCTATCATCCGACAATGGCACTTCCGTAATGCTACAATCACTAAGACTTCGCTGTTGAGCAACCGACTATGCATGAACTGCCGGTGGTGAAGAGTATATTTGACATCTGCGTCAAGCACGCCATGGCCAACAATGTGAAGAGAATCATTGCCGTCAATCTCAAGGTGGGAGAGGCCAGCGATCTGCAGGACGAATGGATACAGCGCTATTTCGACTTCCTGGCCAAGGGGACCATTGTGGAAGGAGCGAAGCTGAAGATAGAGCGGGTGCCGCTGGTGATAAAGTGCAAGAAGTGCTCGGAGTCCTTCCCCGTGAACATCCGTGAGAGCCGGAAAGTGGAGTGCCCCAAGTGCCAGGGCACGGAGTTCGCCTACGTCTCTGGGCGCGAATACACTGTGGACAGCATGGAGGTGGTGTAGTGGATGAAATCCGTCTCATCGAGGTCAAGGAAGGGATACTCTCAGAAAGCCGGGCACTGGCCGAAAGGTTGAGAGAAAAGCTGCGCAGCACCGGCACCTTCATGCTCAACCTGATGTCATCGCCTGGTTCCGGCAAGACCAGCCTGATACTGTGGACCATCGATGCGCTCAGGGCCGATTTCCGCATCGGGATCATCGAAGCCGACATCGCTTCTACCGTGGACTCGGAGAAGGTCGCCGCCCGCGGCGTCAAGGTGGTGCAACTGAGGACCGGCGGCTTCTGCCATTTGGACGCCACCATGGTGGCCCAAGGATTGGAGGTCATCGGTCCCCAGGGTCTCGACCTGGTGATTATCGAGAACGTGGGCAACCTGGTATGCCCGGCCGAATTCGACACGGGCGCCAACAAGAATGCCATGATCCTCAGCATACCCGAGGGCGATGACAAGCCGCTGAAGTATCCGCTGATGTTCAGCGTCTGCGACGCCCTGGTCTTGAACAAGATCGACGCACTGGGGGTCTTCGACTTCGATTTCCAGGCTCTGGAACAGAGGGTTCGCGTGCTGAATCCGGGCATCCACATCCTGAAGACGTCCTGCAAGACAGGCGAGGGTATGGATGCCTGGACGGGCTGGCTCCGCGAGCAGATCCGGGTCTTCCGTCAGGGGGACAATCGGTGCGAGCCCCACTGAACCGCCGCAGGTCCGAATCCGCGTTGGGAGGTTGAACGATGGGCAACAAGAAGGTGGTCGTTGTGGGTGCCGGCTGTGCCGGGCTTTCCGCCACCTATACCCTCCGCAAACAGGGGGTCGACGTGGTCTGCTTTGAAGCCACGGATGCAGCCGGCGGACGGTGCCGCACCATCAGCGAGCAGGGCTATCTGTTCAGCATTGGCGCGGGAAGCACAGAGCCTCAGTGGGAGACGACTTTTCAATACCTGAACGAGTTCGGCCTGATGGACAAGGTCTTCTCCCTCCAGAAGCAGCGTTTCGGGCTGATTCGCAACGGCAAGATATACACGGTGTCCATGGGAGGCGGCCTTTGGCACATGATCAGGTCCGTTCCGGAGAACACGATATTCCTGCTCACCGCATTGCCGTGGAGCACATATCCACAGACCATCAGGGCATTCAGGGCGATGCTGAAATACTCAAAGAAGGTGGATTCGCGACACCACAACTTCGAAGCCCTGGCCGAGGTTTCCAACATCAGTACCGAGGAGTTCGTGCTGAAGCACGGCGGGCCGAATGCGCTGAAGTACGTGTTCCACACCTTCCTGGCCACAATGGTTCTGGCGCGCCCAAAGGATGTATCGGTGGCTCACCCAATATCGCTGTTCGCCCTGATGAAAGGCATGCGCAGCCTGGAAGGCGGCATGGGAATCCTGACTGCCGCCCTCTATGACCGAGTCAAGGATTCGGTGCGTTTGAATACTCCAGTGAAGAAGATCGTAATCAAGGATGGGCGGGTACTGGGGGTAGAGACCAAGGACGGCTTTGTCGGGGCGGACAGGGTTATCTGTGCTCTCGACGCAGTCGTTGCCAGGCAGGTGATCCCCGACCTGCCGGACGCAATGAGGAAGGCCTTGGAAACCTGCAAGTACAGCTCAACGTTCTATTATCAGTTCGGCCTAGAGAGGCCCGTAGTGGGCGGGAGCACTGACTTCTTCGTCATGGTGAATACCGCTGATGAGGACTCCGTGGTGAGCTGGGTGGCCAAAGGCAACAGGGCGGGGGAGAAACCGGTCATGATCGTCGCCACGCGCGGCTGGGAGGATGACAAGCTCGCCAATCTGGCCCCGGAGGAGCGGCGCAGGCTGGTCATCAAAGAAGTCCAGAAGATACTGCCCCGGTTCCCGGATGAGCCAGTGATAACCAAGCTGTTCCGGTGGGAAAGAGCCGTCAATCTGGAAGCACCAGGGCAATATACGGCGATCCACGATCTGATCAAGAACCACATGCGGGACGTCGAAGGCCTTTACCTGGCCGGCGAGTATCTCTTCCTGATTGCCTGCACCGAAGGCGCCTTGGCCACAGGAAAACAGGCGGCTCTCCGTGTCATAGAGGACCTGCGCCGATAGCGCCTGACCACCAGTCACAAACGCCAACGCATCAAGCTGGCAATCTGATCCCGCTCCGACGCCTGCCGCTGGCTATTCGTAACTGGCCTCTGATTCAGTCCAATTCATAGTGCAGCCTCCCAGCCCGATTCCTTTGATACACTGAAACGTGAATGCTAGAATTGGGTCTTGGAATGCCAAAGGACAGCCCCGGCAACACCCACCCCCTGGAATTCATGTTCCACCCGCAGTCGATAGCGGTGGTCGGCATCTCCGCTGATCTGCCCAAGTTCTGGATGCGCCAGCTCTACTTCGACGCGCTGCTCCGCAGCGGCTACCCAGGCCGGATCTACCTCGTCAATCCCAAGGGCGGCGAACTGGAGGGCTATCCCATCTACCGCACCCTGACGGAGGTCCCGGGACCAGTGGACCATGTAGTGGTCTCTATCCCGGCCAGGTACACCCCCGCGCTGATGCAGGAATGCGTGGCTAAGGGCGTCAAGGTAGTGCATGTCTTCGCCTCGGGGTTCGCGGAGACGGGGGAGCCCGACCGCATCGACCTCCAGAATCAACTGGTCGAGATCGCCCGCCGAGCCAACATACGGATCATCGGCCCCAACTGCCTGGGCATCTACTATCCCAAGGGAAAGATCGGCCTCAGCCCGGACTTTCCCGCTGACTCGGGACCCATCGGCTATCTCTGCCAGAGCGGCGGCAACACCGATTTCATGGTGCGGCTTGCGGTCACCCGCGGACTCCGCTTCAGCAAGGTGGTCAGCTACGGGAACGCCTGCGACATCAATGAATGCGACCTGATAGACTACTTCGCCGCTGATCCCGAGACCGAGGTCATCGCCGCCTACATCGAAGGCGTCACCGACGGCCGCCGCTTTGCCGAGGTCATCAAGAGAGCAGCCTCAATCAAGCCAGTCGTGATCTACAAGGGCGGATACACCGAGGGCGGTCTGAGAGCCGCAGCCTCGCATACTGGTTCTCTGGCCGGGACCGACGCAGTCTGGGAAGGAGCCGTCCGCCAGGCCGGAGCCATCAGGGTGTACAGCATTGAAGAGATGGTGGACATGCTGGTGGCCCTGCTCCGCATGAAGCCTCCTGAGGGACCGAACACGTGCGTCATCGGCACCGGCGGCGGCGCCAGCGTCATGGCCACCGACGAGGTCGAGAGAGCCGGGCTGCGGATGATCCCCATGCCTGCGCACATCAGGGAGCAGCTCAAAGAGTTCATCGATCTGGCCAACAGCATGCTGCGCAATCCCATCGATGCCGGCCCCGTTTCATCCCACGACGGCTTCGATTTTCTCGTCAGCTACGGGGGCATGAGGCCCATGGAAGCTCTGAAGAAACAGGCCACCAAGGAGGTGGGTGAGTACTGGAAGCGGTTCTACCGCGTGATGCAGGAATGGCAAGAACTAGACCTGCTGATATTCCATCACGGTTTCGACATAGCTCCGATGCCGGTCGATGAGTATGCTGTCGTCGGGGCCGCCGGCTTGATGATCCTGGCGTCCCGCCAGTTTGACCTGCCCAAGGCCATCGTGCTCCACTCCATAGCGACTGACAGCACCTGGCAGGTGACGGCGGAACTGCGGGCGTTGTGTGTCGACCTGGGGCTGCCGCTCTTTCTCTCCATGCGGGGAGCATCCACCGCCATCAAGAGACTGCTGGACTTCCACCGGACACATCCGGACTGGCGTCCGAGCCAAACCGTGACTGCCGATACCTCTGGAAAGGCGCCGGGGCAGAAACCCGACCAGGTGAAGCTCGATACAGCGGCATTGCTCGGGATCCGGACTTCCCCCGGCCACGACCCCCAGCGGCCCGAACCGCCAGAAGAGGGGCTGAAGGAGAGAGAAGAGCGGTACCGTGTCATGATCGAAAACTCACTGGATGGCGTCTGCATCTTGAGCAGCGACATGACGATTCTCTACGAAAGCCCTTCAGTGGAAAAGATCATCGGGTACAGGCCCGACGAGATGGTCGGCCGGAACATCTCGGAGTTCGTACATCCCGACGACATGCACAACACGGTGAAGACGTTCGGGAAGCTGGCCAAACAGCCCGCTCCGCCCGTGGCGGCGACCGTGCGCATCAGGCACAAGGATGGTACGTGGCATGCCATAGAAGGGAACGTCTACAACCTCCTGGACAACCCGGCCGTCAGAGGGATCCTGGCCAACTACCACGATGTCACGGACCGCCTGCGAGACCAGGAAGCTCTCAAGGAGAGGGAAAGGCACTTCCGTATCCTCATCGAGAATTCCCTGGATGATGTGGCCGTCCTTGATGCGAAGGCCAACGTCCTGTACGAGAGCCCGTCCAGCGTGCGGGTGCTGGGCTACAGGCCGGAGGATTACAAGGGAAAGAACTTCCTGCGTTTTGTCCATGCGGAGGACGTGGATCGCATCTCCAGAGAATTCTCGCAGCTAATGAAGAGCCCGGGGGCCAAGTACCAGAGTGAAGTGAGAGCCCGCCACAGGGACGGTTCGTGGCGCACCATCGAGATCATGGCCCGCAACATGCTCGACGACCCAGTGGTGGGAGGCATCATCATCAACGTGCGGGACATCACGGAGCGCAAGACGGCGGAACGGGAACGGGTAGAACATGCAGCAGCTTTGGCCAGAGCGGAAGAACTGGAGAGATCGCGCCAGAGGATTGTGGCGGCCCAGGAGTTCGTGCGTCAGGACATTGCCCACCAACTCCACGGGTCCGTCCAGAACCGGCTGATCATAGTGCTGCACCGGCTGGCGGAGATCGAGCGCACAATGGAGAATAAAGAACAGGCCCAGGAGCTATCGGATCTGCGCCAGAAGCTGGCCGACTTGCTGGACAACCAGGTCCGCCCCATCAGCCACCGTCTGTATCCCTCAATCCTGCGGCGCGGGCTCATTCCGGCGCTGCAATCCCTTTGCGACCAGTTTGAGCAGTCCCTGACCGTAGACTTCAAGATCGACGAGGCATTGGCGAAAGCTGAGAAGGCCAACACCAATCTGATCCCGGAGCAAGTGAGGCTAGCCGCCTACCGCATCGCCGAAGAGGCTTTGAACAACATCGTCAAGCACGCGAAGGCCAGTTCAGTGAGCATGGCTCTCAGTCGCTTGCCGGACGAATCGCTTTCTCTCCGGATCAGGGATGATGGTGAGGGATTCAGCCTGTTGCCCTCCTCGGGGGGACGGGGCTTGATGATGATGCAGGACTACGCTGCTGTCGTCGGTGGAAGTTGCCGCATAAAGAGCATGCCGGGCGAAGGCACTGAAATCAGCGCGCTTCTTCCCCTCTCAGCGCCTGCCGCAGAGCATCCAGAGAAAGCTTCGCTTTCGGAATGAAGGCCAGTGCCCCTTCTTCCCTGGCCAGCCTTTCATACACGCGATCTTCGTGGGCACTGACCAGTATCGCCTTGATGTCAGAGTAGTGCTGCTGTACATACCGGACGACTTCCAGACCATCCGGCTCGGGCATGTACATGTCAGCGATCAGCAGGTCTGGCAATAGCGACGGGATGAGCTGCAGCGCTTCGCTGCCGTTACTCACCTCACCTACCAAGTGGAAGTCACCGCTGTCGTTCAGCATGGCCTTCAGCCAACTGCGGAACTCTGGCTCATCGTCCACTACCAGAACCCGGCAAGAGGCGCCAGCGGGTGTCATCTCGGAATCGCTCCCTCCGTGTTTGGGAATGTACGTATCCAGATTACTGCGTTTGCGGGTGGAAAACATGGTGCCAGCTTGACGGTTTTGCGCGCCTAGCCCCGGCGGGCGCTGGAGCTTTCCAGATACATGAGGGTGGCCTTCACACGGGCATGGATGTCTTCTTCGTGGGAGAGCTGCAGTTCCTGATAGATGACGTTGATGTACGTCTCCACCGACTTGCGGGATAGTCTCAGCAGCCGTGCTATGGCAGCGTTGCTGTAGCCTTGAGCCATGAGTTCGAGGACCTCCTGGTGCCGGGGATTCAACCTGGCTACTGGTGAGCCCTGCCTGGGGTGGAGGCCCGAGACGACTGAAGGATCCAGAACCACCATGCCGGCCTTGCTCCCTTGGATGGCCCTGACCACCGCGGCCAGGTCGGGCGCAGTCTGTTTCAGCAGATATCCCCACCCCTGCATGTTCTCAAGCGGAAGGCTGGTGACATAGCGCCGTTCACTGTGGGCCGACAAGATCACCACGCCCGTCTGCGGTCTCTCCTTCTTGATCTGCAGGGCTGCCTCAATTCCATCCATCTTGCCCGGCATCTCGATGTCCATAAGCACAACGTCCGGCTTCTCCCTGCGGGCCAGGAGAACGGCGGACTCCCCGTCAGCCGCCGTACCCACCACCTCCAAGTCCTGCCTCGTGGAAAGAGTGTTGCAGAGCAACTCCCGGAAGAGCGGCTCGTCATCCACTATCACTAGTCTCGTCTTGTCCGCCATGCCCTCCTCCGCGACGCCACGATCAGATCAGCCCCGCGGCATCCCTGAAACCACCCCGGACACATCTAATTCTGTCAGTTGACGTCCGAATTGTCCACATTGTGCTGCCGCTGCTCCCCCGAAGTGGGGGGGGGGGGGGGGGGGGGGGGGGGGGGGGGGGGGGGGGGGGGGGGGGGGGGGGGGGGGGGGGGGGGGGGGGGGGGGGGGGGGGGGGGG
>JAUCPZ010000134.1 GCA_030372995.1 Dehalococcoidia bacterium
CTCGGAGATGTGTATAAGAGACAGGGCAGAGAACCTGGCGCGCACACAGATGGAAATGGGCGGCAAGAACCCGCTCGTAGTACTCGCTGATGCTGATTTGGATTCCGCGGCGGATGGCACGGTCATGGCCGCATGTGCCTGCGCCGGCCAGTGGTGCACATCCGTCAGCAGGGCAATTGTGGAAGCAGGCGTATACGATGCCTTCCTGAACAAGGTGCTGGAGAGGACCGCCAGGGTGAAGGTAGGAAACGGCCTGGATGCGGACTCGAACATGGGCGCGGTCTGCGGCGAGACCCAGCTCCGGGATATCCTCAAGTTCATTCAGATAGGCATCGATGAAGGCGCCAGATTAGCTTGCGGGGGCCATCGGATCACGGCCAATGGTATGGATAAGGGCTGCTTCATCGAGCCCACCGTATTTGCGGATGTCACTCCGGACATGAAGATTGCCCGAGAAGAGATTTTTGGCCCGGTGCTGGTGGTCATCAAAGCACAGGATCTGGATGAAACAGTAGAAATCGCGAACGATGTGGAATTCGGCCTCAGTTCCTCCGTCTACACCAACTCGCTGGACAGGGCGCTGGAGTTCATTGAGAGGACCGACGTGGGCCTCACGCACGTGAACCTTCACACGGCGCACAAGGAGCCTCAGCTCTCGTTCGGCGGCATCAAGTTTTCCGGCACGGGCCTGCCTGAAGCCGGGAAGACCGGCATCGAGTTCTTCACCCGCCACAAGGTGGTTTACATCAACCGCAAGTAAGAAAGACAGCCCTGGCTGCCTCGGGGGAAAGATCCAAACGTGAAACACTCACTTGTACTCCTCGCCTGCATTGCTCTCTTGGGCGCTTGCTTCGGCACATCGTACGCCGCCACGCCCTGGATCACATCCGGCCGGTACTCCGCTTTCCACATCGTCGTGGCGGACACAGCTTCCGATCCTGAAAAGCGCGCTGGGGAAACCTTCGCGAGGTACTGGAAAAGCTGTGCGGGCTTCGATGCCTCCATCTCGTCCCCTGTCTCTTATACACATCTCCGAGCCCACGAGACAGCG
>JAUCPZ010000135.1 GCA_030372995.1 Dehalococcoidia bacterium
AGCCCGGGCTCTCACGTGTTCCCAGTCGTTCAGGGCGGTCTGCGCCGTGCAGACCACCAGGGGCTCGGCCCACAGCCTCAGGCGTTGTTCACGCGGTATTCGCCCGTCAATGGGCACGGCATCGACGCCGGCATCGTCCCGGAAGCAGTCGCTGACCTGGTTCACCAGCAGGCGCGTCGGCTCCAGCACGATGGCGTGAGTGGTGAGCCCGTTCTCGAAGAGGTCCGCGGTCCAGAGCTCTCCGACCAATGTCTTCCCGGAGCCTGTCGGCAGGCAGCATACAGCGTGCTGGTACTGCCGGGCCCATTCCAGCGCCTCTCTCTGGTAGTCCCGGGGTTCCTTGGCAATGTGCCAGTTCAGGGGCATCTTGACTCCTCTTCGTGGCTGTGGCTCACAATGAGTGACAGCGGGGTTGCCCGGTCAGTCGTGACCGGAATAGGGTGGCAGGGGCAGTATTCCATGCCTGAGAAGAAGGCCGCTCAGTCCCTGCCGGAACGTTCGTTGGTGCCCGTACGCGGGGAATGGTATGGGTCGTTCATTAATGATCGGTGCACCAGCGCGTTTCAGCTCCTCTGCCAGATTGTCGTATACTCCGCGGCTTATCAGAATGCACCAGTCAGGGTCGCAGAGGGTGATGATCTGGACCAGGCGGGGCAGATTCCCTCTTATCCTCCGGCCCTTCTCTTTGTTGCTCATGCCCACGGGAAGCGGGATGCTTACGGCGTCTTGAAGCCAAAACCCCGTTGTCTGAAGACGGCGGAGGTAGTCGGCTTTGTTCGACCTCAGTGCGGCCCGGCTGTGGCTGACGCCTTCTCCGTACCCTTCACCTGAGAGTCCGTGGAAGAGAACGCCCATCGTCTCTAGGTAGAGCGAGTCATGCTCTGATGTCTCGACGTTGTAGAAGAACCTCCCTTCTTGTGGTGGTGCCTCCGCGATCAAGAGCACCCTGACCTTGTCCGGCCGGTATTCTACCCGCATTGCCTCGTACATGGCCGCCTCCTTCTCAGTCAGTTGCCTCGCCAATTGCAGTCCGAAGGGACATGACGTCCCCGTGCCCGGGCGTGCCCACAGATACGGCTTCTGGCCCCCTACCCAGTCCTCATAGCCGAAGATCTTTCCCTGTCTCCCTCTCTCGTCTCTCTGGCCGCAGCGCCGGCTTCAGGTCAACTGGCCGTGCTGACTCCGTGACTGTGGTAATTGCATATAATCTAGAATAGCTAATCATATTACCACCCCTCGCCCGTCAGTGTCAGGCAAAATCGACGGCACGGTACACTGCGCTGCTTCCAGGCTCCCACACAGACTGTGGTCGTTGGTGGGTAACGGGGTGACGGTGGGCCGGGGTGGAATCTTGCCCAGGCATATGACAGGGTCCTCAATGGGCGGAAACGAGTGGAATCCTGCGGTCTGGGGAGGGGCCGGGTTCGGGCCTAGGTGGGGGGGGTGACGTTCTTTCGCTTCTTCTTGAGATCACTGGTCGCCCGCCTGAGAATCACCAGGGCGACATCGGCCGGCGGTCGTGGGTCCGGAAACTCGCTGGCGACCGATCTCAGGACCGGGGACACAGCACGACGGAGGTTCTTGGCGACCTTTCTGACTGGTGGCGGGTGACGTGGCGGAGGCGATTTGCCAATTTCCTCGATGATCCTGCCCACAGCATTCACTGCCTCGTCTACCGGCTGCCGCCATTCTATAGGGAGGCCGGTTCTGTGGTGGCACTTGGAGCAACACATCCAATGCTGTGTACCCTTGGAATGCCAGGTATGACCACAGCGGGTGCAGTAGTAGTTCGGTGCTACCCTCGCAGCATCTCTCGCCTGAGGGGCTTTCTCAACGGGAATCCCCTTTCTTCGATGGCATTTGGAGCAGCGCATGACTTCGCGCCTTCCGCTCGACTGCCAGTAGTGGTCACACAGCGGACAGTAGTAGGTGGTCTTCACTTGGCCGCTCTCTCGATCGGTTGGTAATGACGTATCTTCACCGCGCATATCAGGTTGCCATTTCTGACGGACGGTGTCAAGGACCCGGGCGGGCCGGTAACTGTCAACCCCTGGTCGGCGGAATCCTGTTGTCGTGCTTGAGTGTTTTGCCTGTCTGACGAGAGATGTTTTTCAGCAGCTGGGCCCAGGGACGGTCGGCATGCGGCCCTGAGATTGCCGGGAGGACCGCTTCCAGCCACTCTCCCGTTTCCTTGGTGACCTGCCGGGGCGAGGTCTTTGGCGGTTGGGGCTGCGGCCGGTGTTGTTTTTCTCGGTGGTTCACCCACAGATGCAGTTGGCCCTGCTGTTTGAGGTTGAGGAGCCTGGCCATTCTGTTGGCGCCTTTCTTGCTCCAGCTCATGCCTCGCTTCTTCATTCGGTTCGCCAGTAGCTTGTCCACATTGCTTTCCATGCCGCCCAGGCCTCTCAGTCCATCATCGTAGCCCGTGACCAGGCGGTAGTCCCGCAGGCCATGAGCGTTGTTGAGCAGGTACCCCCGCAGCTGGCCGATTGACTCTGCCTCTTCAGGCTCAGCCGCCTCCTGGGCCTGCCTCAGTATGGCGTCGGCCTTGTCTACCTCTCCGGCCGTGCACGCCCTGTATACCTCACCAGCCATGTCGCTGCCTATGCCACGGTAGATGGCTCTGAGGAGATGGAAACGATCCAACTGGTAGAGGCCACCGAAGACATCCGCCCCTTGCCTGGCCCACTCGGCTCCATCGCTGCCTACTATCACCCGGCCGACCCGAGACAGGTTGTACTTCTTGGCCAGGGTCAGGGAGAACCCATCCCAGAACCTGTCTCCATCCATGATGCCGGTATAGCTGGTCTTTTCCTTGAGACCATAGCGCCCCCTGCCCACGCCTTGCCATCCCTCATAGGCAATGCCTATCTTCACCTCGGTGCGTCTCTCTTTCTCCCGCTGCAGGGAAACGTAGGTCCCGTCAGCCTCCACCATGAGATAGGGCACCACCTTGTTCTGGCTCTCAGGAAGGACTCCATCCTCAAAGAGCTCAGCCAGTTCCCTTTCCTCTTCCTCCACAAGGGGATCCACTGTTCGGCCCACCAGACGGTGGATGGTGGTGTGAGACAGTCCATCCGGCAGCAGCGCCCTCAGCAGCTGTTCGCACTTGCCGAAGGGCAGAAGGGTGGAGACGAAGTTGGCCACCTCCTCGACTTTGGGGCTGGCCTGACTTCTCTTCCTCAGTCCCATGGCCTCATCCAGGAGAAAGCGGCTGCCGCCTTTGCCGTCGCTATACAAGCGTCGTTTGATCCTGACGTCGCCGAAGAGGGTGGTTACCCAGCGTTCCCGGAAGCCTTCCACGCTCAGGCCGGCTTCCCTGCTCTTCATCAGGTCATCGTCGGTCTTCTGCAGCAGGTGTTCAGCCACGGCCTTAGCCAAATCGCAAGCCCAACGGAAGATAACCTCCTCCCACCGCCCCACCCCCGCCTTGAGAATCGCCGCCAGTCCTTCTATGCTATCCATGAAGAGACCTCCTTAATCCCAAGATTGTTTTCGTCGACTATCTCAGGATTCTGCGGGGTCTCTTCTTTCTACGTCAACCCCTGCCGACCAACATGTTACAGCATCTTGACCGCGGGAGTTGGCTCCTGCGCCCTTTGACAGGTGGAGAAGGCTGGTACACAATAGGACCGAAAGGGGGAACCATGTTCAACACCAGAGTCACCCGGATGCTGGGGATCAAGTACCCCATCGTGGGTGGGACCATGGCCTCGATATCCAACGCCGACTTCACGGCGGCCATCTCGGAGGCCGGCGGCATCGGCGTGATGAACTCCATAATGTACCAGACCAGGGACGACTTCGCCGGGGCCCTCGACCGGGTGAAGAAGCTGACGGACAAGCCCTTCGCCGTGAACCTCAACTTCTTCCCCGCCCAGTTCCCCGTGTCCCAGAGTGAATACACCGAGATCATGGGCCAGAAGGGCGTAAGGATAGTGGAAACCTCGGGCCACACGGCGCCGCCGCCGGAGCTGTGCCGGCGGTTCAAGGAGCTGGGCATGACCTGGAT
>JAUCPZ010000136.1 GCA_030372995.1 Dehalococcoidia bacterium
AGGCAAGAACCTGGAACCCCTCTTCGAATGCATTCTTCAGACAGTCCTTCCCCCGCTCGTCGAAGAGGGACCTCTCCAGATGATGGTCTCCAACCTTGACTATGACAACTACAAGGGCAAGGTGGCGATCGGCAGGATCTACCGGGGGAGGCTGGCTCCACATGATGCTGTGGCCATCGTGGACGGCGAAGGACGCATCACGCACCATGAGGTGGACCAGGTTTTTACCTATCTGGGCCTAGAGCGGATCGAGGTAGATGAAGCCTTGGCTGGTGACATAGTAGCCGTGACCGGCTTCGACGAAGTGGGCATCGGCGACACCGTGACCAGCCCGGATCAACCGGAGGCCTTGCCCGGCATCAGAGTCGGCGATCCCACAGTGAAGATGACCTTTGGGGTCAACACATCGCCTTTTGCTGGCAGGGAGGGCCAGTACTGCACCTCGCGTCATCTCAGAGGAAGGCTGTACAAGGAGCTGGAGACAAATATCAGCCTGAGAGTCGAAGAAACCGACAGCCCCGACGTGTTCCTGGTCTCGGGGCGGGGAGAGCTTCACCTGGCCATACTGGTGGAGACGATGCGACGTGAAGGCTACGAATTCCAGGTATCGAAGCCGGAGGCTATCACCAAGGTGGTGGCTGGCGTACTCCTCGAGCCGGTGGAATTGCTGGAGATCGAAACAGTCAGCGAATACGTTGGGATCTTGACTGAGCTCTTGAGCAAGAGGCAGGCCCGGTTGACAGACATGCGCCACGATGGGCAGGGCAATGTTCACATGGCCTTTCGGGTGCCCACCAGGGGGTTGATCGGCTTTCGCGGTGCCTTCCTTACGGCCACCCGGGGCGAGGGGGTTATGAACACGCTCCTGCTGGGCTACGAGCCTTGGGCCGGGGAAATCGTCTCGACGCGCAGCGGAGCTCTCGTCGCCGCTGCTGAAGGCGTGGCAGTGACCTATGGTCTGAATAACGCGCAGGGGCGCGGAGTCACCTTCATCGAGCCGGGAACGTTGGTGTACGAGGGTATGATTGTCGGGCTGAATTCGCGTGGCAACGACCTTCCGGTGAACGTGTGCAAGGAGAAGAAGCAGACTAATATCCGTTCTTCCACGTCCGACATCGCTATCAAGCTGGCTCCTCCGGTCAAGATGAGCCTGGAACAGGCGCTCGACTTCATAAATGACGATGAGCTGGTGGAAGTGACGCCCCAGAACATAAGGCTGCGGAAGAAGCTACTGACCCAGCACGAACGCCTCAGGGCGGCGAGCCATGCGGCAAGGAAGGAAGCCCAGAACGGCTCATAGAAGATTCCGACGCGTGTGCTGGCCGGCGCTAGTCGATCGATGGCTTGTGACGGTGTCCCGAAGCCCGGGCGGACGCTTGAGGCAGATACAGCTTATCCGTGTAATCCTTGAGCATGCGCCGCGCGCAGTACACCGGCACCACTGAGCGGATAGCCTCTTTCACAACGCGGACCCAGCCGTGAGGCACTCCGTTGCGGTCTCTCTCGTAGTAGAGTGGTACAATTTCCTGCTCGAGAATACTATACAGGGACTCGGCGTCTACGCAGTCCTCATCTTCAGGCCCGCTTGGCTGGATGCCGTCGCCGATGCTCCAGCCGTTGCTTCCATTGTAGGCCTCGTGCCACCAACCGTCCTTAACGCTGAGGTGTGGCACTCCGTTTAGGGAGGCCTTCATGCCGCTGGTCCCACAGGCTTCCTGCATGCGACGCGGATTGTTCAGCCACACGTCTACCCCGGCCACCAGGTAGTGGGCCGAATGCATGTCATGGTCACTGACAAAGGCGATCTTGCCCTGGAAGTCACGGTCTGCAGCGCAGGCGCAGACGCCATGCAGGGACCACTTTGAGGGCGAATCGGCAGGATGTGACTTGCCGGCGAACACGATTTGCACGGGGCGCCAGGGGTCACTGACGATGCGCTTCAAGCGGTCCATGTCGTGAAAGACCAGCGCCGGACGCTTATAGCCGGCGAAACGCCGGACGAACCCGATGGTCAGTACCTCCGGATGAAGCAACGCGCCCATGGCGACTACTTGCTGCGCTTCCACAGTACGGCTCGACCAGCTCCTCTGCGCCAACTCCAAGATGAAGCTGACCAGCTTCATCTTTAGCTTATGGCGTACTCTCCAAAGTGCCTCGTCGGGTATGTCTGCAACGCGATCCCAGAGCTTCGCATCATCGTGCCTCTCGACCCAGTCAGGTGCCAGGTACTGCTGGAACAGTCTGTCCATCTCCGGTGACACCCATGTCGGCACGTGAACACCGTTGGTCACGTGCATTATGGGGACATCCTCTTCATTCTTGGCCCAGGGCCAGTATCCCTGCCACATCCTCCGCGCGACCTGGCCGTGAAGCTGGCTTACCGCGTTGCAGCGCCCGCTTGTAGCCAGCGCTAGCGCGGTCATGTTGAAGCCTCCGTCATCGTGGTGCGCCCGTCCAAGACGGAGTACGGCATCCCGGTCGACGCCCAGTTGGCCGTAGTAGTCGGAGAGATACTTGTCTACCAGGTCTATCGAGAACACGTCATGTCCCGCCGGCACCGGCGTGTGGGTGGTGAAGACTGTGGTCGACCGCACTTCAGCCAGCGCGTCTTCAAAAGCCATGCCTCTGGCCACCTTCTCCTTGATGCGCTCCAGCATCATGAAAGCAGTGTGCCCTTCGTTGGCGTGCCAAATCGAAGGTTCTATGCCCAGCGCGCGGAGGATGCGGACGCCTCCGACGCCGAGGACGATCTCCTGCTGGATGCGCACCTCGCGGTCGGCAATGTAGAGACGTGCTGACAGGTCGCGGTCGTGAGGTGAATTGTCCTCCACATTAGTATCGATGAGATATAGGGTTGTGGCTCCGACGCGCACCTGCCATACGGTGAGCAGCAGGAGCCTGTTGCCTAGCTGGATGCTGGCCAGTATCCTGTCACCATCGGAAGAGAACACAGGTAGAACCGGCGCCTTGTCGAAGTCGAGTCGCGAGTATATCTCCTCCTGCCATCCGTCAGGGGAAATCCTCTGACGGAAGTAACCCTGCGGGTACATCAACCCTACTCCCACCATGGGCAAACCCAGATCGCTCGCTTCCTTGCAGATATCGCCGGCCAGGATTCCGAGGCCACCAGCGTAAAGGGGAAGCGAGCTGTGAATGGCAAACTCGGCGGAGAAGTACGCGATGGGTCCGGCCAGTCTGCCCTTATGCTTGGACGTGAACCATGTGGCATCGGCGTTCATATCAGCGTCGAAACTGGCCATGACCGAGTCGTAGAGCGCAAGGAAATGCGGGTCAGTGCTCGCAGCCCTGAGTCTTTCAGGAGGGATTTCGCGCAGTATCTTGACGGGGTTGTGACCGCCGGCCTTCCAGAGGGCATAGTCCAGCTTCCGGAACAGCTTTCGCCCATCCGGGTGCCAGCTCCACCACAGGTTGTACGTGAGCTCTGCCAGCCTGGCGATGCGCTCAGGCAGTTCGATACCCGGGGCGCTAGGAACCACTGAGCTTCCTCCTCTGATGGAATTGTGCTGTCTCTGACATCGGGGGAAGGCCCTGGAATCTTTCTTGAGGCCTGCGCGGAAGCAGTGCATCGTCCCGACATGCAGTGGGCACATAGCTGGTTCGGCTGACGATGCTGCAGCAGGGCCCGGAGGTGGTGGGAGATAACCCGGCCGGAAGAGTGTCTCCAGGGTCTGAGGGACTGCTGTCGAGTGTATGGCCTTCGGTGTGGCGACGGCCGCAGCGGGCCTTCCGCCCTGCGGATGCCCGGTTTCTCAGTCCCCTCCCCTCAACCCACAGCTCTTGCTGGTTGACGGGGTCTTCCTCCATTGGGTGACAGTATAACATAACTATGACAGGGGCTCCCCTGGCTGAAGCAAGCCTGATTGGACCGCGAGGACCTTATTCTCCCGTCAGCGCCCAGCCTACACCACACTTGTCACATCCGCGTACCCCGGAAGCCCGGGGACTTCTCAAGTTTTTCTCAACCCCCGTTTGGCGGAATCGGAAGTAGCAGAGGCACAAGATCAGGCATCGGTCCGGCTGACTATCGCAGCGGTTGTGCGCGCCGCGGTTTGGGATACATCTCTCGCGGGTATTGGTCAGGTAATGGTTGCTGGGCCTGCTGCCAGTGTTCCAGAAACGCGACTGGGCGCCTGCGGGCCGCCGGCATCACTGTATATGGCCGGCTTGTATTGGTTTCATTTCGCCTTTTTCCAGTGGCCGTTTTCCCAGACAACGCCTGACCACTTCTGACTGGCGACGCCGGTGATGCTGCCATCCGGCGCCACGATGTACGACGCGTTGAGACGTTTGCCCCGGAGGGAATCCGCTGCGTCGTAGACGACTCCGCCCGAGCTCGTTGCTGTCACAATGTTCTCGGTGCCATCCCAGTTCACAGGCGCTTCGGAGTCCAGTTTGTTCGTGCCCGCGTCGGCCATGCAACTGGAGATGGCGGCCAGGACATTGTGAACCTCCGTATTGGCGGCCTCAGCGGTGCCATGACCTACAAAATGGGCAACGGAGAGCACTGCAATCGCGGACAGGCCGCCCAGAACAAGCAGAACCGCCAGCAGCTCCGCCAGCGTAAACCCGCGTTCGTTGTGGGCTTTGCGCATCACATCGATCATCTAATAATCCCCCACGATATTTATTCGTCCAACGTACCATGGCCACCTCACCTGCGCGTCTCACGCTATGCCGGTGAAATCACAATAATGTCTCGCCCTGATGGGAATTCGCAGAAATCATGCAGGCCCACCTATCGAGGTGGGCCTGCGAATCGGCCCTCAGACACGGATGATTGGAACGTCAGACGCTATCCAGCCTTCAGTTCAGACGTGCAATGGGGACAGCGGGTAGCCTTGATGGGGACTGCAGAGAGGCAGAAGGGGCAGTCCTTCGTGGTGGGAGCCGCTGCTTCCTTCGGTTTCTCGGTGGCGCGGCGCAGTCTGTTCACCCAGCGGATCAGCATGAATATCGCGAAGGCGACGATCAGGAAGGTGATGACGTAGTTGATGAAACTGCCGTAGTTCATGGTCACCGCACCCGCCGCCTGGGCATCGGCCAGGGTTTCGTACGGTCCCCCGATATCAGGCCCTTCTTTGAGCACCCAGAACAGATTGGTGAAGTCCTTGTTCCAGATGAGACCGATGGGTGGCATAATGATATCTTTTACCAGGGAGTTGACGATGGCACTGAAGGCTGCACCGATAATGATACCGACCGCCATGTCCATTACGTTGCCGCGCATGATGAACTCTCTGAACTCTTTGAGCATAGTCTGGCTTCCCTCCTTTCTGATGACCAGTCGGTGGTCAACGCGGATATTATAGCAGACCACGAAAGCTGGCAGACGTTGTGGGCTGACGGTACCTGTCTAATCCCTGGGGCATCATCTAGGCATTCGACCGCAAAGCGCAAGGTTGTGATGATAGAATGGAGCCATGTCCCGGCTTTACAAGACGGAAGGCGTCGTCCTCAGACACTCGTACATCGGCGAGGCGGACGCCCTGATCACACTCTTGACGCCCGACCGGGGCAAGCTGCGGGCCGTAGCCCGTGGAGCGAAGCGGCCGAAGAGCCGTCTCGCGGGACACCTTGAGCCCCTCACCCATTGCAGGGTGATGCTGGCTGAAGGAAGAACCCTGGACACCGTGTCCGGATGCGAGACCCTGGAGTCCTTCCAGCGGATCAAGTCCGATCTTTGGCTCTTGTCGTGCGGGTTGTATATGGTTGACCTGGCTGACCGCCTCAGCGCCGAAGGCGCAGAAAACCGGCCCCTTTTCGAAAAGCTCATCGGCGCCTTGCGCGCACTTGCTGGCAGGGTGGACGCGGGCCTTGTCCTGCGTCACTTCGAGTTTCATTCTCTAGCTACTTGTGGATACCTGCCCGAACTCTGGGCTTGTGTCCTGTGTCACCGGAAGTTAGCGGCTACCACCAACTACTTCAGCCCTGCAGCGGCCGGTCTCCTCTGCCCGGAGTGCAAAGGCAAGGAAGGGCTTGACCGGCCTGCGTCGGTGGATTGCGTGAAAGTGCTGCGTTTCTTTGCCCAGAACGAATGCTCTGCGCTATCCAGGTTGAGGCTCAAGCCGCGCCTCGCGCGGGAAATCGAGGATCTGATGCAGGGCTACGTCACATATGTACTGGACCGGGAACTGGCCTCTGCCAGATGGCTGCGTGAGCTACGGTCCGAATACAGCCCGGAAACGGTGACATCCGGGGGCGCAACTGACGGCAAGGGACCAGCAGACTCAGGATCGGACTAGGCGCGCCGGCTGGCGCCCGTGTCCTTGGCGAGCCGGGACAGGATCTCGTTCTCGGCAGCGACCAGCTCTTCTTCAGTCAGCGTGTGGGAATCGGACTGGTAAGCTATCCGGAAGGCCACGGATTTCTTACCGGGGGGTACCTGCGTCCCGGAATAGAGGTCGAAAAGAGAGACTTGGCTCACCAGAGGGACGCCGCGAATGATCTCCAGTAGCTTCTTGGCAGGGACCTGAACGTCAACAAGGACGGCCAGGTCCCTCAGTGCCCTGGGGAACCGGGACAAGGGACGGTAGCGGCGCTTGCTGCCCACTGCTGAGAGGAGTTTCTCAATATCAAGCTCGAAAAGGGCGACCGGCTGGGGCAGGAGGTCGAAGCTCTCGGCAACCTTGGGATGGATCTCGCCGATGATGCCCACCATGGTATGCCCTGTCAGCACCCTGGCAACTCTGCCTGGTAGGAGTCTCTCTTCGACCGTAGGCTCATACTCGGCTTCGATGCCCAGCCTGCCAAGCACAGCCTCTACTGTTCCCTTCGCATCGAAGAAATCTGTCTCTCCCTTGTCACCGAGCCATGACAGCGCCGTTCGGGGTCCGCTGATCAAACCAGCGAGGATCTCGCGCTCGTCGGGCAGATCGTTGCCCCGGCTCAGAAAGACCCGGCCGATCTCAAACAGCCGAATGCCGGCGTCCTCATACTTCTGGTTGGCTGCCAGCGTCGACAGAAGGCCTGGCCGGAGGCTGGTGCGCAGGTACTCCAACTCGGCGCTCAGGGGATTGGCCAGGCGAATGGCATTCTCGGCACTGGCCGCCTTGGTCAGCTTCTCGTGGCTGGTCAAAGAATAGGTAATGATCTCCTGGAATCCCGCTGCTATCATCAGGTCGCGCAACTGCTCGCGGAATGGCAGAACAGGGTCTGGCTCCTGCCTGGGCAACTCGCTGCTCAACATCGTGGTGGGAACAGCAGCATAGCCCATGATGCGCGCCACTTCCTCTGCCAGATCAGCGGGCTCGTTGACATCCATGCGCCAGTAGGGCACAGTGACGGCCGTGTTCTCCGGTCCTGCCGGGACGCACTGGAACCCGAGAGGGGTGAGCACCTCGACAATCTGATCTTGGCTCACGTCCAGGCCTAGCAACTGTCTGACGGATGAGGTACGCAGCCTTATGACGGTCGCCTCCCTTTTCCCAGGATAAGCATCAGCCATGCCTTTGGCGGCTGTGCCTCCGGAAATCTCCAACACGAGTTGGGTAGCTCGCCAAAGTGCCGGAAGCGTAAGTTCCGGGCTGATCCCTCTTTCAAATCTGATGGATGCTTCGCTTCGCAGCTTCAGTCCGGACGACGTCCGTCGGATACTCACCGGCTGGAAATTCGCCGATTCCAGGAGGATGGATGTTGTGGCATCTGTCACTTCGCTGTCCGCCCCGCCCATGACCCCGGCGATGGCCACCGGGATAGCCTCATCGGCGATGACCAGCATGTCCGGTCCAAGTTCCCGGTCCACTCCATCCAGGCTGGTCAGTTTCTCGCCGGCTCGTGCCCGGCGGACAATTATCTTGCTTCCCCCGATCTTGTGGAAGTCAAATGCGTGCAGCGGCTGGCCGTATTCCAGCATCACGTAGTTGGTGATGTCCACAATGTTGTTGATCGGTCTCATGCCGCAGGCAGTCAACCTCTGCTGCATCCATGCCGGTGAGGGGCCTATCTTGATGCCGTCAATGATGCTGGCGCAGTAACGTCGGCACAGGTCCGGATCGGCGATCTCCACCGAAACGAGCTTCTCAATCTCTGGCCCTGCTTCGTCAAAGGACGATGACGGCAGCCGCACCTCCTGTCGGGTCAGGGCTGCTACCTCCCTGGCGACACCGATAACAGATAGGCAGTCTGCACGGTTGGGCGTGATTTCGAGCTCGAAGAGCGGATCCCTCAGGTACTCTGCGAGCGGAACCCCCACAGGCGCGTCCGCCGGCAGGACCAGTACACCCTCGTGGCTGTCGGAGATGCCCAGTTCCTTCTCCGAGCAGGCCATGCCCTCCGAGCTCACGCCGCGTATCTTGGCCGGTTTCAGCTTGACTGGCTTCCCTGAATGCCCATCGATGAGCTCCGCGCCGACCTGCGCGAAAGGCACCTTGTCGCCCACCCGTATGTTGGTTGCCCCGCACACCACCGTGGACTGCCCCTGGCCGAAATCGATAGTGGCAAGCTGGAGGCGGTCGGCGTTCGGGTGGGCCTCTAGACCCACTATCTGCCCTACCGTGATCTTGTCCCATGACCGCCCGGTGGCCTCAGTGACATTCGCCTCGATCCCGGCCATGGTCAGGCGCTCGGCGACCTCCTTGGCGGGCAGCGACACGCTGACGTATTCTTTCAGCCAACTGAGAGGGATCTTCATTATCCAAATACCACTAGAATTGTCTCAAGAAGCGCAGGTCATTGCTGTAGAAAAGGCGGATGTCGTCAATACCATACTTCAGCAAGGGGATGCGCTCGACCCCCATGCCGAAGGCAAATCCGGTGTAGACCTCTGGGTCGTAATCCACTCTCCGCAACACGTCGGGATGAACCATGCCGGCGCCTAGTATCTCGATCCAACCCGTGTTACCGCACAACCGGCAGCCAGCACCCTGGCAGGCGAAGCAGTCGATGGCCATCTCCACCCCGGGCTCAACAAAGGGAAAGTAGTCACAGCGGAAACGGGCTTTTCGGTCTGCTCCGAAGAGACGACGGGCAAACTCGAATAGCGTGCCCTTCAAATCACCCATGGTGATGCCCTTGTCCACCGCCAGACCCTCGACCTGATAGAACATGAACTCATGCGTAGCGTCGGTTGCCTCGTACCGGTACACCTTTCCCGGCACCACCGCCCACACTGGGGGGCGCGTCTTTTACACCAACCTGATCTGCATTGGTGAGGTGTGGGTCCGGAGCAACCGGGACCGGCCGGCACCTTCGGTATCCACCCAGAAAGTGGCCCACATGTCGCGCGCCGGGTGGTCCTGGGGGATGTTCAGCGCCTCGAAGTTGTAGTAGTCCCACTCCACCTCAGGCCCTTCCAGCACCTGAAAGCCCATTGAGGCGAAGACTGCACAGATTTCCCGCAGGGTGCGGGTGGTTGGGTGGAGGCGCCCGATGGAGACTGGGTAGCCCGGCAGGGTAACGTCAATGCGGGTCTGCTCGATGACCTCCGCCAGATCCTGGCTTTTCAGAGCCTCCTGCTTCTGCTGGAGCCGGGCCTCCAGGGTTGCCTTCAGCTCGTTGGCGACGGCGCCTACGGTGCGCCGTTCCTGTACAGAAAGCTTTCCTAGACCCCTGAGAACCGTGGTGAGAGAGCCTTTTCTGCCAAGGTAGCGGACCCGCCACTTCTCCAGATCGCTCAGGTTGTCTATGCCATCGAGTTCGCTGACCGCCCTGGTCTTGAGTTCCTCAAGCTCATTCAGCATCGCCTACTTGCCCGACTTCTCCCCCTTGGCTACTGCCACCAACTGAGAGAAGGCATGGGGGTCTCTGACGGCCGTGTCTGCCAGCATCTTGCGGTCAATCCCCACGTTGGCCTCTTTCAGGCCGTGGATGAACTGGGAGTAGGACATTCCACCAGCTCTGGCGGCAGCACTGATGCGCAGTATCCAGATGCGGCGCATGTCTCCTTTCCGCTCTCGCCTGTGGCGATATGCGTAGCTCAAGGACTTGAGCATGGATTCATGTGCGCGCCTGTACAGGCTATGCTTGCTGGCGCGATGGCCCTTGGTCAGCTTGAGTATCTTCTTATGACGACGCCTGGTGACTACTCCACCCTTGGTTCGCGGCACTGGACCTCCTTTACAAGTAAGGCACGAGCTTGCTTATCCTGCCCTTATTGGTGGGATGGAGCGCCACCTTGCCGTCATACTGGCGCTTCACTCGGGCAGGCTTCTTCCGCCGGAGGTGGCTCTTGCCTACCCTGGAGTGCATTATCTGGCCAGTGCCGGTAACGCTGAAGCGCCGCGCGGCAGTCTTATTTGTCTTTAGCTTGGGCACTGGTAACCTCCGACGTTGCCTTCTTTGCGGTGTTCTTGGCTGGTGAAAAGAATAGACTGAGGCTCTTCTCCTCTACCACCAAAGGCTGATCGACTACAGCCTTGTCTTTCAGATCAGTTAGAACCTGTTGCAGAATCCTCTTACCGAGCTCAGGGCGGGTTATTTCCCTGCCTCTGAAGAATACGGTGACCTTAACCTTGTCACCCTCCCCCAGCAGTCTTTCAATCAAACGAGTCTTCGATTCCAGATCGTGACTGTCTATCCTTGGGCGGAGTCGGACTTCCCTCAGGAGCGACGCTTTCCGAGCCTTTCTGGCCTCCCGTTCCTTCTTGGACTGCTCGAACTTGTACCTTCCATAGTCGAGTATGCGGCATACAGGGGGCACAGCCGTGGGGGCTACTTCTACCAAGTCCAGATTGCGGTCTCGTGCCATCTGAAGGGCTTGCTTTATGGGGACGACTCCTACACGCTCTCCGTTCTCCCCAATCAGCAGAACCTCCTTGGCTCTGATCCACTCGTTGATTCGGAGCTCTTTTACGATACTTACCTCCTTCGGGCTTGGCTTTAATCTATAACATAATGCACAGGCCCAAGTCAAACGCGCGGAACGATCTTAGCTGATGGGATTGCCGGGGGTCAAGAGTCCCTGTCTTTCGCCAGAAGCTCATGGACGGATAGCTTCTCGGGTGATATGATGTAGTGGAATGCCGTCACCCGCTTCCTGCATGCCTGCGCAGCGATCGGACTGACCTCTTCACAGGAGAGACACATGCGTATACTTCTCGTATATCCGCGCTACCCTGACACCTTCTGGAGCTTCAGGCACGCGCTGAAGTTCATTGCGAAGAAAGCTGCTTATCCCCCGCTGGGACTGCTGACCGTGGCGTCGCTGCTGCCGCCTCAGTGGGAGAAGAAGGTCGTTGATCTGAATGCGGATGAACTGCATGACGAAGATATCGCGTGGGCCGACTATGTCTTCATCAGTGCGATGGACGTTCAGCGGGGTTCAGCCCACGACGTTGTCCGTCGATGCCGCGAACTCGGCACGAAGGTGGTTGCGGGTGGACCTCTGTTCACTACCGGTCACGAAGAATTCCCGGACGTGGATTACTTCGTGCTGGGCGAGGGGGAGGACCTTGTGCCGCGGCTGGTCGCCGATCTGGAGATGGGTGGTGGAAACCGTTTCTACCAGTCCAACGAAAAGCCGGATGTCCGGAAGAGCCCGATTCCAGCCTGGGAGCTAATTGACACCAGGAAATACGCTTCACTCAGCATTCAGTACTCCAGGGGTTGCCCCTTTGATTGCGAGTTCTGTGACATAGTCCTCCTCAATGGCCGTGTTCCTCGCACCAAGGATGTGACACAACTGATTGGTGAACTTGAGGCCATCTATCGGCTCGGCACCTGCAACACTGTGTTCATCGTGGATGACAACTTCATCGGCAATAAGAAGAAACTGAAGGCGGAGGTGCTTCCGGCCGTCATCGACTGGATGAAACGCCGTGACTACCCGTTCACCCTTTTCACCCAGGCTTCGATAGGCATCGCCGATGATGAAGAGCTGATACGGATGATGATAGATGCCGGGTTTGACCGGGTTTTCATAGGCATCGAGACTCCCAATGAGGAGAGCCTTGGGGAATGCGGCAAGCACCAGAACACCAGGCGCGACCTGATGGCATGTGTCAGGAAGCTACAGAATCGGGGCCTGGAGGTGCAGGGTGGCTTCATTGTGGGGTTCGACAGCGATCCATCGAACATCTTTGAGAGGCAGATCAGCTTCATCCAACAAAGCGGCATAGTGACTGCGATGGTGGGTCTGCTCAACGCGCCGCGGGGCACTAAGCTCTACAAGCGCCTCAAGGATGAGAACCGTCTGATCCGCGATGCCTCGGGGGATAACACGGATTTCTCGATCAACTTCATCCCCAGGATGAGTCGCGAATCATTAGTCGGGGGTTACAAGAACGTTCTTACGTCAATATACTCGCCGCGCAACTACTATGCGCGCATCCGGACTTTCTTGAGGGAGCACCGCCCCGTGGCCCGCAGACGCCGAAGCTTGAGGAGAAGTCACATTGAAGCCCTGGTGAAGTCCTTCTGGTATCTCGGGGTTGTGGAGGGGGGCCGGATGTACTACTGGCGTCTGGTGACCTCTACCCTGCTGCGGCGGCCCCGCTCCTTCCCGCTGGCCATAACCCTAGCCGTATATGGATACCACTACCGCAAACTGCTGGATGGTTACGCGAGGGGCGGGCGCAACTAGGTGCCGAGCCGCTTTCGGCGTCTCGGTGGAACGGCCGCTTTGGCGGGCATGTTGCCTCTCGCATAGGTGGTTGATAGAATGCCTTTGGCAGCGTCTGCGTCTGCCTGCCCGGCTGCCGGGAAGTGAGGGCTCCGCCGATGAGATCATGTGAAGGACGAACAGGGCGCGTCTTCGTGATACGCCTGGAGGATGGAGACAGGCTGCCATCCTGCATTGAGCGCTTTGCTGAAGCGAACGGGATATCGGTCGGACATGTGATCCTCGTTGGTGGCATCGGTGACGGTCAGGTCGTAGTCGGGCCGCGCCGGTCAGACGCACGGCCGCCCGAGCCAATGGTGTTGCCGATCGATGGTGCGCATGAGGTGGCTGGGGTGGGGGTAATCGCGCCAGGCGAGGACGGCAAACCCCATCTACATATTCATGCGGCTCTGGGCCGGTCCGGCCAGACGGTCACCGGGTGTCTTCGGCCCGGCGTGGGCACGTGGCTCGTTGGCGAAGCCATTCTTTACGAAATCACAGGGACAAGAGTGTGCCGCGTCAAGGACACCGAGAGTGGCTTCAGCCTTCTGCAGCCCGGGGCGTAGAGGAACCGCGCAGGGGGCCTCCGATCCCCGGAGCCTCTTTGTGACGATCGAGTCCTGACGTGATGCGTGTGCTATAATCCCATCGCCGAATTGATGCCATGAAAGTGCTTGTCCTGGCCCCGTTTGCCGAGCCAGTCCTCGATAGGCTGAAGCAGAAGCTGGACGTCATCTACGAGAACTGGATGGACACGAAGAGGTTGCTGTCTTCTGCGGAACTCGTCCAGCGGATACAGGAGCAAGACATTCCCCTTCTCGTGGTTGAGGCCGATTTTGTGCAGCGCGAGGTGTTTGAGAAGGCGTCTAGGCTGCGGTTCCTCGGGGTCTGCCGCGCGGACGTGGTCCATGTCGACGTAGCGGCCGCCACGGAACATGGCGTTGTGGTGGTGAACACCCCTGGTAGGAATGCCGTGGCTGTCGCGGAACTGACTCTGGGGTTGATGCTTTCGCTTCTGCGCAAGATCCCGGCCGCGCATAACATGGTGTCAGGCGGAGAATGGGTCGACCCGACTCAGGCCTACTTCCAGATGCGGGGCAGTGAATTGTGGCGGAAGACAGTCGGCATAGTGGGCTTCGGGGCCATTGGACAACAAGTGGCCAAGAGACTGCTGGCTTTCGAGTCCGCCGTCTTTGCCTACGATCCCTACGTAGATTCAAGCAAGATGAAGGACTTGGGTGTTACCGGAGTGGAGCTGGACGAACTGATGAGCCGGTCGGACGTCGTCACCGTCCATTGCACGACGACTCCCGAGACGGTGGGGCTGATCAGCGCCCGCAGGCTCTCTCTGATGAAACCTACGGCCTACTTCGTTAATGCTGCCAGTGCCTACGTAGTCGACGAAGAGGCGCTGGTGAGAGTCCTCCGGGAGAGGCGGATTGCAGGCGCTGCCTTTGACGTCTACAAGAATTGGCCAGTGAAGCAGAACGATCCCATATTGAAGCTGGATAACGTAGTTCTCACCCCCCATATTGGTGGTGCAACTGATGAGTCAGTGCTGCGCCATTCCGAGATGATGGCCGATGACATTGAGAGGTTCCTCAAGGGGGAGCGGCCGAAGAACATGGTTAATCCTCAAGTTTGGAAGTAAGGTGGCGGCGCGGAAGTACCTCCTGGCCATAGACGCGGGATCTAGCGGTTGCCGAGCCTTGATATTCGATACTGCTGGCAGTACCGTGTCGTCGGCTTCCTGCAGATGGACGTACGATTCGCCTGCTGAGGTGGCTCCTCTGGGTAAGGAGTTCAACCCCCAGGCTTTCTGGGACGCTGTCTGTCGGGTGATCAGACAAAGTGTCATTGAAGCTGGAATCTCCCCTTCTGACATCGTGGCATTGAGCAGCGCGAGCCAGAGAGAGGGTCTTGTCTTTCTGGACCGGGACGGGAACGAGCTCTACGGCGGTCCGAACACCGACCTGAGGGCTGTTATGGAGGGTCTCTCCATTGATGCTGAGCGCGGCGACGAGCTTCGCCGCATAACCGGCCATTCCCCGTCGTTCCTTTTTGCGCCGGCGAAACTGCAGTGGTTCAAGACCAACCGTCCTGAGGTCTACAGTCGGATAGCCACCATACTTACCATCAACAACTGGATTCTCTACCGGCTGTCCGGCGAGTGTGTCGCCGAGCCGTCCAGTGACAGCGATACCGGGTTGGTGGACATCGCTGCTTCTTGCTGGTCGTCCCGGCTCAGAGAGGCCTTTGGCCTGGGTGAGGGAGTCTGCCCCGCCATGCACTCTGCCGGGAGCGTTGTAGGTACGGTAACTGAGGGAGCAGCGAGCCAGACAGGACTCGCTCCCGGTACGTTGGCCGTTGTCGGAGGCGCCGACACTCAGTGCGGGCTGCTGGGCATGGGTGTGGTGAGCCAGGGACAGGTTGGGGTTGTGGCGGGGTGGAGTGCCACGGTTCAAATGGTTACGGACGAGCCCATCGTCGATTCGAGTGGCAGGATATGGTCTAGCTGTCATGTGGTGCCGCGGAAGTGGATTCTGGAGAGCAACGCGGCGGAGGCTGGCGGCGCCTACGCCTGGCTGGGTCGGTGTCTGTTCGGAGGCGCTGATCCCGAGCAGGACACCTACGCCGTGATGGATAGGCTGGCCTCGGAGGCGCCCGCAGGGTCAGCCGGTATCGTGGCATTCGTTGGTCCTAGGGCCATGGATATGACTCGCTTGAAGCCGCTGCTGGGCGGGATCTTCTTCCCGATTACGCCGAGCGTGACTGGGGTGGAAAGGAAGCACATCATCAGGGCTGTGCTGGAGAACCTGTCTTTCGCCATCAAGGCAAACTGCCAGCAGCTTAGAGAAACATCAGGCCTCAACGTTGCGTCGCTGAGTGTCGGCGGGGGTCTGGCACGTAGTCACATCCTGGGGCATATTCTGGCGGATGCCATGGCGATGCCGGTTCGATACTATCGTGAAGCTGAGGTTACGTCGCTGGGGGCAGCCATGTGCGCTGCCGTTGGAGCAGGAGTATATCCGGACCTTGTGAAGGCCAGTGGCGCCATGTGTCCGAGCCCGGAATTGGTGAGCCCGGATCCGGATCGCGCCGAACAATACACGGCATACTACTCGAAATGGGTGAAGTTTGCCAAAAGGTTAGACAGTCTTGGTGAGGAGATGATCTAGAAATGTGGGAAGCGCAAAAAGCGGAGGTGCTTGAGGTCGCCCGGAAGATGGAGGAGAAAGGCTTAGTGCTTGGCACGTCGGGCAATGTGAGCCAGCGGTGCAAAGAGCGGGAAGGCCGTGAACTGGTGGCCATCACACCCAGCGGACGCCACTACGACACCATGAAGGTCGAAGACATCGTGCTGGTGGATATGGAGGGTAACCGTGTCGAGGGGGAGTTGGCTCCTTCAGTGGAGACCATGCTGCATATTGGTATCTACAGGGCCAGAAAGAAGGTCGGCGCTGTCGTGCATACCCACGCAGTCTACGGCAGTGCCATCGCCGTTGCGGGGAAGGAGATACCACCACTCCTCGATGACCAGATCACGTATCTCGGTGGTGAGGTCAAGGTAGCTGCCTATGCTCTGCCCGGCAGCCCGGAGTTGGCCAGGAATGCTGTGGCGGCTTTGGGGCCGCGGAATGCCGTCGTGCTGGCGAATCACGGGACCCTGGCTGTTGGCAGGAACCTGAGGGAGGCCTTGAACAATTGCGAGTTGCTGGAGAAGACGGCAAAGGTCTACATCTTGGCGATGGTGTTGGGATCGGTGACGGCAGTGCCACCTGATATGGCCGAGTTGGAGAAGGTATTCTTTGCTGGATTGTTCGGCGATGGCTAGTGATGGGACAAGTTCGCCAGCGCAGCTCCGTCGTGGCGTGGGACATTGGGAACCCCGCGTTGCCAGCTTAGGCAGCGAGGAGTCAGTTGCGGGGACTGTGGCGGATGCAGGTTAAGGGGCTGTCTTCGATAGTGGGTCTTGAGTTGCCGGATGGTGAGTGAACGTACATGCACGCTATCAGGCGATCGGCCAGATCCTGGCAGTCCTGCTCATAGGGGCAGCCGCGGCATTCGTTGTTCGACTCACTACAGGCTCTAGCCCAACGCTGAATGATCAGGTCGTCGTACCTCTTCGGGTACCACTTAGAGCCCCTTTTCTGCGATCTTGGTTCTTCCTTCGTGGATTGAATAATGGCTCCCCCCCATATCTAAGATTATGGTGCTATCAGGGGTTGCCAGCATGTCTTGCCATTCCTGTTTGCTGAGCCATTCCTGGTAGCTCTCCTTATCCGGGCCGGCTATGCAGTCTGACAGGTAGTTGGGGAACTGCTTGTGGGAGCCACACAGTTTGCAGACTCCTCTGCTGACTTGCGCTGTGGCCCTCTCGATTTCCCAGTAGTGCTTGCAGGCTGGCTGGACAGTTCTGGTTGCTGGCCCCTCGACCTTTCCTTCCCGGCAAACGGTCGCCGCTCTGTGACGAAGAGTTGGCGCTTTCATGTTTTCTCCTCCCCAGTCCTACTGGTCCACCCTTCGTGTCGAAGAGGTGGCCAAGAAAGTCATTCTCCCTTAGGCGCTGTACCCTGATGTATTTCGAAACAGATCAATACGCTGTCTTTTCCTAGTCCGTGGCCGGCACAGAGATGCATAGCAGAGGTGGGTAGTCACTTCCTAGCGTGGCCAAGGGGGGGGTGAGGCCGTGGGTTAGAAGGCCCCACCTCTGCTGATTGCCCATCTCACGAGGATAATGAAACATGAAGCTCATCCCGATGCTGATATTCCGGGCACTCGAGTGTTCTCTCTGTAGGCTTGTCCCCTCTGGGCCCCCGGGTCCGAATATTCCCCCAATTCAGAATTATCCCGACGCCCCTAACCTTTCGGCCAACTTCAGAAATATACTAGGTTTTTCAGGGGTGTCCATCAGTAGATTCACGTAATTCTCGGGGGGAAGGTACGTATTTGTACCCCAGCCGGCTAGTGAACGCCAGGCATTCCTGCAAGCACGAGGTGACGTTCAGGTTTCGAGCGGCAGTATGCCGCGACGTATGGCGAAGCGGATGAGATCAGTCTGGCTGTGGAGGCCCAGCTTGCGCATCAGGTTGGTACGGTGGGTCTCAGCGGTCCGAGGGCTTATCGATAGCCTGGATGCAATCTCGGCATTAGTGCATCCTTCCGCCGCGAGTTGCAGCACCTCGCGTTCTCGCGTAGTCAGCGTCTCATATGGATCCATGGCCGTTCCCTCCGCCTTCCTGGAATAAGCCTCAATGGCCCGTTCTGACAGAGGGGGACTGAGATAACGGCCACCGGAAGCGGCCTGTCGGATGGCTCTGATAAGTTCGTCCGAAGTGGATGACTTCAGAACGTAGGCCTTGGCTCCTGCGCGGAGGGCTTCAAGAACGTAGGCCTCGTTCGTATACATCGAGAGGATGATCACGTTGGTGTTCGGCGAGCGCTGGCTTGCCTGGCGGGTGACTTCAAGCCCGTTCATTCCGGGCATCATGAGGTCTAGAACGACTGCATCCGGGCGAAGACGCTCTATCATCTCCGCAGCTTCGATGCCATCACTCGCTTCGCCGACGATGTTGAACTCAGGCTCGGCCTCCAGCAATACGCGTAATCCGTGGCGCACGACCTGGTGGTCATCAGCGAGGACAATGGTCGTTCTCTTGTTCATGTGCCCCTCCCCATTCTGACGGAACCGCTGATCGGGAACTTGGCCACCAGGAGCGTGCCGGCCCCCGGCGCTGAAATGATCTCGAATTGCCCGCCCAGCAATGTGGCGCGTTCATGCATTCCCGTCAGGCCGCTGGACGTTCCCCGGGCAAACGCGGCGTCAGTATCGAATCCTATCCCTTCATCTTCGATGTACACGCTCAAGACTCCCTTGTTGAGTAACAGCCGCACCTTGGTCTCCGTCACTCCCGCGTGTCTTGCCACGTTGGTCAGCCCTTCCTGCACTATGCGGTAGACGGCTGTCTCAATCTCAGGGGCAAATCTTCTCTGAATGCCTCTGTGCTTGAAGGCGACGCGCACGCCTGTCTGGCTGGTGAAGCGTTCAAAGTGCCACAATAGAGCGGGAACCAGACCAAGGTCATCGAGCATCGCTGGCCGCAAGTCGAGCGATAGGTCCTGGACCCGTGCCACCAGTTCGTTGATGGAACTCTGGGCCTCGGACAGTCTGGCTTTCACCTGGTGCGGCGGGAGCCGGGACACCATCTCGAGGAAGAGCTTCAAGCCAGTGAGCTCCTGGCCGATGTGGTCATGGAGCTCCCGGGCGATACTGCGGCGCTCCATCTCCTGCACTTCGACCAGGCGGCGAGAGAGCGAACGCAACGCGTCCTCCGCCTGCTTTCGGAGGCTGATGTCGCGCGTCACACCCAGGTAGCCTATTGGCTTTCCGTTGCCATCCCGTAGGAAGGTGATCTTGTCTTCGGTCCAGACGGTCGAGCCGTCCTTGCGCTTCAGTTCAAGTTGAAGAGTCCATGACCGATGGACATTCTTCTTTTTCTTCTTCTCCGCCGCAAGTTCTCTGGCAAAGGTCTCCCTGGCAACCTCATAAGATGCCGGCGTGAGGAGGTCCTTCACGTTATGCGGCATTTCTTCAGCTGACTCGTAGCCCTGAAGACTCCTGGCAGAAGGACTGACGTATGTGCGGTTCAGATTCATATCGGCAACCCAGATGACGTCAGTGATGTTCTCGGCTAGCAGACGATACCTCCGTTCGCTGTCGCGGAGGGATTCCTCCATCTTGCGGCGTTCAGTAACATCCCGCGTCACGCCCATCAGGCCTGCCGGGTAACCGTCTGGCCCGTACAGCAAAGTCACGCGGCTCTCAGTCCACACCGTGCTGCCGCCCTTGCACGTCATCTCCAGCGCTACGGTCCCCAGCCGAAACGGGTCCCTTGGGTTCTTCTTGTTGAGAATCTCGTCTCTTATCAGTCCCAGAGCCTTCTGCAAAGACTCGGGTGTAAACATCTCATCGAGTCTTTGAGACATGATTTCCTGGACGGTGTAGCCTCTCATTCGCTCCACGGAAGGACTTATGTAGGTAATGTGGAAGTCCATGTCCAAGATCCAGATGACATCCATGATGCTTTCCGTCAGCAGGCTGTACCGACGCTCGCTCTCTCGAAGGGCCTCCAGCGTCCGCTCGTATTCGTTCACATTCCGGATCAGGCAATGGTAGTATCTCGTGTCGTGGCCGTCGATGCGATCCGTGGTCACGGTGACCAGACAGTCGATTTCCGTGCCGTCTCTCTTTCGCAGCTTAGCCTGGCGATCCTTGACATAACCCTTCTGCTCCAGGTCTTTCCAGGTGACCTCATGTTCTGTGGCTTGGGCATACAGGTCTCTGAGATGCATCTTCCTCATCTCTCGCTTACTGTATCTCAGTACCTCGGTTGCCGACTTGCTAGCATCTACGATGCGTCCGTCGCGGTCCAGTATGAACAGAGCATCCAATGAGCGCTCGAAGAAGCGCCGGAATGCTTCGAGATCAGCACGCGGCAGATTGTGGTCTCGGGCGTTTACTGATAGTAGTGATCTCGTCACTGCCTGTCTCACCAGCTATAGTCTTTCCAGGGAACGGAGCGCCCGGATGGAGGTGGGTGATGGGTTCAGGGCAGTTGGGCCCAACCCTGGATTGTCCGCCACTGGCGGATATGATTTTACACCAACAGTGTCCGGCGCGGGTATACTGCGACACACTGCAGCTGAACGGGAAGGCACGCGAGACCAGCACACGGGCAATGGCTGACTTGCCGAATCGCCGAAGACGATCATGCCTCTCGATAGGACCATCGGGTTCAGCATGGGAGGCCATCGAAAGGTTCGGAACACGGCGGAGGGAACTGGCGTGGTGTCCTGCTACGCCCGTCTCTGGGTCTTCTTGGCCAGACCGGCTCGCTTCTTTGGCTTTTCAACTGGCTTGGAGGCTTCAGGCGTGCTGATTCCGAGTTGGTCTTTGGTGGCTTCGCCTGCCTCCAAGAGGGCTTCCAGGCCGGCCCTGACTGCCATGAGCTTTTCAACACTAAGCGAACGGAACATGAGTTCGGCATGGTTCCTGGCCAATTGGACCAGCCCCAACAGCATCTCCTCGCCCTTGCTGGAAAGCCGGCAAAGCACAACCCGCCGGTCCTCAGGGTCGCCCTCCCTGACGACAATCCCCCGTTCAACCAGACGGTCAACCACGCCTGTCCCCGTAGCCAGGCTGACACCAAGAGCGGATGCGATGACGCTCATGCGGCACGGACCATTGACCAGAAGGAGCAGAACGACCTTAAGTTGGGGGGTGCTCAAATCCAGGTTGAGCCATTCCTTGGGCAGTATGGGGAACAGTTCCCTGAAAGCTCTCTCTGACAGCTGCAGAGTACTTTCGATGAGATCGTTATCTACGCTATCTGCGGACAACCACGACCTCCATTGACCGTGCCGTCAAGGCGTGTCAAGAGACAGATCACGAATATAGATTAGTGTAACGCTAACTGTTTTCAGTCTACCAACTGATGATTGGGATTGTCAACAGGCCGTGCTGGTCCAGGCTGCGGTGAAGCACATGGTATGATTGTCTTGTCAGAGCTCGGTGCATACGCTGACGTTGGCTGTATTCGGGGCTGGTCAAGTGCGCGGAGCCAGAGGAGCGTCGGAAGTCTTGAAACTGGCTCCCCAGCAGATGTTGACCAGGCCAAACGAATGCACCACGTGCCGGAGGCCTGACCGAACAACTTCTCGCGGCTCAGGATGAGAGATGGGAAGACCTTCGTTGGACGAGACAACGGTGGTGGCTACCTTCATGGGGGCGGCGGGACGCTTCGCGAAAGTGGCTTTGCTCACTGATGCGGAGGTTGAAGAGCTGTTCGGCCCGGAGACGGCGGCAGCGCTCGCAATCTTTGACCACTATAGCGAAGAGAGCGGTCTCTGTGCGTCTTGCGGGGGCATTTGCTGTAGTGAGATAGGCTGCGAAGTCTACTCACCGCTGTTTGGTAAGTGCCCGATCTATGCCACGCGCCCTCTCCTCTGCCGGTTCCATTTCTGCCATCGCTTCGATGCTGTGGACAAGACACTGGTTGTAGCGCTCAGAGACGTGTTCCTTGCCTGCTACACGGCGTACCAGATTCGCGATGGCACGATTGCCCTGTCGATGAATGTGCCGCCTCTGGAGATGTCGTGTCCCACCCTGGTGGCGAATACCGAGCCAGTGATGGACGCGGTGAGAGACGGGAGTCTCGATCCCCAGGAGGGTAGCCAGTTGATCCGGAAGGAAGTGGAGAGGTACCGGAGATATCATTGCGTAGCCTAGCCGCGGGATTCGTGCCCAAGGATCCATTGGAACGACTTCGACCTATCGAGGACTCCACTGTTCGGTCTGGTCGGTGGGAATGGCAAGCTGGTCTACTCCAGGTCGAGGGGTGCGGTTGATTTCTGACGCAGGCGTTTCTTCTGGGAGAGCCTCTGCTTCGCCTCTTTCTGTTTGCGTATGGCGCTGGCGGATGGCCTGGTGGGGATACGGCGCTTGCGCGGGCGGTTGAGTTGCCTCAGCTTCTTTATGAGCCGCTGCAGTGCGATTTCTCTGTTCTGCGCCTGTGAGCGGCGCTCAGAGGCTATCACCGTGATGCCGGAGGGAGTATGCGTTAGACGGATGGCGGTCTCCTTTCGGTTCTTTCTTTGGCCACCCGGCCCTGGACCACGGTAGGGTTCGATGATCACCTCCTTCTCCAGCGTTGCCCTGTCGGTGGCGTAGCGCCTCGACGATGCTGAACCGGGAGCGTCTGGCGAAGGCTCCGTAACCTCGTTTCCCATTGTCATCATCTCGCTGAGTGTGTGGAATGCCATTTGAAGGAAGCTAGAACCACTTCCTGTAGAACCATGTTCACGTAAGCGTGCGCCGGCCTGATGAACCGCACCGATTTCGCCAGGAAAAGACCGAACCATCCACAAGCCATGCTGACGCTCAGCGACCGGCCGCCCCGAATATAGACGCGCCCGCCCTCAATGTCAACGAGGCCACAAGATGCTGCCCGTCGGCGATTGAGCGACCATACTGGCAGAGGGCCTAGCTGAATGGCATGGTTGGTCCAGACAACGTTGATAACCAGCAGCGCTGCATTTTGCGGTGAATCTGTGGGGACTTTGCCTCGCATAGACTGGTCACATGGTGAGGTCGGGGTAAACTATTGACATAAACACTTGGGCGAAGTACCATGGCCCCAACCCAGGAAACGCCCGTTTCACTCATCTGCGATTCTTCAAGAAAGGGGGACAGGCCATGAGCACAGAATCTCGCGAGAAAGAAGCCCAGTTCTTTCAGAGATTCAAAGAGGCAGTGGCCAAGAGCAAGGCTCTAGCTAGAAACTGCCTCGCTTGAAAGTCCTGAAAGGGTAAGTAGATTGCCGGTCCGGCAATCCAGACTCGATTGATGAAGGGCACCCCGTTTGATTTCTTCGTTCAGTTCCATCTGACAGAGAGATGCAACCTCGCTTGCCGACACTGCTACCAGACGGGCGCGGTGTCGGAAATGAGCTACGAAGAGATATGCGGGGCACTCACCGAGGTACAGGCAGCTATCGAAGGCTGGGCGACAGATTATTCGCTGGACGTGTCGCCCAGCCTTCATTTCACTGGCGGCGAGCCACTGCTGCGTGGGGACCTGCTGCCGATCTTGCGCCATGGGCGGGCATGCGGCTTCACCACTTCCCTCATGAGTAATGGAACCCTGATCGATGCTTTCACGGCCAGGCAGCTCAGAAGGGCAAAGGTCAGAGATGTGCAGATCAGCCTGGACGGTGTGGGCACCACACATGACAGATTGAGGGGAAATGGTGCATACCAGCGCACTCTGGCGGGAATCAGGCATCTGGTCTCAGAGGGGATGGAGGTCCATCTGAATGTGACCGTCTCTCGACTCAACTTCGGGCAAACCGAAGACCTTGTGGGTCTGGCCGAAGAGATCGGGGCAGCAAGCATTGGTTTCTCCCGGCTGGTTCCATCTGGTAGGGGAAAGGGACTCCTTGCCCATTTGTTGACAGCACAGGAGGTATCCGCGTTCTACAATGATCTCCGCGGGTACCGTAAGAGATCCGGAGTGATCGTGACCTCTCTTGATCCCCTGGCCGCAGTAGCGGATCTGGCAGGGGAGATTCCCCAGACTGAACTTCCGGTTGGCGGATGCGCAGCGGGCATGTTCGGGGTGACCATCATGGCAGATGGCACCGTGATGCCTTGCCGACGCATGGATTTGCCCATAGGGAATATCAAGGCTGACTCGTTCCGTGACCTTTGGGCAAGGTCTCCAATCCTCTGGCTGTTGAGAACCAGGAGCAGTTACCACGGCGGCTGCGAGACATGCCGGTACTGGCCCTTGTGTCGGGGGTGCCGTGCCATCGCGCTCGCGTTTGCCAGGGCAAAGGGCGATGAGGACTATCTGGGGCCCGATCCGCAGTGCCCGTACCATCGGTCGTCCTAGCCTTGCCTCGTGGTCTCCTGCTCCAATGATTCAAGAGAGTGCTTCCCGGGTCGGCGTCCTCGTTCTTCAAACACGTTTTTGACAACATGCCCAGCTTCCGTTAGGCTGGGGAACATCTTGCCAAGGCAGCTGAAGCAGGCTATCGATGAGACCACAGGATCGAAGACAGCGGGTACAAAGGAACCAGGCCATCGCCCTCCAGATCATCATGATGCTGGCGGGAATTGGCGTCGGGACCTATTTTCTGCTGAAAGCCATTGATGCTGATCCGGCGAGAAGGGATTTCCATATTTTTGCCACCTTTGGTTGCTACGGTGTAGCGGTTTTCTACGGCTGGCTTCAAGTACGGCGCTGGAGGCGTGAGAAGCGCATCAAGCGGATCCTCGCCGAGAAGCGGAAGACGAGAGGCGGCGGCTCCCCCTAGTCTCGGGTGAATATTCTGGTCTGACCAAGCGGAAGATGTGCCCATACACATGACTCAGCCAGGATCTCTCTTGGGGTGGCATCTGCCTCGCAGAGATTAGCCTTACACACAGGTCCAGGCGTCGTCTATCCCGTCGCATAGCAAGGGATTCAGTACGTTATTCCGGCTGGCTAGACTCTTCCAGTCGAGGACTTCGAAGAGACGGTCGCCCGGCACTTCCAGCACATTGGCATGGGCCAGGTTGCCGCTGCTCATGGCAGCGCACCGCAGAGCCATCGGTTCCTCCGTCAGGCTGATCTGCATGGAGCTGCAGAGTGCGCTGGTGTCGCGGGGAGAGGCTCTTGTGCTACAATACCCCGAAGAGTCGGTGGGAGTTTAGCGGAGCGGCAGCGAAAACGGAGGAAGTCCATCAAGCTCAAGTACCTTTGTCCACGTTGTGAGTTCAACTGGAGAAGCTGCCACAACCCAAAGAGGCCGAACGTGACCAGGGATGAGGGGTGCAAGGACTTCTGGCCCAGGGGGAAGGAGAGGCCGCCGGACGTTGCCAAGCTCAGCGCCGCGTGGATCGACGGGATCGACCTGAGCGGGCTGAAGAAAGGCAAACGGCCCAGGCTGGAGAGGTAGCAGAGCGGGCCGAAAATCTTCTCGAAGCGAGTTTGCCATCTCGTAGGGAACTGAGCAGCGGCGGACACGGAGGAGAGAGTGCGGATTACGGATTTCTTGAGACGGCGCCCACTGCAGCTGCTGCTCATAGTGGCCTGGCTGGCTCTCGGGACTGTGATGGTGGTGCTTCGGCCTAACCTGTGGATCTGGTTCGCCACTGTGTGCTACCTGATCGCGGCGATCTATATCGCGGCAGAGGTCCTGACTTGGAAGCGGATGCAGAGACAGAAAGGTACATCCTCAGACCAAGTGGACCGGAGTCCGCCGACATCCAGCAGCCAAAGCGGCGACCGGTCCTAGTGGGTGCTGTTTGCCCTCAGCATGTGCGGCCGTCTCTGACTTGGACCGGCAGCCGCGCAGCATCAACCCCCTCGACCCTTAGAGAAGCTCTCAGGATTTCCTTGTTGAATCATCTGCTGGCTACGCGATGGGCATCCCTTGGTTTCTGACCAGTCCAGGGCCGTTTGCCGGGAGGGAGGGCTCTACGTCAGATCCAGTGGCCTAGCCTGTGATGGCCATTAGGAACTGCTGGCATGGAAAGTCAGCTTGTCCAACTCTGCCGAGATGCTGTATGCCGGTTCCCTTGCGACCATGCCTTCCACGGAGCCTCTCATCGCTTGAGTGCTCTCGAGAAACGGTTCCGCATGGCGGCGGTCAACTGCGTTGCCGGCCGCTACGTCACTGCCTGCCACTCGGGCTCTCCCAGTATGGCAAGACTTGGCCTGATGCGCGGCGGCAGTTGAATGTACGGCGGCAGTAGAATAGAATGAGCCTGTGAAGGAGTGGAGGCGGACGCTGGCTAGTCATCTCGACCTTGAGAACGTCCCCATTGTCTTCCCCGTTGCTGATCATTCGGACATTGGATGTGTGTGCGGGAACTGTGCCTTCTAGCCTCCATTCTGCCATTGACCGGCGCGGTCAATAGCTGACGGAGAAGAGTGTTGTTACCCGGCTAGGCCCGCTTTTCAGGAGGTGCCTCCCAGATGGGCAGACAGGCGATTGTCTTCACCAAGTCCCTTGGTGAGATGGCCAAGGCACTCAACTCTGATCTGACTCCTGCTGAGAAGCTCGACTTACTTGTTCGCACAGCCAGCCGAGCGCTCGGAGTGAGGGGTTGCTCCCTGATGCTGCTCGATGCAAGGAGGAAGAAGCTGATTCGCGCTGCTACGCACGGGCTCAGCGAGAGATACTTGAGAGCGGGCGTTCTTGAGGCCGATAAGAGTCTGCCCGAGATAATGGAAGGGAAGACGGCGGTGGTCACCGACGTAGCGACGGATCCGAGAATCCAGTTTGGCGAGATTGCTAGGCGGGAGCACATCGCGTCGATAATAGGCGTGCCGGTAACCTACCGGGGGGAGGTAGTCGGCAGCCTGCGGGCCTACAATCGAATACGTCGCGAGTTCACGGCTGCGGAAGAAGAATTTCTCATCGCGGTGGCGAACTTGGCAGCCACGGTCCTTGAAGCAAGCGGGGCTTTGCATTTGGCAGAACGGCCCGCAGGTGCGCGGGCAAAGAACACTTTGGCCAAGCCGGGTTTGCGGTCTCCGGTGAGAGCAGTCACCTTTGCTCATCCCAGCGAGGAAGATTTCGCGCGGCTGCTCGACTTCTATCAGATCGAGTGGGTTTACGAACCGCGCTCATTCATGCTTCAGTGGGAGGGGGACAAGGTCACCGAGATGTTTACGCCTGACTTCTATCTTCCGGGACTTGACCTGTACATTGAGATGACCACCCTGAAGCCGGGTCTGACGAGCGAAAAGAACAGGAAGATACGTCGGTTGCGGGAATTGTACCCTGACATCAAGATCAAGCTCCTGGCCCGTCGTGACTACGACCGGCTTCTGGCGAAATACGGACATGGACCCCTCGCCGGCGCCAAGACAGAAGGGGTGGGTCGAATACTCTTCAGTGCAGATCAGATCCAGATGAGAGTGCGCCAGTTGGCGAAGGAGATATCGCGGGACTATGAGGGGCGCCGCATTCTGCTCGTGGGGGTGTTGCGGGGTATGCTTTGCTTCATGGCAGACCTCATGCGATACCTCGAAGTCCCGGCAGATGTTGACTTCATGGCCATATCATACTATGGCTCGGGTGATGGTGGAGAGGCCGTACGCATCACCAAGGACCTGGATGTGAGTCCTAGGGGGCGCCACGTGGTGTTGGTGGAGGATATCGTGGATACTGGCATGACTCTGAGCTTCGTGCTGGCTCATCTCCAGTCGCGTCACCCTGCCAGCCTGGCTGTTTGTACGCTTCTGGACAAGAGAGTACGGCGGCTGACAGAGGTTCCGCTGGCCTACGTTGGATTCGAAGTACCTGACGAGTTCCTGGTGGGATATGGCCTGGACTATCGCGAGGAGTATAGGAACTTGCCGTTCATAGCCCTGGTCAAACAGGAAGTAGGAAAGCTTGATGTCGACGGGTGAGTAGGGTTACAGGAAAAGACGACCCCAGGTAACCTCCCCAGCCTCCTCGGTGCCTCCGCCTTCCCGATCCCAATCGCCGCCCGCTCGGTCCTCCTCGGCGGATTCCTGGCCTCTTACAGCTGGTTTGACCACCCAGGGTCAATTCACTCTACCACCCCGCCTGAAGTCTGTCAATGCCATCCAGACGAATCAGCGGGAACTGGCGAGAACTGGGCCCGAAGAAATACCCCGTAATGTTCACGCAAGCAACACTTTTTCTCTGAATTTCGACCTCCCTAAGGTCGGTTGCGGTCTCGATATGGCTCTTGTCAGATTGGTGCGTCGACCTATCAGTCAGAATCGATGCGAGTCACTTCGGCTCAAACCAAGGCACTGATACGCTGAGGGACTCCAGCCGGTCAGCCGCTTCTGGCCGTAGGCGGCCGCCTGCGCCTTCGTGTTGAAGCTTCCGGACCAGAAGAGGGCGCCTTGTGCCAGCGCTCCGCCTCGTTCTCAGACCAACAAGCCCTCCACACGAAGGAGAAGACCGAGACCTTGGCCGGGGCTTTCGCGATACGTGCTATTCTGTCCTCAATTTCGCGGCGCTCGGGGCTGGCCTCCCAGGCCTTCCACTGGCTGACGTCGAGCCATGTACTCAAGACGACCCACAGTGAGGGATCTTGAAGGGACCGGAGAGTCTCTCCTGAGACGTAGCCGGGTTGTGCCATGGCACGGCTGCGCAGTTCCACCAGCAAATCTTCCAGTTCCGCCTCTTTGCCTTTCTGAAAATGTCTCTCGATGACCACACGCACCATCGTTGCCCTCCCTCTGAATCGTCAAAGTGAAGCTGGTCCTGCAGGCAATCTCAGGCAGTCTGACGACTCCAGAACCGGATCGGAGCGGGCCTGTCCTCAAAGAAGACGTCCCGAACGACCGATTGTCTACCATGGAATGTCAGCCAGTGTCAACCGGTCAGGGACCATCATCCTCGCCCTTGGCATAAGTGGGTCAAGCACGGCTGCCCAATGATTGCCCGTGTGCCGTGGCCTTCTGCAGGCGCGAGTAGGCTGGTAGTCGGCAACCGCCACCGGCCAAGTATCAGGCCAACCTGGAGCGCGGAGTTCCTGGCTCCGCAACCCCCCGGGGAATGGGCGACAAACCCGAAAGGTCACCAAGAGGTAGCCTATTGGGTCACTATTTCTAGCCTTCAGTATCTTGTGGAGAGGACAGTGTAGTGTGAGAATTGGAACCGGTGCCCTTGGTGGCACAAACGCATCACAGTTGCGGAGAGTTAGATACCAAATGCTCTTCTTTCCCCCGGTGATAGGTTGGGTGTGCGCGTGTCCGTCAAGCTCCGGGGTTGTGCAGAGTGGTGGGGCGCGTGCGTGCGGTCTTCCCCGCATCAATCCCAGGCCGTTTCCCTCTGCACCGATTCTTAACTCCATGGCAACGTTTCACAGGAGGGTGCTGTGCCTGGAAACACAGTGAGTGAGAGTTCCGTGCATACGACAGACGACGTGCGGACCCCAATGCCAAGCCCATATTATGGGCAGGATCAGGTGAAAGCGTTGCAGAATGACCGCAAGTCAGGCATAGACTTCCTCGGAGACATCCCGTGGGGTACGCATGTCTGCCAGTTCTACGAGACGAAACAAGACCTGATCGACCTCGCCATCCCTTACTTGAAGGCCGGACTGGAAAGCAACGAGTTCTGTCTGTGGGTTACGTCTGATCCCCTCGATCCTCAAGCAGCGTTCGAGGCGATGATGGCCGAATGGCCGGGCTGCGAGGAATATGTGGAGAGGGGGCAGATGAGGTTTCTCAGCCACAACCAGTGGTACTACCGCGAAGGCCCCTTCGATCCAAGGCGGATGGTGGAATCCTGGCTTGACATTGTCGGCAGGGCGCTAAAGAACGAATACGAGGGAATGAGGGTATCCAGCAACATGAGCTGGATCGAGAAGAGCCAATGGCGCATGCTCTCGGAGTTTGAAGAGAATCTGGACAGAGTGGAGGGTACGCACCCGCTGTTGACCATGTGCTGCTACCACCTCGGAATGTGCGGGCCAGCGGAAGTCGTTGACATAATGAAGAATCATGGCACTGCCATACTCAGGCAAGATGGCAAGTGGCAGGTTCTGTTCCCTCCAACCAAGGTGGTGGTCAAGGAAGTGGTCAGGCCGGTCCAGGAACCGGTTGTGAAGGTCGCTGGCAAGGAGGCCGGGGAGTCTGAAGAACAGATGCAGGCCATCTTCGATGGCGTCAGAGACGCTATCGTGATCCTCGACATGGCGGGCAAGATTGTCCGAGTTAACAACAGAGTGACCGAGATCCTGGGTCACGGTGGGGCGGACCTGGTGGGAAAACAGTTCGCGCTTCTCAGAATGTTCCCCCCGAGCCGCGCGGCAGAGATGTTCTCCGCTCAGGCCAGGACGCTGGCGGGCCACGATGTGCCTCCCTTTGAGATCGAGGCGATCGCTGACTCCGGCCGCAAGCTCGATGTTGAAGTGCGCATGTCTCCGATGAAGCGGGAATCGAAGGTGGCAGGCGCCATAGTGGTCATAAGGGATATCACCAAGCGTCGTCAGGCCGAAGAGAAGCTCCGGGCGGCGCAAGAACGCAATCAGCTCGTCGTTCAGAACGCCAATGAAGGCATAATGGTGATCCAGGATGGCCTGGTGAAGTTTGCCAATCCCAAGATGATAGAGATGGTGGGCTACTCTGAAGACGAAATCCTGCTGAGACCGGTAACAGATCTGGTCCATCCTGATGACCGGCGCGCAGTGGTGGCCGGCCAGTTCAAGAGGCTGAGGGGTGAGGAGGTCGCCCATGTCCAGGATCTGAGGATCGTGGACAAGGAAGGTGTCACGAAATGGGCGGAATTCAATGCAGTCCTCTTTGCCTGGGATGGGAAGCCCGCTGATCTCTACTTTGTCAATGACATCACCCAGCGCAAGCAGGCTCAGGAGGCCTTGGCCCAGAGAGAGCGAGATTACAAGCAGTTGTTCGAGAGCACTTTGGATGGACTGGAAGTAGTAGACCGTGAGACAGGGAAGATCGTGCTCGCCAACCCCGTATGTGCCAAGATATTCGGATTCTCCTCGCCGTCGGACATGGTGGGAACGGATCCATTGGACTGTATTCCGGAGGATGCCCGCGGAAGAGTCCTTGCCATATTCGCGGAATCCATGCAAAGGGATGACATACACAGGGTTGAAGAACTCAAGGCACAGGCCAGAGATGGCCGCGAGGTTTGGATCAGCGCCGTAGGTGTGAAGACCGAATTCCAGGGCCGGCCCGCGACGCTTGTATCTGTCAGAGACATCACCGACCGAAAGCGCGCTGAGGAGCAGCTTAGCAGCTCGCGCGCCGACCTCCAGGTGGTCTTTGACGGGGTCATGGACGGCATAATCCTCTTTGATGAAACCGGCAAAGTCGTACGGGTAAACAAGAGGGTACTGGATGTCTCAGGATTGGCCGAAGAAGAGATCGTGGGGCGTCACTTTGATGACCTGAGGATACTCACGGCAGATGGCGGTGCAGCGGCGGAGGTGGCGGTGAACCAGTTGCTTGCTGGAAAGGACGTGGGGCCTTTTGAGCTGGAAGTCCGCACAAAGGCGGACAAGGTAATCAATTTGGAGGCCCGTATCACAATGTTGCAGCGGGGTGACAAGAATGTAGGAGCCATAGCGGTCCTGCGGGACGTCTCCTACCGCAAGCAAGCTGAAGATACGCTGCGCCGACAGGAGCGCTATTACAAAGCGCTGATCGAGTCCACCTCGGATGCTATTGCGGTGGTCGACCGGAATGGAAAGCCAAAGTATTTGAGTCCGAGCTGTGAGCGCATGTTGGGATACAGCATGCAAGAGGTGGAAGACAGGAGCGCTGAGTCGATATCCGAATACGTACACCCGGATGACGCCGCAAGGATGAGGGAGCGCCTGACGCGGCTGCTGCAGAGCGAAGGTGCCTCCGGCCAGGATGAGTTGAGGGTACGCCACAAGAACGGCGAGTGGCGCACCGTGGAAGCGACCAGCACCAACTTGCTTCATGATCCGAGCGTTGAGGGTATAGTTGTCAACCTCCGCGATATCACTGAGCATCAACAGGCGGAAGCCGCTCTGAAAGAAAGCGAGAAGCGGTACCGGCTGCTGGCGGAGAACGCGTCCGATGTGATCTGGATAATGAATATGGACTTGCAGTTCACCTACGTCAGTCCTTCGGTAGTCGGTCTGCGCGGGTACACGCCGGAGGAGACCGTGTCCCAGAGTCTGAAGGAGTTGCTGACTCCTGCGTCGCTTGAAGAGGTGATGAAAGCCTGGGCCGAGGAGAAGGCAATAGAAGAGAAAGGGTTCAAAGACCTGCACCGGTCGCGCGTGCTGCAGCTTGAGATGAACTGCAAGAATGGGTCTACGGTCTGGACGGAGGTCAAGGCCAGCTTCCTGCGCGATTCCAGCGGAAATGCCATTGGCATACTGGGCGTGGCCAGGGACATAACCGAGCGTAAGCAGGCGCAGAAGTCCCTTGAAGAGAGCGAGAAGCGCTATCGGCTGCTGGCTGAGAACGTGTCGGACATCATCTGGACCATGGATAAGGACATGCGTCTCACTTATATCAGCCCGTCAGTGACCCGCGTGAGAGGGTACAGCGTTGAGGAGGCCATGGCAGCGCCGGTCGAGGAGGCGTTCACTCCTGAGTCGGCGTTGATAGCCAAGAAGAGCATCAAGGATCTGTACAAGGCCAATAAGGGCCAGGCGGGCAACGGAGGGCGCCGTACTTCAACCGTCGAATTGGAGATGAAGCGCAAGGATGGCTCGACCATCTGGACAGAGACGAGCCTGTCGATTGTCATCGGGACGAATGGATCCCCCGTTGGGTGGATAGGTGTCACGCGGGATATCACCGAACGCCGCAAGGCCGAGAAAGCTTTGCAGGAGAGCGAGAGACGGTACCGCCTGCTGGCGGAAAACGTGCTGGATGTCATCTGGGTCACCGACATAAACCTGCGGCCGACGTACATGAGCCCGTCCGTCGAGAAGATGCTTGGCTACACGGTGGAAGAGGCCAAGTCGTCCACCATGGAGAGGATGCTGACGCGCGAGTCGGCGCAGCAGGCTACGGAACTCATGGCCAAGACCCTTTCAATTATTAGGCAGGACCCGAAGAAGGTGCTCAAGCCAGGGAATGTTGAACTGGAACTGAAACGCAAGGACGGCTCCACCATATGGGCGGACACCACTGTAACGGTAGTGCGCGACGAGAATGGCAAGCCAGTCGAGCTTATGGGTGTCCTGCACGACATCACGGAGCGGAAGAAGTCAGAGAAAGCGGTTGCCGAGAGCGAAGGGCGATTCCGCAGCCTCATTGAGACCACCAGCGACTGGGTCTGGGAAGTGAACGAGAAGCTGGTATACACTTATGTGAGCCGCAGGATTCATGACATATTGGGATACGAACCTGAGGAAGTCATTGGCAGGGCGCCCGTCGACCTCATGCCTCTGAAGGAAGCCAACCGCGTAGCCAGGGTGTTTGATACTGCACTTCGCGAGAAGAAACCCTTCGCCTTTGTGGAAAACGTCTGTCTCCACAAAGACGGTCACAAGGTCGTCCTGGAAACGAGTGGCGTGCCGTTCTTCGATGCGAATGGGAACGTGCTTGGTTTCCGCGGGATCGATAGAGACGTTACGGAGAGAAAGAGGGCAGAGGAGGAGGCGCAGGAGAGCTTCAGGAAGCTTCAGAGGACCGTTGAAGGCACCATCCAGGCCATCGCGCTGACGGTCGAAACCAGGGATCCCTACACCGCCGGGCATCAGCGGCGGGTTACGAAGCTGGCCTATGCCATCGCCAGAGAGATGGGATTGCCGAACAATCAGATACAGAGGGTCAGGATTGCCGGTCTCCTGCATGACCTGGGGAAGATCTTTATTCCCACGGAGATACTCAGCAAACCAGGACAGTTGACAGAGGTGGAGTTTGCCATCATCAAGAGCCATCCGCAAGCCGGCCACGAGATATTGAAGAACATTGAGTTCCCGTATCCCATAGCGGACGTTGTGTTGCAGCACCACGAGAGAATGGACGGGTCGGGCTACCCCGCTGGGCTGAAGGGCGATGAAATAGTGATGGAGGCGAGAATACTGGCAGTGGCGGATGTGGCTGAGGCGATGTCTTCTCACCGTCCCTACCGGCCGGCTCTTGGTCTGGACAAGGCCTTGAAGGAGATAGTGAACAACAAAGGCACGCTTTACGATGCCCAGGTGGTTGAGGCGTGCATGAGGGTATTCAGCAGCGGCGCCTTCAAGTTTGATGACTAGTCTCAGCAAGGGTGGGGACGCCGGGACTCTGGGATCTCTCGCAGCGAGTGCATGGCTGCCCCTCCCATTCCTCCTATTGACACCTCAAGTGGCATATCCCATGATATTACAATCTGAATCCTTGGCCAGAGGCGGGATTCCCATCAGGGAACCATCTGAATGGTCTCATCACATTGGCTGATGAGGAGAGGAGGTAACGAGATTGAAATGTAGCAAGTGCGGCGCAGAGGTTCCAGAGGGCAGCGGGTTCTGCGGTTCATGCGGATCCCCGGTCGGCGGAGCGAAGAGCGAGACCCAGTTCTCACAGTGGTGGACTTCAACATCGGCTTTGATTGCGCGCGACCCCGCGGTCATTCTTGTCGGGCTGGGCGCGGTTCTCCTCTGTCTGGGAACGTTCTTGTCTTGGATAGACATGGGCAGGTTTGAGGATACCCTCGGCCTGCAGATGGCGGCTGGGCCGGTGGTTCTGGCATTGGGGGCTATGCTGGTGCTGTGTCTGGTACTCGCCCGGGGCGGCACGCCCGGAGCGTGGAGCATTGTGATCCTGGTGTTGAGTGCGGTTTGCCTGGTGCTGATCTTTCAGACGATGGTCTTCCTCAGCGATCATGAGCGTGACGTGGGCGCTGGGCTCTATGTATCCATGGTAGGCGGCCTCGCCGCAGCGATCGGCGGGTTGCTCGAGACCATGCGCATCCTTAAGAAGTAGAGATTGCTCTGAGAAGGAGGCAAGATGTTCTGTCCCAAATGTGGAGCAGAGAACGCTGAGGGCAACAAGTACTGCCAGAAGTGCGGCGCGGCTCTCTCAGCGGAGGCTCCGAAGCCGACGGGCGTCTGCGCCAAGTGCGGTACTCAGAATGCGGAAGGCACGAAGTACTGCACGAACTGCGGGTCGCTGCTGGATGTTCCCAAAGCCCCAGGCAGCACGACCAGTCTGGAGCCCAACATTGCCGGACTGCTGTGCTACCTGGCAACGTGGATAACCGGCCTCATATTCATCCTCATCGAGAAGGAGAACAAGTTCGTCCGGTTCCACGCCATGCAGTCAATAGTCACCTTTGGAGCCATCTTTGTAGGATACATCGTGCTTATGGCTTTGGGCTTCTTGCCGGCTATCGGTCTTCTGTTTGACATATTGAGCTGGATACTGCTTGTCCTGGCATTCGTTCTCTGGATCGTGCTGATGGTGAAGGCCTACCAGGGCGAGAGGTTCAAGCTGCCCATTGCCGGTGACATCGCTGAGAAGAACTCCTGAGGCCCGGCTCGGCGGCTTGCAGAGAGTGTGCCGCAGGGCTTTCGCAGGTTCGGGCAGGTTCTGAGCGGCACTCGAAGGAGGAATGCTGCCCAGGTGACGTGCGACAGAATGTGGACACCGCCCCCGATACAAACTCGGGGGCGGTGCTGTTTCTTTCTATACTAGAAGAGTGCTCTCCCGGTTTCGAATCGGCCAGGCGCCCGACTTGCAGCCATCACGCCAGACAGTGCCTCAGGCCCCGCTTCGCGAAGACTAGCCACCGAATCCGCTGGCGGACAACTTCCAGGTGCCGTCCTCTTTCACGAATGCCAGTTGGGTAGGGTCGGAATCCTGTCCGCCGAGGGACAAGACAACCTTGGCAGTGGCGTTGTTGCCGTTGACCTCCAAGTCGTCGATGCTCTTGACCGTGATCTTGTTGGTTCCGGCCATTTGCTTGTAGATCTGCAAGCCTTGTTGGATGGCCTGCTTTTGCGCGTCGGTCATCTGATCCGCACCGGCAACGTACTTGAAGATTTCGTCGAAATCGCCGTCGTTGAGCGCGTCGATGAACTTGTTGACCGTGCTCTTGATCTTTGACTCATCGCTGCTAGAGGCGCAACCCACAGATACAGATACAACCGTCAGCGCCAGCACGAGAGTTAAGACCAGCAGAATCCTCTTCAAATGACCTCCTCTCCGGCTTATTGTTTACCCGGGTCCAAAGCCAGGCTGTTGGGTCGGATGGTAGCACCATGGCCTGCGCCCTGCAAGAGGCGCCGCCACGCGAAATACGGTGTCCTAGTGAGATGGCGAAGAAGCGGCCTAGGTCTGGGAGCTTCCAGGAGGCTTCTCCTTGGCCTTGCGCTTCTGTATCCACTCACGAACGAGCAGGACGTCCATGACAATGGTGAAGATGAAGACGAAGATGCCCCCGATGAACAGAACGTAGTCCAGCGTGTCCATGACGTAGTATCGCCTGGCTTCAAGCGTACAACCTGTGGAATGCTTTGGCAAGTGGGCGAAGGAAGGCGGGCATCTGCAGGTGACGCATGATGGGTCCGAGACTCCAAGAAGCTGGCTTTCAGGCGACGCAATCCGGATCAGGTAATCACAGCCGTGGCCGATGAGGGACGGGTGAAAGCAAGGAAACCTGATAATGTGGGGCAGGCCACTGATGATTCAGATGGCAAAGACAAGAACGGCGGCGATTCCCACTGCAATCCCTGTGATGCCCACAGCGACGTTCGTCAACTGCATCTTCCCAGGCGCTTGATTGGGTGCCTGATCTTGAACCGGAGGTTCTGGGGGGCTGATCCGGCCGATCCGAAGCATACCCTGCTTGCCTTGGATGCCGGCCGCCAGAAGCATGCAGGACAGGACGACGAGGATGATGCTCACCAACCACCAAAGCAGAGCCATGTCACTCGTTGTCTCCAACTCCAAGGCGAGATTATACCAGTCTCATACCATAATGAACAGACCGGAGACACGAGGTGTGTTGCCGGTCACCCGGGGGTTTGCGCGATGCCTTCCGAGCGCGATTCCTTGACATAGTGATCGCGGAGCCACTAAAATCGATCTTGCCGAAGAAAGCTCGAAGGCCTTGGCCGGTTCAAGTGCCTGGGGATATAGCTCAATTGGGAGAGCGCTGCGTTCGCATCGCAGAGGTCGGGGGTTCGAATCCCCCTATCTCCACTGTGCCCCTGTAGCTCAGAAGGATAGAGCAGCGGTTTCCTAAACCGCGTGTCGTGCGTTCGAGTCGCACCAGGGGTACTTGATACCGGAGCGCGCAGGGGTGTAGCTCAGTTTGGTAGAGCAGCGGTCTCCAAAACCGCCGGTCGCGGGTTCGAGTCCTGCCGCCCCTGCCAGTTTTCCCTCGGTCAACTCGCAGCAGTTGCTGCAGTCCTGCCTTTCACACCCGTGCTCCTCTGGGGGTGCCTGTTCGGAGAGGGTTCAAACCGTATCGAATGTTAGTCCAGAATACGGCCGTGCTTGACAAAGTCCCAGACTTTGCCGTGCCGCACCAGTAACCAAGCGAGCCACACAATGATGAGCAGCCCGGCCAGTTCTGGCAGGTATACGTCCGGTGAGGTGGTCAGCTTGTGCAGCACCTCTTCGTACCAGTAGTCGTACCTGACTGTGGTAAAGGACAGGCCGAGTGCCGGCCAAAAGAGAGTCTTTGTATCCGCCCACATCCCATCCAGGACAAGGTGCATCAGGACGCCGAATGCGATGACGAGCAGCCAGTTCCGATGGCGGCGGTAGTATAGCAGCAGCCCCGCGACCACGACCAGAAGCAGGAACAGGAGCGAGTGGCAGAAGAGCCGGCAGCCGAATGTGCCATAGAAGATGCGTCCCATTGGTTTGTCAGTCAGGTCGGAGAGAATGGCGCCCAACAGCAGCAGGCTCAGGTCGGCTCGCTGGCCCAGGGACACCATCCATTCTTCAACGGCACGGTGACGGGCGTGAGGCTTCACAGATTCGGCTTGGTTGTGTCTTCTGGTGTCCAGGCGGCTCCCGATCAGGCCGTTCATGACCGCAGCCGCGCCGAGCGCGATTCCAGCATGGGCGAAGAGCAGCACGGCTTCAAATGATATGGCTGTTGTTCCCACTGCGCAAGATGAAGACCGGCCGAGGCACATGGCTTGCCGATGCAAGCTGGTCGACCGCCGAACTCCGACGGACGCTCGGCCCTTTGCCCCCGGCGGTTTGATGAAAGGTTGCAGGAGCCGCACAGCGTGGAGTGGCAGGTTGGTTGACGTTGTGATACTTCAGGGGCTATGCTATTGGGGGTCACTGGACGGCACACGCGAACGAGGTTTCGGCTGCGCATTGTCCGGAAGACCGGGGCCGACCGTCAGTGGCGCCACGATTAGGTACAGCCGCCGAGGTGGTGGAACCTGGTAGACACGCCATCTTGAGGGGGTGGTGAGCTTAGCTCGTGGGAGTTCAAATCTCCCCCTCGGCACCAAGGGGCGGCGTTGCCAAGTGGCTAAGGCGAGGGTCTGCAAAACCCTTATTCAGCGGTTCGAATCCGCTCGCCGCCTCCAGCATGGAGCTCTCGGTTCTCACACCGTGAGTCCGGCGTGAGCTTTGGTTTTGGCAGTGGGGTTGGTTCTCTAGTCCAATGGATTCTGCTGTCGACCGCCATGGATCCGCAATGTGGCCGACTTACCCGATTTCGAAGCCAGCCCCCAGTCCTGATAGCCGCGCTGAATAAGGGCCAGGTACTCAGGCGAAGGTTTGGTTTCCTCCGCCTGGTCAGTCTTGATATAGGTCACCGCCTCCACGAAGTCACCATCTTCGGTCACTACCTTGACTTTGAGATGATCGTAGGTCATCGGGTAATCCTCATACTTGTCGAGCAGTCTGAGATCGGAATCAGAGATCTCGTAAAGAGCTCCCACGACTATATCGCCTTTCGACTGCCGGATGGTGGCACAGCCCCCCCGCCATTTCCTGGACCAGCCGGTGAAAACGAGCTTGTAGTGGGGCAGCTTGGCAACGAACTTCGGCTTGGCGGCAGGACAGCGTTCCGCCATCTGTTTCCGGCTGAGGTTGGAGGCATAGGCGAAGTAGTACATCGCTTCCAATCCATCCTACAACTGGCACGTGAGCCGGATGCGGCTTTAGCCTAGGCTCATGCCATAGACGTCTATCCTCCCCTTGGAGGTCTCGGCATATATGCTGTTGCCGCCGGTCCCCACAGTCCCCTTGAAGTGCTGGGGGGAAAACTCTCCGGTAACGACTATATTTCCGGCCGAAGAATTCACTGCTACTGCCCCGGAAACGGCCTTCAGCTCCATGTCCGCGTTGACGCTGCTTGACAGATACAGGCGTATAGAGCCTCTGTCGACTTTCACGATCGTGCCCTTGACCCCAACGCTGGCGATCTCCACGGTGATATCATCGTCAGATGTCTCCACTACCTCTACCGCGGTCGCTCGCTTGATTGTGATCGGGGCGCCCTTGGTGCTCGCAAGCAGGACAATTCCTTCCAGATTATCTACCTGAATACCACCGCCCGAAGTCTTGAGAGTCGCATTACCCCTGCAGTTTGTGATCGATATCGCACCGTTTGAATTGGTGGCGGTGACGTCTCCATCCACGCTGACGACTTCTATGGAGTCCTCTGTCGTGGTCAGGTTCGCTCCGCCTGTTGTGCCTTCGAGGCGGATCTTGCCTCTCTCTAAAGTCATGTCGATGTGCCCGAACGTGTTTCGTACCGAAACGCTCGCCAGGCCGGCAGTTATGATGGTGTCTCCGCTTGTCCCGGTGATCTTAATGTTGCCGTCGCCGGAGGTCACTTCGGCGAGGATGACATTCCTCGGCAGCAAGATCTCATAGTCTATCGAGACCTTGGCGTCTTTGCTCAGCAGTTTTCCCTCTATGTCCAGCTTGCCCCCGGACTGCGTGACCTCCACTTTGGCCTTCTCGAATTCAGCCTTGCCCCAGGCCGTCCGCCGTGTCCAGGTCAATTCGACGTAGTCCTTGCCCCAAGCCTCAATGCTGACATTGCCGTTCAGATCATCATTCTGCAGCGTAACCGTAGTGACCTGGCTATAGTTCTCGGTGTGAGGAACATCGCTCTCCTCCAGCCCAAGTGCGCCGCAGCCGAAGCACAAAGGGACGATCAGGAGACCGAGGACTGCCAAGAGTGGTGCGATCCTGACGACCATGAGCTTCACCCTCCTCGCGGTATTCTGATGCATCCTCACGTTTCCGGTGACCGTGCTCAGTCTAAGCCTTTCCGGTGCCCGAAGCAAGACCTTGTAGTGCTCGCCGTCTGCGTGTGCGACTTTGCCAATCGGCGTTTGGGGTTGTCTTGCGCCTTCGCTTGAACGCACGCGCTCCGCGGTGCACTTCCACCCAGCAGATCGAGCATAGTATAATGGCGCACTGGCGCGTTCGGGTCTATATGGCACCAGGGCTTGCCCGCACAGCGGCGTTAGGCGTTGCGTGGCCGAGGTGGCGGAATTGGCAGACGCAACGGACTTAAAATCCGTTGAACCGCGAGGTTCGTGTGGGTTCGACCCCCACCCTCGGCAGTTGCCATTTTATGCCCGGGTAGGCTGCTTAACACTTCACGCTCAGACCGACCCAGGGTGTTAAGCAACTTCTGGCTCGGTGGGCGCTTGCCGTGCTTTACCTGGGAGAGGTAACTTGCCGACACTCCCAGTTCCCGTGCTAACTGCCGGAGTGAGTGCCTAACACTTTTCACATCGCCCCTCCGATTCCCGAATAAATCACTGCTTTTCACGCACAAGATTCTGCCAAACCGTGTCCTATGAGATGCAATTCGTTCGAGAAATCGAGATGCGCATTGTCATGAGTTGTTGCAGACCTATGCTAAACTATATCTCAGAACCAAAATCTTAACAACCGCATACTGGGCTGACTGAACAACAGAGGCATTTTGGCCGCAAGGCCGGGATGCCTCTTTTTCATTCAGAAAACGAAGGAGGTAAGCAAGATGACACCGAACAACATTCGCAAGCTCAGGGAGGAACGCAAGCTATCACAATTCGACCTGGCCATTAAGAGTCACACGCCGCAAAGCCTACTCTCAATGCTCGAGCATGGGAGGATTCAGCCCTGGCCAGCGGTCAAACGGCGTCTTGCTGCGGCATTGGACGTGCCAGAGTCGGAACTCTTCCCCTCGGAGAAAGAGCCATGCGCGTCCAAGCGGTGAAGCTCGGTTCTCAAACAATCGGACGCATCGAAGGCCGAAGCTTCGTGATGAAGCGCCGTGGCTCCCGGCACATGCTCCAGAAGCCGCGTCCGGCCTGGGCAATCAGCGAGGCCGTGTTCTATGGCGATGTCTTGCCAGCCTGCGACGAGGTCGTTGTTCACGACGAAGAGACCGGCACCAGCTATCACACTTCGACCAAGACCTTTGAGCGGCACCACAGACTTATCGAGAGGCCGCCGTATGAGCCTCAGGTGGCTTTGGAGCTTCGCCACTGGACCGTCTCGGACGGCAAAACCCCTGTC
>JAUCPZ010000137.1 GCA_030372995.1 Dehalococcoidia bacterium
GACTTCCTGATCAATGTCCCGGTGCTGAAGACCCATGGTCAGACCAAGGTGTCTCTGGGCTTCAAGAACCTCAAGGGTTGCCTGAGCCTGGCATCCAGGCTGAAGTTCCACAAGACAAAGCGGCTGGAGCACTGCATCTACCTGCTCAACGAAGCACTGAGAAGTGACCTCACGGTCATCGACGGGACATACATGCTGGAGATGGGCCCGGATACGGTGCTGGGCAAGGCCTGGCGCAAGGACCTTATCATCGCCAGCCGGGATCCGTTCGCGTGTGATGTTGTGGGGGCTGCCCTGCTAGGCGTCGATCCTTCGCTGGTCGGTCATCTCAGTGAGTTTGCCGAAGTGCACGGTCTTTCGCCAAGGCTCGATTCCATTCGCGTCGAAGGCGCCAGCAACATCGACACCCTGCGTGAGCAAGTCAGGTGGCAGCCTGACGTGACCGGGAGGCTGCTTACGGCGGCCGGGATCAGCGGCCTTTCCGTGCCATATCCTGGGAATACGCTATGTTCCCGGTGTTATGCCGCTCTGGCCGTAGCTCTCATACCCTTCATCCTGGAGAACTCCAACAGGAGATTCGACGACACGGCTATATACTGCGGCCAGGACCTCGAGCCGGAGGCCGATGGACGGAAGGCCATCATCTATGGGAACTGTGCTTTGAAGAGCACCCAGCCGGCGCCAAAGACCTGCATGACGGTCAGGGGATGCCCTCCGAAGCCAACCGACACGCTACTCGCGCTGTGCAAGGCGCTTCTGAATACCCGGCGCAGATTGACGGTCATACCAAAGGCGCTGCTGAGGCTGGGAGCTGCCGGCACCGGGATACACGATTATGCCCTGCCCGAATGGAAGAGGTATGACTCGCCGCCGTTTGACAAGGAAGACTTCCGGCTGTCCCGTAAGCCGGCCCTCACCGATCGCCGCCGGGTGATCTGAGGGCTGCGGCGTCGGCCGACTTCTCTGCGTTGGTGCCTGTCAGCGGTCAACACCGGCGAGCAGCCCGCGCGCCTCCATGTCGCGTGCCACGTCAACGAGACCGATCCCTTCCAGTTGGGCCCTCGTCTGAAGCCCGGTCGTCACGTCCCACCTGCGGAGCAGGTAGTATTCATCCTTCATCCTCTCGAAGGCATCCCGGTCAATCACGCGTCCCTTCAGGGACACCACCTCTCCGTTCTTGCCCGGCAGGATCAATTGTGGGTCCTGGATCTCATATTCGAGCGGCTCGGTATAGGCCTGCTCTGGAATGGTGTCTGATGCGCGCCCCCGGTGCCCCTCCCGCACCAGAATGGCCCGCTGCAGGTTGAACACCCTTTCACCTATCCTGTTGAGCCCGTCCTCATCCAGCTGCTGCCCGGTGATGGCCGATACAATCCTGCTTTCCAGGGTCGGGTCGCCCACGTGATCTTCCGAGAATTCCAGTTCCATTATCGGCCAGAGCCAGTCGCACAGGATGAGGCACTCCTTGGCATACGACCGGTCTTGGATCTTCTTGACGGCGAGGGCCTTGCCTTCATACGTGGAGAAATCAGCCGCCACCTCGCTGCCCCAGAATGTCGCCGCGATCCTGCGTACGGTCTGCGTGGTTGGGAAGACGTTGAGCCCCATGTGGCACGTCAGCCACTTGCCGAGGCAGGTGGTGACTTCATGAAGCACGCTGATCGGCAGCCTGGGTTCCATGGCCCACAGCAAGCCGGTCATGATGTAGAGCCTGGGGCCATACGGCTGGCTGTACCCGCGCTCAGAGAGTATCCCCACATTCCGGAGTTGCTCTCTGCCCGCCGTCCCCAGCGAATCCGCCGCTCCTTCCAACCCCTGAGCCAGAAGGTCCCCAAACCCTTCACGGCGCGACAGCTTCCCAAGAAGCGCCTCTATGAACTCCTGACTACCAATGCGTGACAACGGCAGGCCCGTGTTTTCGTCGGTGAGAAGTCCAGCCTCGTAGCAGGCGTTGAGCCAACCGATGGTGAGATCCACGGCAATGGTGTCCAGCCCATAGTCGTCGCAAAGCTTGGTGGCATGGAAGGGGACATCGTTCCAGTCCTTGTAGAACCGTTCGGCCCACGGCTGGTAGAACCAGGCAGAATGGCAAATGAACTTTCCGGAGCGGCCGTCCTTGGAGCGGTAGACAGTGCGCGGGCAACGGCCGAGGCAACCGTAGCACGGCTCCTTCTTGAGAACCCCGTCACCAGGCACAGTCCTGAACTCAAGCCGGGGGTCATGCGACCAGCGGCTCAGCACGTTATGGAAGGCTTCGTCATAGTAGGGGAAACCAATCTTGAGGCTGCGGTAGTGGTCAGCCAGCTCTCTCACTCTGTCCGGCTGAGCCACCTCGACCGCCCTATTCGTCCACTTCACGGCCAGCGCCTTCAACTTTTTGGATCCGAGCACCGCACCAACACCTTTCGAGCCGGCGGCGTCGTTATCGGCAATCAGGTTGGCCATTACTGCCATGTTCTCACCCGCCTGGCCTATGGCCACCACCCTTGTCGAGTCTCCCCACTCCGACTTCAATGCTTCCCTGGTTTCGATGGCTCCTCTCCCCCAGAGAGCCGAAGCGTCCTTCAATTCGGCAATTCCGTCACGGATGAAGATATAGACCGGCCTCTCCGACTTACCATGGACCACTACGGCATCACAGCCCGCGAACTTGAGCGCGGCGCCCCAACGCCCCCCGAAGTTGCCGTAGCTGAAGCGCTCCACCTCCGGGATCCTCCCGCACACGGTCCATCTCGACCCGGCAAACGCAGGGACGCCACCGACCGGTCCCGTGGCGAAGATGACCGTGTTGTCTTCATCGAGTGCCCTTGCCCCAGGCGGCACCTCGTCCCAGTAGACCTTGGCCGCGATCCCCCGTCCGCCGAGAAACCGTTCGGCATAGTCCGACGTCGGGGTCACCGCTATCTTGCCTGAGGACAGGTCGACCCTGAGGATCCTGCCGGCATAGCCGCCTCTCATGGCTTCTTCCCTCCGAGCTTGGCCACCAGCCGCTCCAGAAGGTCCGCCGCCAAAGTAATGTCGCCCTCTATTTTGATCTTCCCCATCAGGGTGGCGTCAGACTGTCCCAGTTCGCCGCGCTGGATAGCTTCGAAATCCGAAGCCGCGAGCGTCATGGTGCTGACCGGGTCCGTCGCTTTGCCGTCGTGCACCGTGATTTGACCGTGGTCGAACAGGGCATACCAGTCGCGTGCGCCAGGGCCGGTGAAATGCATCTGCAGGATCACCTTCATGTCCTCGATCTTGGTCACGTCCTTCTTCTTGCCCGGCGCCGGCAGATTGAGAAGAGCGGCGATCCGCTGCGTCATGGGGTTGTTCAGCTCCGCGTCATCAGCGAGCATGGTCACCCCCATCGACCTCAAGTTCTTGTACAGCCTTACTAGAGGCACGCCGAGGCGCAGCGGCGCCAGCACCTGGTTGAAGAGCAGGTTCTTCACCTTCCATCCCGTCAGTTCCTCGTAGCGGCGTATGGTCTCCTCCTCGCTCGGTGTCCCTTCCAGCTTCGGTATGCCATAGGCCTCGCTGGAATGCCAGTCCAGGAACAGGAACCACGCAAGGTCAGAGACCGGATCTCCCAGGTAGGAGAACTCCCAGTCCAGCAGCGCCACCACGTTCCCATCCGCATCGTACAAGGTGTTCGGCATCCGGCAGTCGCCCCAGCAGAGAGTGATGCGCTCCGGCACATAGTGATTCTCCCGCAGCCACTTGATGGCATACTCCAGCACCGGTTGGGGCTCGCCTTTCGCCACCCATTTGAGCATCGAGTCGAAGTAGTCCAGAAGCCCGTCAATCGTGGACGTCCCGCCCTTGGGCGCCCCCAGGAAATGAAGGCGCTGCTTCCTCCAATCCACTTGGTGAACCTTCACAATACCCTCGAGCGATCCCCACCACATCTTGGCGCGTTTCTGCGGCGAAGCATCGTGGTAAATACCGGCGCTGTGGTAGAGAGGGAAATCCGGTGGAGTCATTCCAGGGAGTCTCTCCATGATGTAGAATGGCGTGCCCAGTATGCCTTCATCCTGTTCCACACGCCAGAAGACCCTGGGCACGGGCACACCCGTCCCCTGCAGGCGCTGCATAACCAGGAACTGCCGGCGCAAATCATAGTCTGGGAAGACCGCCAACAAAGGCGGACGCCGAAAGACCATCTCCTTTGAGTGATGCTTTCCTCCCTCTTCGTACTGCAGCGTGAACATGAAAGTCTCGGACGCAAAGCCGCTCTCAGGCGCCTTCATATTCAACACGGTGATGCCCTTCGCATCAGGCATCTTGCTTTGCAGGTAAGGGACCAACTTCTGCTGAAGTTCTTCCAGGTTGGCTCTACTTCGCGAAACCATCTTTGTTCCCCCTTTGTGGTGTCATGGAGCTGCGATCTCCTCGCCAGGCTCGCTCCCAGAATCCCCGTGCCAGTTCTTTCAGGTTGGCCGCCTTGGCGCCCGCGATCGAAGCGGCTTCAGTAGCCCTTGTACCCGTACCTGGGATACTTCCCGACGTTCACCATCTCCAGCAACCCGTAGCCCACATCCTTCCCGCATTTGTACTCGCACAGCGTCTCCGTGAGGAAGGAAGCCTTCTTCAACTCTTCCGGGTCAGTGATGTCAACCTCGAAACCGTCGATATACGATGGGCCTTTCCACATCCCCGAACAGTAGTCGCGGTAGTAGTCATAGCCGGCAAATCCCGGATAGAAAGTGGTCTTCCGCTGCAAAGAGAGCTTCTTCTTGGTCCCGTCTGCCGCCTTGACAGTCACGGTACCTGACTTCGCTACTCGTACATGGCTCAGAAACTGGAAGTCATGCTCCAGGCTGACCAGCTTCAGCACCTGGTCCTGCTTCTTGCTGCCAAGGGGGTACGTCTCCCACCCTTCGAAATGCCAGATTTGGCCATCCCAGTTCTCTCTTTGCGCCACGTGCGTCGCCCATCTCCCGAAATCTGCGATGCACATGAAGTAAAATGCCCCCTGCGGCACCTCTCCCGGCTGCGCCCACGGCTCCGGCCAGGCACCGCCCCCGACCCCGCGCCGCACGCCCCAGGAGTGGTCGCGGCCGCCGCGGGTGGTCGCCGCGTCAACTCTGTACGTCTTCCCGCCAACCTTGAACCAACCGCCGAAGCGCCCCACCTGGTAGTACCGCCGGGCCTCCTCAAGTATCCGCCCGCGGTCCCGGAAGAACATGGGTACTTGCTCATAGGCCGGAAATGTACCATCGAAGTCCAACTCAAACGCGAGGCCATACTTGTTCTTGTCCAGCGTCATGCGGACTTTCTTCAACGGTTCCACGATCTCGTAGGAGAACGGCCCGACTGCGACGCCGGCCCCTGTCTCGGGCCGTAGTTCGTTAGATGCTCTGACAACGTGCGCCCTCTTGTTGTCAATCGTCACCATGCCGTAGGCGTCGATGACGTTCCGGTTGGGATACCGGGCCAAACCGGTGACGAAATTGAGCTTTCCCGAGATATCGAAGCCATAGAGCACGATCCTCTCTGTCCAACGGGCGTCGCTGGTGTACACATGGTCGAAGGTGGTCGCCAACTGGTGACAGATCAACTCGTCATATTTGGTCAGCACGTTTCCCCCTTTCACAAAGGATTTGTAGATGCTTGTCTACTCAAACTCAGGCATCGACTCCATTCGTGTCCGGCCTTCAGTCATCACTGCGGACTGAGGCCACCGCAAACCGACCAGTGCTGTCCCGTGACATAGCTGGCCTCGTCTGACGCCAGGAACAGAACCACACGGGCTACCTCCTCCGGGTCCCCCAGCCGCGCCACTCCCTGGGTGGCCAGGTGCGATTTCAAGAGGTCTTCGCCAAAGACCCGGTCCAAAGCGCCGGTCTTGACCATGCCGGGAGCAACGGCATTCACCAGGATGCCGTAGGGCACCATCTCCATGGCCAGCGACTTCGTGAACTGGGCGATCGCTGCCTTGCACGCTCCGTACAACGACAGGTACTGAGACCCCGTCTTGACTCCCGCTGTGGTGATATTGACGATCCGGCCGTAGCCCTGCTTCATCATGTGGGGCAGAACCGTCCAGCAGCAATTCAGCGTCCCCTTCAGGGTAGTGTTGATCTCACCCTCCCACTCCTCGGGCTTCGTCTCGTGGAAGGGCCTGAGGCTGAGCTCGGTGTAAGCCGCATTGTTGACCAGAATGTCAACGCGTCCGAACTCCCTGATGGTGGCGGTCACCATCTCCTCCACATCGCTGATACGGCTGATGTCGGTCTTCACGGGCAGGGCCTTTCCGCCAGACTCATTGATCCTCTCAGCGTGGGTCCGCAGCTTGTCTAGGCTGCGCGCCGCCAGGACAACACAGCCTCCTTCGCGGCCGAATGCTAGAGCGACTGCCTCCCCGATCCCGGTACTGCTCCCAGTGACAATGGCTACCCTTCCGTTGAATCTCATCTCCTGACTCCTTGCGCCAGCCGTCGTCTGCCACGCGAACCGGACGTCCCGAATCAGACTATGTCGGATCCCCCAAAGGCAGGTCGGCACCGGAGACCTACCGCCCACAGCATACACCACCCCACTGAGAAGACTGTCAATTGCCAAAGGGCATAGCGCAGGGCATAGGCGTGGCCAGTCCCGCAGCACCTAGATCAGGTTCAGTTGCCGGGCACGTGCCACTGCCTGCGTGCGGTTGTGAACGTCGAGCTTCCGGTAGATGTTGAGCAGGTGGGCCTTGACGGTGCCTGTCACCAGCACAAGCTCCTCGGCAATCTGCCTGTTCGATGCCCCTGCTGCCAGGAGGCGCAACACCTCCAACTCCCGCGCCGTGATCGGCTCCATGGCGGGCTTCACCCGCGGCCCTGAGAAGGATCGGGGACTGCCCCGCCCTGCAGCACCTCCAAACAGTGCGAGCAGGCCGGAAACGTATTCGGGCAGGATCTTCCGGGTCAGAGCGGATCGCAAGAGCTCGGCCATTGGTTCTCCGGCATCCACAAACACCCGCACGTATCCTTCGGGCTCCGCCAGCGCGAGCGCCCTCTGAAGCGCCGCCATCGCCTCTTCGGCCCGGCCTTGCGCCCGCAGGGTAGTGGCCAGCAGAACCAGGATTTCGATAACACTCCCCATCCTCCCCTCCGCCTCCGCCCGCCGGCGCAGCCGCTCCAAGATGGCGGGTACGCCGCGCAACTGGCCCCGCACGATGTTGAGCCGCGCCAGCATGAGATACTCAAACTCCAGCGAGAATTCCAGCCCTTCGTCCGAATCCGGCCCGCTCCCCTCTCTGGACATGGCCCACTGCAGCGCCTCACTCACGTTGCCCCGCGCCAGCGCCAGTCGCGCCCGCCACGCCGCTGTCACCCTAGACATGATGACACTGCGTGATGCGGCTGCTACACCTTCAAGCTCATCCAGCGCGTCGGACAAAGCAGTGGTCTGCCCGATCAACTCCGTCAGCGGAGCCAGCCCTGGAACGGCTATCACCGCTATCGTCAACTGCACTCCCTGGCGTCCCAGCTCAATGGCCCGGTTGACGTAGTGGATCGCCTCCTCGATCTCGTTCCACTGGTAAAGTATCTGAGCCAGGCATATGTGGGCGTAGCTGGTTGCCGGCAGAGGTTCTCCGCCACCCCACTCCGTCCCCAATCGGATGGCCCTGCGGCTCGTCTCGGCCGCCAAGTGAAGCCGCCCTTGCCTCACGTAAATGTCCGCCAGATGTCCCATAGCCACCAGCGTAATGAAATAGTTGCCCGTCGTCTGCCCGTAGATGGTAGCCTCCTCCAGATAGGACATGGCCTTCAGCATGTCCCCCCTCATCCAATGGGCTAGCCCTAACATGAGCACAGACATGCAGCGCACCGTTGACTCGTCCTCAGGAGACTGCTCCATGGACTCGTGGCAAAGGCGAATGGCTTCGTCGGTCTCGCCGCGGGCAAGGAGCAGCGGGATGCGAAGGGACGTCAAGTGGTTGCGGATGCGCCGCTCTGACTCGGTGTCCTTGGGAGCCTTGCCCGGCCGCTGCCCAGAGAGGATCGATTCCACCGCCTCCACAAGCGGCGGAACCGCCGTGAGTTGCCCCCGGGCTGACCGCACATTGGCGAGACCAATACAGAGCCAAGGTCTGGACAGGATGACATCCTCCGGCAGCTTCTCCAGCCAGCCCTGCGGCGCCGATATCCTGCCCTGCGATATGAGCGGAACAGCCACGGCTTCGATCAAATCAGCCGCCCGGTCAAGGTCCCTGGCTGCCAGCGCATGGTGGATCGCTTCCGAGATCAGCCCCTCACGCTCAAACCACTCGCTGGCCCGGCGATGCAGCGCGGGGATGCGGTCAGGCTGGGTCCTGAGAAGGCGGTCGCGAAGCAAGTCGGAGAACAGATGATGGTACCGGAACCACCTCCCGCTTTCGTCCAGCGGCACCACGAAGAGATTAGCCGACTGCAGGTAATCCAGCATCTCTTGGGCATTCTCAGCGCCAGTCACCGCATTGCACAGCGGCGCATTGAACCGGTCCAGGACAGAAGTGCGGACCAGGAACTGCTGCACGCTCGGTCTCTGACGGCCGAGCACCTCCTCAACCAGGTAGTCCATCACATGGCGGTGGGTGCCGGCAAACTCGGCTATGAAGCCCGGAATATTCTCGCAGGACTGCATGGAAATGGCAGCCATGCGGATGCTGGCGATCCAGCCCTCCGTCAGTGACTCCAGCGCCTTGACATTGTCTGCTGTCAGGCCAAGGTCCATGACATCGTTGAAGAAGGCTGTGGCTTCTTCAATGGTGAAGCGCAGGTCGGCCGCCCGCACCTCGCTCAGTTGGCCGCGGGCGCGCAGTCTGGCGAGCGGCAGAGGGGGATCAACCCGCGTTGCCAGCACAAGATGCGCCGTCGGCGGCAAGTGGTCCACCAGAAAGGCCAGCGATTCGTGAACCGACCTCGCCGTTATCTCGTGATAGTCATCCAGGACCAGGACAAAATCATCCGTGGTCCCGCTCATGTCATTGATCAGCGTTGTCAATACGGCCCTGATCGAGGGGGCCTTGCCTGTCTCCAACATATTCAACGAACGCCGCCCCAAGTCCGGGTGGATATTCCGCAGCGCGGCGACGACGTACGTCCAGAAGCGGTCCGGATCGTTGTCTTCCTTATCTACCGAAAGCCAAGCTGCGCGCGGGACAGAAGTGCCGCGTCTGCCGCGCACGATGGAGAGCCAGTCACTGAGCAGCGTGGTCTTGCCGAACCCGGCCGGCGCACAGACGACCGTGAGCCGGGAACTCAGGCTTGTGTCTAGGCGCTTATTGAGTCGAGGACGCCTCAGCCACCCCGGGGGGACAGGGGGCACGTGAAGCTTGGTAATCAGCAGACGTTCGGACGTACGATGATTCTCCGGAACCACAGCATACCGAGGCAGTGGCGGTCCCCGGCCTCCACAGGCACTAAGCTCATTGATAGCCGGATTCTACCACCACGGGCCTTTCTTCGGCAAAGCACGCGCCTCCTCCAAATGAAGCTGCGGTCGCCGCCTATTCGAGCATAGGAAGCATCAGATACAATTGACAAGGGTGAGTCAGCTGTCTAACATACGCCTGGGAATCCCTCACCTTGACACCCGTTGAATCGCCCCGGTAGCCTTTGGAGGGCACTCGGATGCGGACGAGCAGCACTGCACTCACCAGCGAAGAAAGGCACATCCTCATCCTGGCTGCCTTACATCCACATGGGAACCACCTCAGCAATCTTGAGATTAGCAGGCGCCTCGGCATACCGGTAAGCCGGGTGAAGACCTTGATGCACCGGGCATGCCTGAAGCTGAAAGCGCACAATAGGATTGAGGCCATCTTCTTTGCCATGAAACGGGGCGACATCAGGCTCGATGAGGTTTACTCGCTCGACGAGATAGCTGAGATGCTTAGCTCTCTGAGCCCCGACACGCTCAAGAGGATAGCGGATATCATGCGTGAGGAGTCCGAAACCGAAAACCTGCCGACTGAGGCTGAACAAATCATCCGGTCGGACAGGAGGCTCGATGCCAGGTTGACGAACAGAGAACACGACGTATTGATCCTGGCTGGCCGCGGACTCACAAACAGAGAAATAGCGGACAAACTCTGCATATCCACCAGCGCCGTCAGAACGTTCCTCAACCGCGCCTGCACGAAGCTGGGAGCATCCAAGAGAGCCGACGCAGTGGTGCTGGCATTGAAACAGAGAGAGATAGGAGTGGCCGAGATCACCTCTCCGGATGAAGTAGTACAGGGACTCGCACCGCTGGGAGCTGAATCTCTCGAGAAGATGGCCCGACTCCGCGCCCAGCAGCCCATCCCAGCCGCGCCCAGGTAGGACGGCGCGGCTTCTGCTATGCTCCCCCATGCTGATTCGCCGCACGCTGGCGCAGCTGCTCGCCATGCAACCTGTTTGCGGTGATGGCCTCGGCGATGAGCGAAATCGCCGCAACGGGTTGCCGCGATCCGCATCTGCCGCCTCAATCTGGCCAAAAAGTAGACGAAAGTTGACCCCAAAAGTAGACAAAAGTTGAGCGTTCAAACTTGACAGGGGCACAACCCCGAAGGAAGATGGCCATATCAAACAACCCGCAACCTGCCGAGGTCAGTCCGCATCTGCTTGTGATCCTTGCCCGACCTGTAGTTGACGTACCTTTCTGTGGGAAGGCTCGCCTGGTGGCAACGCACCCCGGCGTGCAGGCAAGAACCACTTCCCGAGGAGGAGGTGCCGATGAGTGATCAAGATTAGCATCTTCAGGGCAAGAGCCTGTTAGCCAGACATCGATCAAGGTGCGAAAAGGAGGACTAATGGCTACAAAGTATGACTTGATAGTTGTTGGGGCAGGGCCCGGCGGGTGCACTGCCGCCAAGTTTGCTGCTCAGCGAAAGCTCAAGGTTCTTCTGCTTGAGCGTGCCAAGAATCCCGGGGAGAAGAACATGTCGGGCAGCTATCTCTTCAAGCCTATCTGTGAGGAGTGCTTCCCCGGATTCAAAGATGCGGAGTTTCACAAGGGGATGCCCCGTTGGGGGGGAATCGATTTCCGCTGGGCGCTGGACAATGACGAGAAGGTCTACGGCTTCTACATGGGACCGGGTTCAGACACCATGCGGGATCAGTATTCCGTATTCCGCGACGAGACAGACAACTGGTTCACCAAGCAAGCAGTGAAGGCCGGCGCTGAGCTCAAGACTGCTTTAGCTACAGACGTCATCTGGGATACCAAGGGAACGGAGAAGCGTGTCATAGGTGTTGTCACCGATGTGGGGAACTTCGAGGCCCCGATAACAATTGATGCATCCGGACTGCACTCGTTGATAGCCAACAGATCTGGACTGGCGAAGTGGCACAAGGACAAGATCATGCTTGGCCTGAAATACATCTACAAGGTTGACCCGAAGGTGCTCCGGGAGCGGATGCAGCCGTACAAAGACACCGACGGAGTCGATGTGGACTGGGGAGTTGCGCCGATGCTTTGCGGCTCGAATCCCGACCACTTCGGTTGTCACGCTACCGCCATGCCTGACCGCGGCATCGTCAGCATTGCCTACTACTGGTCGCTCTCAGAAGGGATCGAGCATCGCGTCAACGTCCACCAGCGGGCGCAATGGTATCTGAAGCAGCCACAGGTCGCGCGTCTCATTGAGGGGGGCGAATTCGTGCAATGCAACTTCCATGGCCTCGCTGCCGGCGACATAGTGGGGTATGTGAAGAAGTCCTATCTACCGGGCCTGCTTCTGGTGGGAGATGCCGGTGGGTTCGGGCAGCCAGTGGACAATTATGGCGCCAATGTGGCGATGTGGCAGGGGAAGCTGGCAGGCAACCTCGCCGCCGAGATGAAGGAGAAGATGGACTACTCGGAGGCTATGTTTGCTAAGTACGAAGAGGCCTGGCGCGAGTCCTGGGTCGGTGATGATGACGTCCACGAGCTATGCGTGTGGTTGAGGGACGGCAGTATGAATGAACTCTTCTGGACCATAGATAGTGTTGTGGATGGGGCGATTCGTGCGAAGTGGAATGACCGGACCTATCCGGAGATAGTCCTGGCGGCAATACCCAAGTTGGTCAAGGCACTGCCATCGATGCAGACTCTCCTCTATGGTCTGAAGGGGATAACAAGAACCGGCTTGAAGAAAGCAGAGCCCTTCGCAGCGATGTTGAAGATGCTCAGCCCGGGACCAGATCAGAAATAGAAGACATTCTTGATGAAAGGATACTGAAATGTCAGACAAGCTTAAGAGACAGATGGTACAGAACGGGAAACGCTTCGATGTCAGCGCCCTCTATGGGCCGAAACTGTGCGGAGCCAAGGTCCGGGAGCTGCTGAAGGGCAAGTATCAAGTCATACCCAAGACCAAGGAGCACATCAAGGTCGATAAGGATAAGTGCATCGGAATGGGCTGCCAGATCTGCTACATCATTTGCCCGACCGGCTCCTTCGAAATGGAAAATGGCAAGGCCGTATGGAAGTATGGCATGCAACTATGTGGCGAGTGCGGCATGTGCCGCTACTGCTGCCCTGTAGATGCCATCGACTGGTCTTATCCTGAGGCAGGAACTGGCATCGTCTTGAAGTGGAGCTGATCCGGTTCCGTCCGAGTCCAGGCTCCGGCCGCAAGACCTGGGGCGGGGAATGCGTGTTCGCCTGCTGATTGTGGGCGGGGGGATTGCCGCCTGACCGATGGCTTTCCTCCCGCCTTCGACCAGAGCCTAATCCAGAGCTAACTTCCAACCAAGGAGGCCGACACCATGGCTGCGAAGAAGGAAACACGACTGGCCGCCATATTGCCCCGATTGAAGAGCACCGACATCAGCCCTCTCATACGCGTTGCTTCGGTCATGGTTCCGCGCATCATGGATCCCTTCTTCAAGAGTCTGGATGATAGGCAGAAGAGAGCGATGGACAAAGTAATGCCGCCGGGCAAGGGCAAGAAGATCTACGTTCACCTGAGAGGTACGCCTACCCCGCCCATAGTGGTTGAACTCGCTCAACCCATCAAATTGAGTACGATGGCTGAGAAAGAGGTCAAGAAGCAAAAGATAAGAGGGATAGGATTGACCGTCGACGACATCCAGATCCTGGTCGGGGGACGAAACCTGGGCACCGTGCTCAAGTTCCTCTGGCGCATCAAAGGGCAGATGTTCACCATAGTGGCCATACTCTGGTTGTTCAGGCCCCTGCTGCTGCTGGGACCCTCCAGCTTGAAGGACATGCGCTGCAAACTGGCCAACAGGTGGCAGCCGTTGCTCGACCTGTTGTCTCGATGACGGCGCGCCGCACGCTGGCGTCTACGCGACCCCGCACATCCGCACGGCGGTGGCGGGTCAGATGCCGAGTAGCCCACTACCGCAAGTGAGGACACGGGAGGGGCGGTTGATGCAGGGACCGACACCGCAGCGAATGAGTTCAGAAATAGCCTCGGACATGGGGGTCGTCAACGTTGTAGCAAGACCGCGAGTAATGCCGAACACCGGTGGGTAGTACAGCACTGTAGACAGAACCAGTACCTTCGGGTTGGCGTTCAGTCTGGTGGACTTGGCCTGCGTTGGTCTCGCGGCAGCCGGACGCTGACAGAGACATCAACCCTTATCTGGCCTGGATTGAATGGCGGTCAGCCCGACAACTGCAGCTTGCCAGGACTAGTATCCTTGGGACTTGCCCAATGCCTCCTTGTGTATCTTGGCCCAGCCCCCTGCCTGGCACGCTTCGAAAACCTCAACAGCTTTCCGGAGGCTGTCTTCCGCTTCACGCTTTCTACCTGCGCGCCGCAGCATGTCTGCATAGAGAGCGTGATCCCTGCCGAGCAGAAACAGCCTGCCGCTCTTCTCATCGGCTTGGATTGCCTTCGACATCCAACTATCGGCCTCAGGGTCTTCCCCAATCCTGAGCGTCAGCATAATATCGGCGACCAACGCGGCGATCTCAGAGTCGTAGAACCTGGCCCTGTTCTTGCGTGCCCACTGCAGGACTAGTCCTGTATCGATCTCGCTGTCACCATTTCGAACTCTTGCCCTAGCCAGGGCAACCCTCGCCACTCCCAGCCACGGAGCGAAATGCCCGCGCTCAAAAATGGCCAAAGCCTGGCTATGATAATGAGCCGCTTTCCGGTAGTCCTGCATGTCGAATCGAACTTGGCCCAGCCACAAATAGGCGTACGGATACCAGGGATTCAGGTCCATCCGCTCAGAGTACTCGCTGGACTTCAGCAGGTACATCTCAGCCTCCGGTAGGAAGCCCCTGCAGTAGTATGCATAACCACGGCTGAGATTGGCTGTTGCCCGCGAGTAGGTGTCAAGGCTCTCATCGGCCAGCTTGAGCGCTTCGCTACTCGTCCTGTCGGCATCTTCCAGCCTGCCTAGAGGACAGTAAACTAGCCCGGCTATGGCGCTCTTGGCAAGCGACACCGAGAGCTTGTCGTTTACAGCCTCGCCAATCTCCAGGAGTCTCTGGAAGTGATGCAGTGCCTTTTCAAGCTGGCAATCGAGATGCGACGCCCAGCCGAGGTAGGCATGGGCAAAGCGCTGAGATGCCGGGTCATGAATCTCCTCCGAAATCCGCAAGGCATCATTCAAATACCGTGACGCTGCGTCGAAGTCCTCCTCTATGCCATAGCTGTAGGCACCCAGGATGTTGTATACCTGAGCGAGTCTCTTCTTGTCACCACTCTCCGACACCAGCCCCACCAGAGGCTGTACCGCATCTCTGGCCTTGATGAGGTAGTTGATGGTGCCATAGTGAAGCCCGAGCCCGATTCTGGCGTTTACCAGTTTCCGCTCGGACTCCTTCGTCTTCTCCATCTGCTCCAGGGAAGCGATCCTCTTACGGCAGTGGGCGATGGCGCTGTCATAAGATCCGGTACGCACCGCCTTCACTTCCGCCAGCTTCCAGTAATCGACCGCCTTGTCATGCTTCCCGCCGGCGGCATAGTGCTCCGCCAGCATCTCATAGTGTTCGCTCAGGTTCTTCCGGTAAATCTCCTCGATGGCGTCAGCTACCTCGACATGAAGTCTCTTCTTCTTTGCCGTAAGTATCAGGTCGTACACCACTTCTCGCGTAAGCGCATGCTTGAAGACATACGTCGACTGAGGGTATATCCCCCTCTCGTAGAGAAGTTCGGCGTCTCTCAGGGCCGACAGGTGAGACAGCAGATCGTGCTCCGGCAAACCGGTCACTCTCTTCAGCAAGAGGTAGCTGAATTCCCTTTCGATGACGGAACCGATTCGGAGCACCATCTTGGCCCCCTCAGGCAACGGGTCGACCCTGGCCATGATCACGTCCTGTATCGTGCCCGGCACGACTACTCCGCGTTTGCCTTCGCTCAGGCAGTACGCGCCATTCTTCATCTCGATCAGGCCCAGATCGCGGAGGGACCGGACGAACTCCTCAATAAAGAAGGGGATTCCCTCTGTTTTCTCCAAGATCATATCCTCGAACTCCCGGTCCATCTGGTCCGTCCCCAGCAGCCGCGCCAGCATGGTCAGACTCTCGCGGTTGGACAGGCGGTTCAGCGTTACTTGGCTGTGATAGGACCGGCTGCCCCAGGGGGGCGTAAATCCTGGCCGATACGTAAAGATGATCAGCACCCGCGCCCCGGCGATACTCGCCAGCAGATGCCTCAGAGATTCCTCTGAGGCTTTGTCTATCCAGTGCAGGTCCTCGATGGCCAGAACCAGCGGCCGCAATTCCGAACTTTGCAGGACGATCCGCTTCAGCGCCTCGGTGATGCGGTCCCTACGGGACTCGGGACTGACCGGGATATCGTCGATACCGCTGTTCTTGACCGACAGCAACTCCAGGGTGTAGGGAACCACGCCAGGATCATTGACGCCCCATTCCTTCAGCCCCCGGCTAACATCGTCTCTAATCTGCCGTTCCTCCTCACCTTCCGCAATACCGAAGCCTGACTTCAACATATCGATGAAGGGGTGATACGCTACTCCGCTGCTGTAGGAGAGGCATCTGCCCTCAACACAGGTTATGTCCTCACTGCGCAAGGTCTTCCGGAACTCGTGCACCAGCCTCGACTTGCCGACACCAGCCTCGCCAATCACTGATATCGCCTGCCCTCTGCCGGCTTTGGCCCGCTCAAAGGCATCCATGAGCAACTCCAGTTCCCGCTGCCGGCCGACGAAAGGCGTTAGGCCACGCATCTGGGAGACATCCAGCCTGGTGCTGGCCAGCCCCGGGCCCAGTAGCCGGTAGGCTTTCACCGACTGTTCCCTGCCCTTGACGTGGACTTCGCCCAGCGGTTTGAACTCAAAATAGCCTCCAGCGAGGCGTTGGGTCTCTTCGGTGGCCAGGATCGTGCCGGGTTCCGCGATTTTCTGCACCCTCGATGCCAGGTTGGTGGTATCTCCCAGGGCAAAGTAATCCATCCTCAGATCGTATCCCACGGAGCCCACTATGACCGGGCCGGAGTTGATCCCGATCCTCATCTTGAAGGCCACACCATGCTCGCTCTCCACTTTCCGGCCGTATTCGGACATCGCGCGCTGTATGCCTAAGGACGCATAACAGGCACGCTGAGCGTGGTCCTCATGGGCCACAGGGGCGCCAAACAAGGCCATGACGCCGTCCCCGGCAAACTTGTCGATGGTGCCTTCGAACCGATGGATTTCGTCTACCAGTAGCCTGAAACACCCGTCCATGATGCGGTGGACTTCCTCTAAGCCAAGCTTCTCCGCAATAGCAGTATAGTCGGCCACATCGGCGAACAGCACCGTCACCAGTTTGCGCTCTCCTTCAAGAGAGCTGCGGGCAGCTAGAATCTTGTCAGCCAGATGTCTCGGTGTGTATGATCGGGGCTGAGCGTAGTCCAGCGGGGTGGCGAGCTGAGCTTGCCGCAGATCCTCGCCGCACTTCATGCAGAAGTTGCCGCCCGGGGGATTGCCGCGGCCGCATCGGGAGCAGACATTCTCCAGTTTCGTGCCGCACTTCATGCAGAAGCTAGCCTCATGTGGGTTATCGAACTGGCATCTCGGGCATATCATGCTGGTTCCTCAACAGCTCTTGTCTGCACCACGGCCGATGATAGCATAACGCAGGAGGCGAACCTTTCTCAACGGAGGTTGACACTACGCCGCTCGATGTTATCATCTTGAGCTGAAGTTCCACGAGGACGGAAGCTGACGGTGGCGTCTTCTCCCAAAATGGAAGACCAGGAGTTTCTGGCCAGAGTCCCGCTCTTCAATTCGCTGAAACCGGCCCACGTGGCTGAGCTGGCTGCCAGGCTCAGAGCGCGGAGTTATCGCGCCGGAGAGGTCATCTTCCACCAAGACGATCCCGGCTCCAGTCTGCACGTCATCAAGAGCGGATGCGTGAAGATCACCACCAACTCCCCGGAGGGGCAAGAGATCATCATGGCCATCCTGAACGAAGGGGAGTCTTTTGGGGAGATCGCGCTGCTGGACGGGAATCCACGGTCTGCCAACGCCGTGGCCATCCAAGCCACCCAGACTCTCACCCTCGACCGTCGTGACTTCCTCCATATCATATCCTGTCACCCCGAGATGGTCAGCAGCGTCTTGGCGGCGGTGGCCGCCGGGTGGCGGCGGACCAGCCATCTGCTCGAAGATGCCGTTTTCCTCGACCTGCCTGGCCGGTTGGCCAAGCGTCTGCTGGAGCTGGCGGATAAACATGGGGTCAGGACTGACAAAGGCATACAGGTCGACCTGGGCCTGACGCAGCAGGACTTGGGAGCAGCCGTCGGTGTCAGCCGTGAGGCCTTGAACAAGCAGCTTTCCCTGTTGCAGGAAAGAGGGCTGGTGTCCTTGGGTAAGAAGCGCGTCACCATCTTGCGCCCCGCGGAATTGAGAGAGCTTATTCACTAGTGCACGCTTGGGCACCCGAGCGGACGGTCCACCGTCTCCCTATCAGCTGAAAAGCCGCCTCAACCTCAGCCCTAGAGGGCGGTCCCCTCCCACGCTTCCTTCCTCCAGTGTGATGAACTTCACGTTTGTTATGTGAGCAGCTTCACAGCGCCACAATCTTCGCTCCTCTAAGATGGTGGAGCTGGAGAGTGAAGAGAGGTGGGCGACAGTGCACTTGGGTTAATGACCAGCGCATTGACGGTCTCCAAGGCACGATCGGAGACTCTCGATCACATCATGAAGGGGGTGATGCCGCGGCATGATAGCTTTCGCAGAGTAAGGGCAGGCCACAGTCAACGTAGACAATCCTCAGGCAGTGACTACACGTGGGAAGGAGAACAGAAATGAAGAAGCTATTGATACTGTGCTTGGCAATTGTCTTGATTGCAGGTTTAGGGATCAGCATTAGCGCGATGGCAGCGAAACCCCATGCTGCTTGGTCATCTGCGACTTCAACAATACCGGCGGAGACAAGTGCCAGCAGCGGTGCTCTGTCGGCCGATATGGAGAGCTCCGGACAATCGTGGTACATCAAGTTCGATGGTGTTGATGGTGGGCTGAAGGGGGGGCTCTATGATAACTGGAGCGAGATGCTCTCTTTCAATCAGTTGATCACGCAAACAGGTGGTCCTTCCACAAACGTCACCCAACGCACCCCAGGCAGTGCTAACGCGGAGGACATCATGGTATCAAAGAGCCTGGACAAGGCATCAACCAAACTCGCCGAGGCTGCTCTCAAAGGCCAGATTTTCCCGAAGACAGAGATTCACTTCATTAGGCACCAGGGCGAACGACAGTTGGTCTACTACACCTATGAACTCAAGAACGTGCGGATCACAAGATACCAGGTCGGCGGCACCAACAATGCCGACTTCCTCACAGAAGAATTGAGTCTACATTTCGAAGAGATGAAGGTCACCTACACGGAGTTCGATTTTAGCGGAAACGCAATGGGTAGGTATGAATACGTGTGGAAAGCGGGTCAAGCCAGGGCTTAGGAAAGGCAGACAGCCGCCTCGGGAAAGACGTGATCACAATGCGGTCACGTTCACATTCCCAAGGTGAACCGCTTCACTTCGGGCGGCCTGCTGCTCCCGTAAGATGAGATCAGAGAAGGAGGAGGTGAGGCCATGAAGGCCTACATGATACGCAGCCAGCGAACCATAGAACCGTTTGGCGACCACCCCGGTGAATGCCTCATAGTGAACAAGCCACTCAGAGAGCACCAGATCGAGGCTCTGCAGGGGCTGAAGATCGACCTGGTGGCTGTGACCCGCGAATCAGAGATCAAAGACCAAGAGGAGCATCTCATCTTCGGGGATCATCTGTACTTCTCGCCCGAGTTCCTGAAGGAGTTCATTGCCAAGTCGCGTCGTGCTCGCGGCAAGACTGTCGCTGCCTTGAAGCCAGGTTTGGGCACGCTGAGAACGGTGGTAAACAGCCAGGAAGTGACCATCCTTTCGGATCGCGTTGAGTACGATCTACGCTACGTACCCGCGGGCCAAGCCGAGGACAAGAGTCAGGCTATTGTCATAGATCCGGGCAATCTACAGGATGGCATCCCATTCCCCAAGCACATGTTCGGCGCGTACAGCTACAACGTCCCCCTCACAGACAAGCTCATCGTCCAGATAGATCACTGGACCAACCTGTGGTCGGCAAACATAGCAACTTTGCTGGCCGAAGGCGCGCGCCTGCGGAATGGGTCAAAGCTGAGGTTGCTCAGACTGGCACTCAAAGCGCGGTCCACCAACCAGTGGAAGGTCCTGCGCCAGATCAACAAGATCGGACGCGGCTGCGACATCCACCCCACAGCGTACATCGAAGGTTGTACCATTGGCGACAACGTCAAAATAGGGGCCATGGCCGTGGTGCGCGAATCTGTGGTCGGCGACGGAGCCTACATTGCCAACAATGCCTCGACGGAGTTGTCCGTCATCGGCGAGCATTCCGCTCTACAAGGCGGGACGGTGGTTCAGTACTCCGTGCTTTATCCCGGCTCCCTGACGACGACGCACTTCGTCAACGCCAGCATGTGCGGGCGGGACAGCTTCATCGCCGCCGGCGCAGTGGCCACTGACTTCCGCTTGGACGGCGGCTACGTCACGGTGATGAAGCACGGCGTTACGGTAGACACCGGGAACACGTTCATTGGCGGCTGCCTGGGGCATGGCGCCTACGTGGGCAGTGGCTGCATCCTGGCCCCCGGCAGAGCGGTTCCAAACGGCCTCAAGATCGCGGTTGGTGACGACAGGGTGCTGAGCGGGTTCAATTCGGGACATGAGATCGAAGGCTTTCGCGTCGTAACAGGCAATCATGGGCGGCAATCCACCCATTAGAAATCTGGCCGTGGAGGAGACGAGATGAAGATATTCATAACGGGAGGCACTGGATTCATCGGCACCCACCTGGTCGAACGATTGGCCCACACCGAGCACCAAACGTACTGCCTGGTACGGGATCCCAGCCGGGCCAAGAGGCTGCAGGAACTGGGGGCCAAGCTCATGCACGGGGATGTGACCGACAAGGCCTCGGTCATGAGGGCAATGAAAGGCTGCGACTGGGTCTTCAATCTGGCCAATATCTATACCTTTTGGGTGCCCGACAAGCGGGCGTACCACCGCATCAACGTCGAAGGCACGCGCAACGTCATGCAGTGCGCCCTGGATTTGGGGGTATCCAAGGTCGTACATCTGAGCACCTATGGCATCTGGGCCAAGTCCGGAAAGTCAACCTTCAATGAAGACAGCCCGATCCCCTCAGATCAAGTCAGCGAATACTGCCGGTCCAAGTACGAAGGCGACCGAATAGCTTGGGAATACTATGAGAAGCACGGTCTGCAACTGACGATGATCCACCCTGGTAACGTGCTGGGGGAAGGCGACAATAAGCCAACGGGGCAGTTCCTCGGCGACATCGTGCGCGGCAAGCAGCCGGTCAATGCCTTTGCCGGTACGGTCTTCACTTTTGTGCATGTGCGCGACGTAGTCGAAGCTGTCATCAGGGCTGCCGAGAAGCCAAACAGCGTTGGCCAGAGATACATAGTAGCCAACCAACAGCTTCCGTGGGGAGAACTGGCAGCAATGGCGGCCGAAATATCAGGCGCCAGCCTACCCAGGTTCACTCTGCCGGGGCCTTTGGCTTTGGCCACGGGTGCCACGTTGACGTTGCTGGCGAACATCACTAAGAAGCCGCCACTATGGGGACTGTCCTTCGATGCTGCCAAGACGCTCACGGCATCCTTGAAGGCTGACGGTAGCAAGGCACAGAGAGAATTGGGGATAACCTACACGCCTATCCGGCTGGCTGTTGAGGAGACTGTCGCATCCTGCATGGCGGGAACGGTACGCGAGGATGTCCGGGCCGAGGGAAGGGCAAAGGCACAAGCTAGCTGAGGAGAACGCCTGCCATTTGAGCAATAACCGCTGATACAACAGATTCACCCATAATCATGCGACGACCAACACTCCTTCGCTGCTGCCTCAGGCTTGCCCATCACCACAGGCGTTGATGAGCGACAACAAACTCGGATCAGGATTCTTGTATATTCATGACAGGCGATCTGAGGACGATGCTTTGACAGGCCGGCCAAAGAGAGGGATTGCCGATGCCCTGCAAGTCTATGCAAGGAGACATAAGTGGGCTCGCCCGGATTCGAACCAGGGACCAACCGGTTATGAGCCGGCCGCTCTACCACTGAGCTATGGGCCCTCATTTTATGGTACGTGTCTTATTGTAACAAAAAGATCAGGAACTTAGATGGGAACGAACGAGAGGTTTTTTGTCCT
>JAUCPZ010000138.1 GCA_030372995.1 Dehalococcoidia bacterium
CAGTGCACCAGATTGACAAGCTGATGCTGTTAGATATCGAGGATGATCCCGAATATGCCGCCATCGAATTGCAAACCTTTAATGATACACGCGGACAAGCCGCCATAGTGCTGCTGTATCACCACACCGGTCCTGCTGATATCTATTACACCAATAAAGCATTTATGGAACCCGAATTGTGCCATGATACCAGGCCTGTCCGGTTGTTATTTTTCTGAAGCCTTCTAACCTGTTGACCTAGTTTTAATAAAGTCTCATTTCGGCCATTTTCGATTTGAACGGCCTTCCCTGTTGGGTGTATGGCCACTTTGGAGCCTCCCGGAAGGGGCAAGGAGTGGTCAATGAACGCTGGCCGGACGGTTCTCTCACAGCTCATGGATTTTATTCCCCGATATGAGTTCAACCGCTGCGTCGCTCGCTATCGTGGCCATTATAAGGTCCAGAGCTTTTCCTGCTGGGACCAGTTCCTCTGCCTGGCTTTCGCTCAACTGACCTTCCGGGAGAGCCTGCGCGATATCGAGGCTTGCCTTCGATCGATCTCCAGCCGGCTCTATCACTGCGGCTTCCGGGGCCGCGTCTCCCGAAGCACGCTGGCCGACGCCAACGAGCATCGCGATTGGCGTATCTACGCCGATTTTGCCAGAGTCCTGATCGACCGAGCCCGGTTGCTCTATCGCAACGAAGACCTGGGCCTGGAGTTGGATCAGACCGTCTACGCCTTCGACTCGACCACCATCGACCTCTGCCTCTCCCTTTTCCCTTGGGCTCCCTTCCAACAACAGAAGGCTGCCATTAAGCTCCATACACTGCTTGATTTACGAGGCTCCATCCCGACCTTTGTCCGGGTCACCGACGGCCGGGTCCACGATGTCCTCATCCTCGATGAGATCCTTCCCGAGCCCGGCAGCTTCTACGTCCTAGACCGTGGTTATATCTGCTTTAAAAGGCTCTATCGGCTCCATATGGCCCGAGCCTTCTTTATCGTCCGGTCCCGCCGGAACCTGCAGTTCCGCCGGATCTATTCCCAGGCCGTCGACAGGTCACAGGGCCTGCGTTGCGATCAAACGATCGAGCTGACCGGTGTGGCCACACCCAAGTTCTATCCTGAACGACTCCGCCGCGTTTGCATATGGGACCCGGAACAACCTGACCTCTGTCTCCTGACCAACCACTTCGGTCTCCACGCCACAACTATCGCCGCCCTCTATAGACACCGCTGGAAGGTCGAGCTGTTCTTCCGCTGGATTAAGCAACACCTGCATATCAAGTCCTTCTTCGGCACCTCGAAGAACGCCGTTCTGACCCAGGTCTGGACAGCTGTGGCCGCGTATGTCCTGGTCGCGATCATAAATAAAGAGCTCAAAATCGACCGCCCACTCTACACCATATTACAGGTGATCAGCGTGAACCCCTTCAGCCAAACTCCGTTGAATGAGCTACTTAGCCAAACAGAAGAACCCGTTCAAGACGAGGCCGATCCTAACCAGCTGATTTTATTAAAATAATAACCGGACAGGCCTAGTTTGACCCCTTCTTTTTTTATTTCGTCTTGATGACCCGGATGGGCAGGACGATCGTCGGGATGCCCCGGAATTGCAGGATGCGCTGCATGCTGAAGGCCGTCTGGTTGTGGAGGAACCGGGTGAACAGGTTCTCCTCCTCGAAGACCAGCTTGCCGACGAAGAAGACGGCCTTGGCGTGCCGGCGCTGGATGTCCTCGGCCAGCGCCTCGACGGCCGGCAGCGTGTCTGTCTCGACCGACTGGATGGCCTCGGCGTAGAAGCCGAAGTCGTTGGCCATCCGGACGTACCTCTTCAGGTCGGTCCCGATGTGGCTCTCCAGGTTCTTGATCTCCTCGGCCCCCTTGAAGTTCTTCCAGTCCACGACGCCGATGGAGACGAAGACGAAGTTCCGGAAGTAGTTGGGGAAGATGCGGTGGATGTTCAGGAACGAGTGGATGCCCAGGCCGCCGAAGCTGCGGACGAACAGCACCGCCGTCGGGGCGTCGTCGTCCCGGACCGGCGCCGGGTGCGCCCCGGCCATCTGCTGGGCCTGGATCATGACGTCGTCCAGCCGCCGCATCATATCCCTGTCTCTTATACACATCTCCGAG
>JAUCPZ010000139.1 GCA_030372995.1 Dehalococcoidia bacterium
GCTGAGGACAACGACCGTGCCCCTGGCTTCGCCTTGGAATCGGCGCACAGATATGTCAACGCCGGCCACCAGCTTTGGGCGTGAGATGTGGTTCTCTCTGCAGACCATCCCCGCCAGCCTCAACTGAATGGCCCGGGCTTCAGCGGGCGTGACCTTCCACGGATGAAGCGGTTGCACCGACACCGCCCGATTATAGTGTGCCAGCAGCGGCCCATCAACCGCCCGACTCCATGAACCATTTGACCTGTGTTTTGACATCGACCCGCGCCCCGATGTAAGCTGGGGGCGACCTCAAATGGCGGGGCTCGTTCACGTCTTCACTGGTGACGGCAAAGGCAAGACGTCGGCGGCTCTTGGTATAGCCCTTCGGGCTGCCGGTCACGGTCTCAAGACTCATATTACCTTCTTCATGAAGGGCGAATACCCCTACGGCGAGCAGAAGACCCTCGCCCTGTTGCCCGACATCAGCATGGCCCGGTTCGGGAGCCTCGAATTTGTCGATCCGGCCAACGTGAAGCCCGAGGAAAAAGAGCAGGCCAGGCTGGCCCTGGAGAATGCGCGAGTAGCCGTGCATAGCGGGCATTTTGACCTAGTGATCCTGGACGAGGTCAACGTAGCTGCGGCGTGGAAACTCATCGACGTCAAGGATCTCATACGTTTCATTAAAGAGAAGCCGGAGAACGTCGAACTGATACTGACCGGTCGCTATGCGGACAAGGACGTGATCGCCCTCGCCGATTACGTGACGGAGATGAGAGAGGTCAAGCATCCTTACAAGAAGGGCATCCCCTCCAGAAAGGGATTCGACTACTAATCACACTAGTGTCAAATTGTCGCACAGGAGCGCTCTATGATATACTCCACGAAGCGACGCGAAAGGAAGGAGCAAGAAGAGAGATGAAGGTTACCTTGAGCGTGATAAAGGCCGATATTGGCGGCTATGTGGGTCATTCCAGTGCCCATCCGGAGGTCTTGGCCAAGGCAGAGCAGTGCCTCCGCACAGCCAAGAAGAACGGCGTGCTCATCGATTATCATGTCACCAACTGCGGCGATGATGTGCAGTTGATCATGACGCACAACAAGGGTGAGGACAGCAAGGCCATCCACAAGCTCGCCTGGGACACCTTTGTAGAGGGCACCAAGGTCGCCAAGAAGCTGAAGCTGCATGGCGCTGGCCAGGACCTTCTTTCGGACGCCTTCTCCGGTAACGTCAAGGCCATGGGGCCGGGCGTCGCCGAGATGGAGATCGAAGAGCGTCAGGCCGAGACGGTACTCATCTTCATGGCCGACAAGACGTCTGCCGGGGCGTGGAACATGCCTCTCTACAAGATGTTCGCCGATCCCTTCAATACCATCGGCCTGGTCATTGCCCAGAATATGCACGGTGGATTCGCCTTCGAAGTCCACGATGTGAAAGAGCACAAGAAAATCACCTTCAAAGCCCCCGAAGAAATATATGACATGCTGGTCTTCATTGGCGCGCCCAGCCGCTACTGCATTAAGGCCGTATATCACAGGGAAACGAAGGAGGTGGCAGCGGTCTCCTCAACCCAGCGTCTGTCCATGATGGCCGGCCGCTACGTGGGCAAGGACGACCCGGTGTGCATCGTCCGCTCCCAGGGCAACTTCCCGGCCGTCGGCGAGATTCTGGAGCCATTCGCTATGCCCCAGATGGTGGAGGGCTGGATGCGCGGCTCGCACAATGGACCACTAATGCCGACCGCCCAGAGAGAGGCCAACCCCTCCCGTTTCGACGGCCCTCCCCGGGTGATCTGCTATGGCTTCCAGCTTTCTGAAGGCAACCTGATCGGCCCGCGTGACATGTTTGACGATCCCGCCTTCGATGAGGCACGTCGACTGGCGAATCAGGCCGCCGAATATCTGCGGCGGCACGGACCATTCGAGCCGCATCGCCTGCCTCTTGACGAGATGGAATACACTACCATGCCGCAGGTGATGAAGAAGCTGGCGAAGAGACTCGTTGACCTTTGATCCCTAAGCTCCTTCTGGCTACCAGGAACGCTGGCAAGGCGCGAGAGTACTCCTTGCTCCTCCAGCGTTCTCCTTTTGTGCTGACAACCCTCGACGCCGAGGGAATCCGGGAGGAGGTTGCCGAGTCCGGTAGGACCCTCCAGGACAATGCCCGCCTGAAGGCCGTGAGCTACGCCCTCGACGACCGCTACCTGGTCAAGGCCGATGACTCCGGCCTCGAAGTCGACGCGTTGGGTGGCGCGCCCGGTCCGCTGTCTGCCAGGTTTGGAGGGGAGGGAGCTTCCGACGCCGACAAGATCAACCTTCTCCTGTCGCGGCTCCGCGGCGTGCCTTGGGAAGAAAGGACCGCCCGCTTCCGTTGCGTTATCGCTATCGCCTGCCAACAAAAAGTGATAGGCTTGTGTGAGGGGGTTTGTGAAGGGATCATCACCTTTGAGCCCGAGGGTGACCAGGGTTTCGGCTACGATCCTGTATTCTACCTGCCGGAGCTGGACAAGACCATGGCCGAGTTGAGTCTTGAGGAGAAGAACAAGGTTAGCCACCGGGCGAAGGCGGCGCAGAAGGCACTCCGGCTGCTGGAACGCCTGCGGCGGGAGATAGATCAGTGAGCGGCATATCCGATTCCTTCCAGCGGCCCATAAGCTACCTCCGGATTTCAGTGACCGACCGCTGCAACCTGCGGTGCACATACTGCATGCCCCCTGAAGGCGTAACGCTGATCCCGCACTCCGACGTTCTGCGCTACGAAGAGATCCTGTCCATAGTGCGGATCGCGGCCAGCATGGGAATCACCAAGGTCAGGCTGAGCGGCGGCGAACCCCTGGTCAGGGCAGGGCTCGTGGACTTCGTCAGAATGCTGGCAGAGGTCAGGGAGATCGAAGACCTGTCTCTGACCACCAACGGCGTATTGTTGAAGGATTATGCCGCCGCCCTGAAGAACGCAGGGCTGCAGAGGGTCAACGTGAGCCTCGACTCGCTGAAGAGGCAGCGGTTCAGAGAGATCACCGGGTATGACAGGCTGCAAGACGTCCTCGAAGGAATCACAGAAGCCCGAAGGGCCGGTATCGCCCCCATCAAGGTGAACGTGGTGGTCATGCGGGGCATCAACGATGATGAGCTTCTTGATTTCGCCCGCCTTACTGCAGATGGCTGGAACGTCCGTTTCATCGAGCTGATGCCGATCCTGAACGGGGGCGCGAAACAGCCAGAGTTCGTTCCCGCAAACGAGATGTGGGATATCCTTTCTCAGCTCGGCAAGCTGGAGCCGTGCTCGCCCTTGATGGGGAACGGCCCGGCCAGCTACTACCGGCTACCCGGAGCCAGAGGCACGATCGGGTTCATCACTCCGGTGAGCGATCACTTTTGCTTCAAGTGTAACCGGCTCAGGCTGACGGCCGATGGCAAGCTGCTGCCTTGCCTTCTTTCCAGCGAGGAGTTTGACCTGCGGGCGCCTCTGCGTGCCGGAGCGTCTCCGGCGGATATCAGCCAGTTGCTCCTGAAGGCCATAGCCGCCAAGCCGGCGGGCCACCGCGTTTCCCAAGGAGTAGTCAGCCAGAGAAGACCGATGACTCAGGTAGGAGGCTAGCACCATGGGCGGTCGAGTTCGCATGATCGATGTGGGCGGGAAGCCTGACTCGGTACGGGAGGCCGTGGCCAGAGGGAGCGTGCGGATGCAGGCGGCGACCTTTGAGATGCTGCGGGAAGGCACGCTGCCCAAGGGCGACGTTCTGGCGGCAGCGCAAGTAGCCGGCATTATGGCAGCGAAGCAGACTCCCGCGCTGCTGCCTCTGTGCCATCCTCTTCTCCTTTCTGAGATCAGGGTTGACTTCGACCTCGATGGCAGGAAGAAGGCTGTCAACATCACCGCGACGGTGAGGAATACCGGAAAGACCGGAGTGGAAATGGAGGCGCTGACCGCCGTGGCAATCAGCGCGTTGACAATATACGACATGTGCAAAGGCGTGGATCCCAGGATGCGGATTGAGAACATCCGCCTGGCCCGGAAGAGCGGCGGCAAGAGCGGCGAGGTTGTCTTCGAATAGGTCGGAAGTGCTCCTGCCCATTGGCGCAGATGCAGCTTCTCCAACCTGCGACGTCCATGACCCCATCCATCCCTCACGCAGCAGCCTAAACGGCTGCCCCATCCGCCGGCAGCTTCCCAGCTACCCCGACTGTGCTATACTTCCGTCTTGATTGTTCAGGCCCAACAAGCGTGGACCGAGCAGAGTTGTGAGCAATCGGGATGGAACCGCGAAGACAGTTTGAGCCTTTTCAGAAGCTGGGAGACAGGATATTCCGTGTCCCCCGGATAGAGCCATGGCGGATTCCCCTGGCTTTGGTGCAGACCCCCAAGTTCCGGTCTATCTCCGTCGCCGTAGTCATCTGGGGGTTCGCCATCATCATCGCCATCGGCGCGGTGCTGCTCATGCTGCCGATTTCGTCACAAGATCACACGTGGACCAGCTTCCCAGATGCCCTTTTCACGGCCACCTCCGCAACCTGCGTGACGGGATTGACCGTGCATGACACCGCCACGTACTGGAGTGGTTTCGGCCAGGCGGTCATCCTGCTGCTGATCCAGGTGGGAGGCTTCGGCTTCATGACCAGCGCCAGTTTGCTTCTCCTCGCCTTTGGCCGCAGCGTCGGGTTGCGGGAGAAGCTGCTCATCGGGGAGTCACTGGGCATGCAGAAACTGGGAGGTTTGGTCGCGTTGCTCATGGGCATCGCCTTCTTCACGATCTTCTTTGAGGGCATTGGAGCCGTCATCTTCTACATCAGGTTTTCTCAGGAGTTCAGTTCACCGGCCACTGCCCTGTGGCACTCATTGTTCCACGCCGTCTCCTCTTTCTGCAATGCTGGCTTCGACCTCTCCGGCACCGAAGGGGGAGGCAGCCTGATGCGCTACAACAACGACCCCCTTGTCATTCTTACCACGGCTGCGTTGATCATCCTCGGCGGCATAAGCTTCCTGGTAGCGTGGGACGTCTTCCGCAAGAGGAGCTTTAAGGGGCTGACTCTTGACAGCAAGCTGGTGATTGTTATGACCATCGCGCTGCTGGTCCTGGGAACGATTATCCTTCTAGCAATGGAGTACACCAACGAGAGCACTCTTGGCCCGATGCCGTTTCCCCAGAAGGTGCTGAATGCATTCTTCCAGTCGGTAACCGCCAGGACTGCAGGGTTCAATGTGATCTCTGTCCCCATGATGACCGCGTACTCGCTTTTCTTCACGATCATGCTCATGTTCATCGGTGCCGCCTCCGGGTCCACCGCTGGCGGGGTAAAGGTCAGCACCTTCGGGGTGCTCATAGCCACTGTCTGGAGCTCACTCAGGGGCAAGGAGTACGCCCAGGCCTTTGGCCGGGAGCTGCGGCCGCAGCAGATCCACCGGGCCTTGGCTGTGGCTATGCTGGCGCTGGGCCTTGTTGGAGTGGTGACTCTGATCCTGACCATAACCGAGACCGGCAAGGGCTTCGACTTCATTCAGATTCTCTTTGAGACCGTCTCCGCCTTTGGCACGGTGGGGCTCTCGACAGGAATCACCGGCGCGCTAACTTTGGCCGGGAAATTCATTATCATTGTTACCATGTTTGCTGGCAGGCTGGGCCCTCTGACACTGGCATTGTCACTGGTGCAGCGCCAGCGAACAACGGAATACCGGTATCCTCAGGATCAGGTGAGGATCGGTTAGGGGGTGTAGTCATGAAGATACAGGTAGCGATTCTGGGACTGGGGCGATTCGGGGTCAGCCTCGCCAGCACTCTGCTGAGCATGGGATACGACGTCCTGGCCATGGATGTTGATGAAAAGAAGGTACAGGCCATCGCGTCCACTATCACGCGCGCCGTTCAGGCGGATGGAACCGACGAGGCAGTACTCAGGGAACTGGGTATCGACAAGTTCGACGTGGCCATAGTGGCCATGGGATCCGACATTGAGAACAGCGTGCTCTCTACCATACTGTTGCGGAAGCTGGGTGTCCGGTACGTAGTGGCCAGGGCGAACAATGACCTGCATGGCAGCATCCTGGACAAGATCGGCGCCGACAAAGTTGTCTACCCCGAGCGCGAGATGGGCACCAGGGTAGCGCACGGTCTGATGCTGACGCAGGTTCTGGACTACATGCCGCTGGCCGCATCCTACGGGGTGGCCAAGTTGTCCCCTCCCAACAGCTTCATCGGCAGAACGCTCTCCGAACTGGGGCTGGGCCGCGAGGGGAAATGGGGAGTAGCAGTGCTCATCATCCAGCGGGAGCGGGAGGTGATCGTCACACCCGACCGGATGGAGGTCGTCAGAGCCAATGACATCCTGGTGGTATCAGGAAACGATCTCCGGATTGAGCAGATGCTGACTGAAGCCCGAAAGATGAGGAGGGAGGAAGAGGAGGAGGACTGAACCGCTCCCACCCCCCGACACGCCATCGCGAGGCCGAGTATGGTTGTGCTGCAGACCAGAGTCGCGGTTCAGGGAATCACCGGAAAGCGGGTAACCGACTTCTTCATCAACTGCACCGATACAGACTACCAGCGATGGTGGCAGGGCACTCACCTCCAGTTCCATACTCTAAGCCGCACGCCAGAAGTCGTCGGCAGCCTGGTCTATTTCGACGAGTACGTGGGCAAGCACCGGCTGAAGTGCAGGGGCAAGGTGACGGCATATGCGCCTGGCAAGCGAATCGAATACCAGATCATCAAGGTACCGGCCTTGCCAGCCTGGCTGGTGCTGGAGTTTGAGGATCGTCCCGGCGGAGTCGACATCGTTCACACGGTCAAAGCAGGGTATGAAGGCTTCGGCAAGATACTCGATCCGCTGATCAGGCTGCACCTCTCACCGGCATTCGAGAGAGACCTAAATGAACACGCCCGCACTGAGTTCGCCAAGCTCGGCGATCTCCTGCGCTGAGACACGCTTCATCGAATGCGGCTTTCTCCCTGCCTGTGGCTGAAGAAGCGCAGTCAGCCGTTCTTTGAGCACAACCTCGCAGCGGATTCCATTCGCGCGCGACTTGACATCCGAACGGCGCGCAGCGCATACTTTGCGCTGCCCAGGGGGCGGCGAATGCGAGTCCGTTAGAGAACACCACGAGCACGCTTCCCATGGGCGTGTCTTTCAAGGAGGGTACACGTGAAGAGGGTCGCTATCACCGGGATATCCGGCTACCTTGGCACACAGATACTCAAGCTCCTGGATCAAGATAAAGACGTGGAATCTGTCGTCGGCATAGACATCAGGCCGCCAAGCTATGCCACGAGCAAGCTGAAGTTCTACTCCCGGGACGTCCGGGAACCTCTTATCGACATTTTTGCCCAGAACAAGGTAGACTCGGCGTTTCACCTGGCTTTCGTGCTACCGCCGAATTTCCGGGTTGACGCTCACGACATCAACATTCGCGGCTCTCAGAGCTTCCTCAGCGCCTGTGAAGCCACATCGGTGGAAGCCCTCTTCTATCAAAGCAGCCACACCGTATATGGTCCCCACCCGGACAACCCTCCGCTCATTACGGAGGATCAGCCCCTCAGGCCAGTCCCGGCCTTCCCATATGGCCAGGACAAAGCAGAGGTGGACTTGATGTTCCAGGAGTACATGAGGAATCATCCCAAACAGAGCGTAACCATTGTCCGGGTTGTCTCAGTTGTCGGCCCGCATGCCGGCGTATCCGGCCTTAATGTGCTGTTCATGCCGGTCACCATTCATGTATGCGGCTACAATCCGGGATGGCAGTTCATCTTCGAGGACGATCTGGCAAGGCTTGACATGACGCTGGTGAAGGAAAGGCGTTCAGGGATCTTCAACGCGGGCGCGGAGGGTGCTCTGCCCTACCGGGACATGCTGCGGGCCACTGGAAAGCCCTCGCTTGGTTTGCCGTCGTGGCTCTGGAAGTTCCTGATCAGCTTCAGTTGGGCTACACGCATCCAGCGCAAGTCGCCGGCAGGTGGTCTGGAGTACATGAAGTATCCCATCATACTCAGTACCGAGAAGCTGGCCAAGACGACGAACTTCAAGTTCACGATGAACTCTCAAGAAGCCCTGAAGTCCTACATGGATGCGAAGATGGCTGGAGCCAAGGCGGCTAAGGCCGCCACAGCCCGGACGGCCTCCTGAAGACCGTCTGGCATCCACCCCGCCCTAGTGGGTCACTGTGGCGAAAAACCTGTCCGCACGATGCTCGGGGCACGGGCAAGGGTTCGTCACCCAAAGCCGTTCTCCAATCACCTGGCCCTCGCTCGGGCCGTACGAGTACATCAAGAGGGGCTCCGCCCCTCTTGACGCCCCATGCCAAGGATCGGCAGCCGCTGGCTGTAGCGAGCCGCGCCAGAGCCGCTCACTGCCATGGGCCATCAGCTATGAGCTTATGGTTTAGGATTTGGGATTTGGGACTTAGGACTTGGGATTTGTGGCCTTTCGACCCACCGCGCTACGAGCCATGAGCTGGGCACTTCGCATTATCACCTGGCCCTCGCTCGGGCCAGACGGGTAAGCCAAGAGGGGCTCTGCCCCTCTCCGCCTGAGACGGATCTTCGATTGACGCCCCTT
>JAUCPZ010000140.1 GCA_030372995.1 Dehalococcoidia bacterium
TATCTTCAGAATGACGTGGTTGGGGCTTTTGATGTCGTATTTCGCCGGGAAGAAGCCCATGGTGCTGTCCATCGCCAACTGCAGCACCTTGAGGGAGTCGGTGACGGTCTCCAGCTTGAACCCGCCGACGGGCGCATAGCGCTTGTTGGTGCGCTCGGCCACCCGCAGCCAGGCGGCCGCTTCGCATTCGTCGGCCATTCTCTGGCCGAATCTTCTCATGACAGCGAAGTAGTAGCCCTCGTTCATCACCAGCCAGGCGTATTGCCAGGCCGTCATCATCTTGAGCAGGAAGGCCTTGGAGAAATTGTTGTGGGTGAGGTGCGGGTAGTACTTCCCGCTCATGTCGTCGATCTCCGGCGGGTCGGTGGTCTCGTCCACGACTTCCTCGGTGCTCCTGACCCTGGTCCCCTTGGGAGCCTGGTAGCTGTACACCCACTGGCAGGCGATCTCGTCCGGACTCTGCCGGGGCGGGAGCTTCGTCGCAGCCACCGTGACGTCGGTATTGACCTTGTACCAGTGGATCAGGTGCGGTTCGTTGATGACGCACATCGGCACTATGCGGTCGGGCGCATTTCTCTCGCAGAACTCCAGGCTGGGACACTTCTGAACGGTGATCACGGCGTAGTTCTCGTCCCTGATCTCGTGCGCGGTGGGATAGACGGCGCCCATGGTGTTGTCCAGCGGCAGCTGGAGAACCTTCAGGCAATCAACGGCGTTTGTCAGTGGGATCTTGGCGATCTTGGCGTAACGGGTGTTGCAGCGCTCGGCGCAGCGGAGCCACATCTCGAGGTCACAGGCGTGGGCGGTGTCCATCCTCACCCTGTCCTTGAGGGGCTCGAACCAGGCGGCGTCCAACTGGATCCAGGACCACTGCCAGATGCGGATGACCTTGAGCAGGAAATCCTTGGAGAGATCTTTGAACGTGAGGTCGGGCCTGAAGGGGCCGCTGTAGTCATTGAGTTCTGACATTTGAATGCCTCCTATTCCGTTTTGTCATTCCCGCGGAGGCGGGATCCAGAAACGTGAAGGCGAAACATCTTTCGCTCCCACCCTGGGCCAATCCCCCTGTGTCCCCCTTTGGGAAAGGGGGATGATGAATAATGCAGAGAGGCTCCGCCCCTCTGCACGCCCCATGCTTGAGACGGGTGAAGCAGAGCTTCTGCGCGGGTGTCAGGTCGCTGCCCTTCCCTGGGATTGTCAACGTGAGAGGCTGGTAACACTCTGTTCAACGCCCTTTGCCCCCACTGTTGGGGGACGAATAGGTAACGCAAAGGGGCTCCGCCTGAGATGGATGTTCCATGTACGCCCCATGCATACTTCATTGGTCCTGTCCAAGTAGGCCGCGATGCTCCAGGTCGTCGGCCACGTCCTTCAGGCCCAGCCCTTCCAGCGTCCGGCGTGTCTGCAGGCCCGTGAGGGAGTTCCAGCCCCTGATGGCGTAGTATTCGTCCTTCATCCGCTCGAATTCCTGCCGGTCCACTACCGCCCCCACCCGCGACACCGGCTTCCCCTCTCTGTCCGGCACCAGGCACTCGGGGTCCATGACGCCCCGCTTCAACGGCTCGTTGTGCCAGTCCTCAGGCAGTCTATCATCTTCCCGGCCGCGGCGGCCATCGCGGATCATGGCAGCGCGCTGCTGATTGAAGACGGCCTCGCCGATGCGGTACAACCCCACCTCATCGGTCTCGATGCCGGTCACTGCCGAGAACAGCCGGCTCTCAAGACTGGGGTCGCCCACGTGGTCTGGGCTGAGCTCGCTGTCCGAAATGGGATATATCCAGTCGCAGAGGATCAGGCTCTCTTTGACGTATTGGCGGTCCTGGATCATTTTCGCTGCCAGGGCCTTGCCGTCGGTGGTCGTGAAGTCGGCGGCAGCCTCGCTGCCCCAGAAGCGCTTGGCTATGGCACGGACGGCCGCGCTGTCAACGTGCGTCTTCTCCGCTCCCTTTATGCCGGTGGTCCACTTGGCCAGCGGGTAGCCCACTTCGTGCAGGGCCTGGATCGGCTCCCTCGGCTCCACGGCCCATAGCAGCGCTGTGGTCAGGTACAGGCGGGGTTCGTAGGGGTCAGGGTGCTTGATGAGCGACTCCGACTGACCGCCCAGCAACCTGGCGGCAACGTTCAGCCCCTGCGCCAGCGCATCGCCGAAGCCCTGGCGCAGGGCGATCATCTTGACTAGGCTCTCGATGAACTCCACACTTCCCAACTGGGACATCTGCAGGCCGAGCCGTTGCTCGGCGGGCAATCCGGCGCGGTGGCAGCGGTAGAGCCAGGCCAGCGCCTGCTCGAGGAACCAGGTGTCCAGGCCGTAGTCATCGCTGATCCGGTTGGCGTGGAAGGCGGCCTCGGTCTGCTGCCCGTAGTACCGCCAGGCCCACTGCTGATAGAACAGGGACGACTGACAAACAAACTTGCCGCTGGTGCCGTCGTCGGCCGTGTACCTGATGCGCAGGCACTTGCCCTGGCAGCCGTAACAGGGGTCCTTCTTAGCCTTCGGGCCGCTCACTACGAAGTCGGTTCCCCAGGCGGTGAAGCTGCCGCGGTTCAGGCTGCGGAGGTAACCGGTGAGCTGCTTCAGAGTCTCCGGATGCGCTACGTTCACCTTCCTGCCGCTGCCCTTGACAGCGATGGCCTTCAGGCGCTTGGCGCCCATGATGGCACCCAGCCCAGCCGAGCCGCTGGCGTCGGCGTCGGCCAGGAGCCCGCCGGCGGCGACCAGGTTCTCGCCGGCGGGCCCTACGGCCACTACCCGCACGTCGCTGCCCAGTTCCCTCTTGATGGCTTCTCGCGTCTGGGCTGCTCCCTTGCCCCACAGGGCCGATGCGTCTTTGAATGCGACTTCTCCGTCCCTCAGGATCAGGTAGACCGGCTTGTCGGCTTTGCCCCAGATTACCAGGCCATCGTATCCGGCGAACTTCAACTCCGCACCCCATCTTCCGCCCAGGTTGCTGTAGCTGAAAGTGTGTGGGGCAGGAATCGGGGATTTGCCGTAGACACCCCATCTCGATCCGCCGATGACGGGGACACCGGCAAGAGGGCCGACGGCGAAGATGAGCCGGTTGTCTTCGCTGAAAGCGCTGACCCCTGGCGGGACCTCTTCCCAGTAGAGGCGCGCGGCGAAGCCCCGCCCCCCCATTTAAA
>JAUCPZ010000141.1 GCA_030372995.1 Dehalococcoidia bacterium
ACACAAGGTTCAACCCCTTGACAGTGTCATAGCCCATGACGCTCAGCCACCCCATCCCCGAGTAAGTGTCGTGATACTCGTCCCTACCTCGAAGAAGGGGTATAATACGATTTGCAAGAACAAGCCCAACACGATTAGCAGGGCGAGGAACAATGCCTCACCCCCGACTCCACCAGAATCGTCCATTATCATCTCCATCCACCCTAGTGTAGCTGGCTTAATATTAATAATCCGGCTATGCCCCCTGCGATTATAATGGCTACTACTATTATCGCCCAGTTCATGCGGCTCCGCATGACCTTCTCCTCGTTTATGGTCTCGTTCCTTATCTCCGACTCCATGTCCTGCGCCCACTTCACGTCTAGCTGGGTGTTCATGACCTGTGCAATCACGTTCCAGTTGAACACGCCGTGCAACACTGGCAGCGACCTTAGCTCTTCCTGGGCTCGCCTAACCTCTCCTAGCAGCTCCTGGGCCTCCGCCTCGACGAGATTCTTGTACTCGTCGTCAGTCATCCCTGGCTTGCGCTCCACGTCCACGTACCTGTAAACAATGTCCGCTGCCTCGCTGAGCGGCTTCGAGACGAGGGTCATCATCTGGAGGTTTGGCAACGCGCTAAGCCTCCTATAATTGTTCTCGGGGCTGCGCAGGTAGTCGACGGTCTGGAAGACCGATGCGGCGTGCAACCCACCATATGGTAGTAGGGCGTCGGTGTTATAGTCTATAATCTCTAGTCCGCGGCAGAAGCTGCTCCTGGCCTCGTTGTACAATGTCATGTCGAGGCCGAAAACCTTGCCAAACCGCTTGAAGAACAGGCTGCCCTTCTTGTCCTTGTACAACGGCTCCCACGTCTCCATCCCATTACCCCAGTGTATCCTCCCAAGGGGAGGTTTTTACGCCTACACTCGACGAACAGCAACGACTCCGGGGCATAATGGTTGATGTACAACCTGTCCGCTACTAGTACTACTATGACCAGCGCCGGGTAGGCTAGCCAGTAGTACAACGACGTGTACTTGTAATAGTATAATAGTACTACGAGGACCGTTACTATGAGCGATGATAGGGCGAGGACCAGGCTGAGAACGTTAACACCCTGCCATGGTCCCTGCACCATGTCCACGTAGTCGCCAGTGTTCATGCTCGCAGCCCTCATCTCACCCTTGTTCAACGGGTTAGGAAACTTCAAGTTAGGAAACTTCAAGTTTAGCTTCATAGATCACCACTCCCAATCCCATCGTATTGGTGGCTCGAAGTCCCCCTCATAGTGTGCGGCCATGTAGTCGTAGACATGGCGAGGAACTAGTAACTGGAACAACAAGAGGGGTCCGGCGACTAGTGCGATGCTCCCAGTCGCATGGTCTCCGAGATAGAATGCTAGCGCGGAGTATGCGAACACGGCGGCTGTGACATTGAGGACTACGAACTCGCAGAGCGACCTGGGCCTCTCAACACGAGTGCAGAGCCACTCAGCGTACGCCGCCGCGTGGTCCACTAGTATCCCGTGGTCCACTAGTATCCTATTTGTGGATGTGGATGTGCACGCCACCACTATCACCACGCTCACGCTTCTTCCTCACAGCGCGCATCCTCGTCGCCGGGGCGAACGCCTGGGAGAACGGCCCCTCTAGGAGCGAGGCGCCGAATGGTCCAGTGTCGAACGACCCGCCGAGGAGCGCGTCGCCAAACGGGCCGCCAAGCCCTGGAGGCGGCTCAGTGTACGACTCAATGCGTCTAGTACCGGCGCTCCCGAGCCGCTCCTCGCGCCTGCGAAGCCTCTCAAGCTTCTCGGCGACTCGGAGCTCCTTCTCGGCGACCCGGAGCTCCTTCTCGCGCCTACGCGTCATCCTCTCGCGCATGCGCAGCGACTTCAACCGCTCCTTTGGCGATGGGGGCTTCTTCTCCGGGGTGCTAAGCTTCTCCCGCACCCAGCCACGCAACCGCTCCCCCAACCCAGGCTTCTCCGAGGCCCCACTACCAGTTTTATTTTTTAGTCGTACGTGTACTTCTTCCTTCTCCCGCATACGCATCATCGCCTCCTCTTCGAGGCGGCTCGTAGTTCAATCCTGGGCAGCCTGGAGCGCAGCATGTCGATGCCACGCCTCAACTTCTCACTGTCTTCTTTATCCTCTCCTCTCATGATACCACCTTGTTATCTGAACACTCTTTGCACCGCGTTTTTGAATCTGCCGAGGGGTCCTGCCGCCTCCTCTCGTTGTCGCTGCACCTGTTCCTCGTAGTATCTCGCGTGGCTCTCGGTCCTTATGAGGAGCATGGCAGCCCTGTCCGGGCCTATCGCCCTGCTAATCGGGAACGTGGCATGCTCCTTTATCACGTCGTTCATCACAGCATACTCGGTGGTACTCGTCTCGTCCCTGTCACACCCAACCCTGGCCATTAGCAGGCGCTTATTGAGGCTGGCGACCCACCGCCTAGCCTCAGCCTCGGATAGGTTGGCCAGTTTCATGTCTGGGTAGAACATCTCCATCACGATTGCAATGTACTTGTTCTTCGTCCGCTGGCTCCACCTCGTAGAGTTAATGTAGGGTACGAGCGTGTTTAGCACGTACTCGTCGTACATGAACTTGGTCTTCATGTACTCCACGGGGGCCTGCTCTGGCAGGTACGGGTTGTACGAGCGTTTAACCTCCGACACCAACACCACCATCCGCGACGTGCTTCAACACGAACAATAACACCATTAGCATCATGAATAGGCTCCACAAGCCGGCTATGAGCGCAAACCCGTTATCCTGGACTATGACTCCGAGAATCTCGGATTTAAACAACCCAGCCCCCACACCAATAGCAATATAGCCGCTCAACACCACGCTGAGCAGTCCACAAACAATGTCCCCATACGTGGTGACGCCGAGCCTATACTGTACGAAGAAGTAGAACGCTGCCAGCGAGAAGGCCAGGTCCAACCATAACAGGGTTTCGAGCATGCTAGTCGTAATCATAACATCACCACGGCGAGAATACTAATCCTCCAGCCACGTATATGCTGACGACGACCATGATGACCATAGCGACGACTATGTCGAGCATACCAGGCTCGCACATCCCCTCCATGCAGGCACCCATAGTCGTAATCATACCATCTTCACCAGTCTAGGATTTATCCGCCAGTACGCTCCTCGTAGCACTCTTCACGCATGCCATGGCCTGTCTATCCACGAACAACACCACCGCAACCACCATCATGAGGCTCCACAATCCTGTTATGACTCCCAGGATGAAGCTCCCCAAGACTACCGCCTGCACTAGGTGGACGTACACTCCCAGCGCCACGCTGACCAGTCCACAAACAATGTCCCACCGCCTCGTGATTCTACCCTCAGCATACCTGTCGTAGAGGTAGAACGCTGCCAACGAGAAGACCATGCCCACGGACGCCAGGATCTGTCTCTTATACACATCTGACGCTGCCGACGAGTTCCGAA